>JAIXTG010000413.1 GCA_027484285.1 Oxalobacteraceae bacterium | reverse complement strand
GCCCTGCCGCTGACGGGTGACGAAGCCTACTTCTATCAATGGGGACGCCACCTCGACTGGGGCGGCTACTACGACCATCCGCCGATGGCAGGCTGGTGGCTGTGGGCGCTGCAGCAGGTATCGTCTGATCCGCTGGTCCTGAGGCTGCCCGCCATCCTGCTGTGGATCGCAGTCACCTTCGGCATGATGGACCTGCTGCAGCGGCTACAGCCCTATGCCGAAGACAGGCGCTGGCTGCTGGGCAGCCTGTTCCTTGCCCTGCCGTTCACCTGGTCGCTCAACCTGATCACGACCGATACGCCGCTGATCCTGTTCCTGTTTTTTTCGGGCTATGCATTCATTCGCGGCGAGCTGAGCGAGAGGCCGGGCTGGTATGCAGCCAGCGGCGTGCTGCTCGGGCTGGCGCTGTTCTCGAAGTATTTCGCGGGGCTGCTGGCGATTGCTTACGCGGTCTACCTGCTGCCGCGCCGCGGCGGCTGGTGGCGGCTGCTGCTGGTCGCGCTCTGTTCGCTGCCGTTCATGCTGGTGAACCTCGCATGGAACGCCAACCACTGCTGGAACAACATCCTGTTCAACCTGATGAACCGGAACGAAGGTTCGCAGCTGTCGCTCGGCCAGGTCGGTGTCTATCTCGGCATGCTGCTTTACCTGGTCACGCCGTGGACCGCGTGGCAGCTGCTGCGCGCGGGCGGCTGGCGCCGGCAGTGGAAGCTGGCGATGCTGTTCGTCGTGCCGTTCACGCTGTTCCTGGCGCTGTCGTTCTACAGGACGATCGGCCTGCACTGGGTGCTGGCCTTCCTGCCTTTCGTGTTCCTGTTCGCCGGCCTGCAGCTGGAGGACGCCACCCTGCAGCGGCATCGTCGCTGGGTGCTGTGGCTGGGGCTGCCGCACCTGGTCGCGCTGGCGCTGCTGCTGCACCTGCCGAACGACAGCTTCCGCTCGATGAAGATCCACACCGATTTGGTAATGCACCGCGAGGGCGATGCGCTGGTCAGCGAGCTGGCGAGGGATTTGCCGGCCGGCGGCACGCTGATGACGCAGTCGTACAGCCAGTCGTCACTGCTGGCCTACCACCGGCAGCAGTATGTGCCAGTGTTCGGCCCTGGCAGCTTCCACGCACGCTTCGACGACAACATCACTGACTTCAGCAAGCTCGACGGCCAGCCGATCCGCATCTTCAGCACGCGCCGCATCGATCCGGCGTCGATCGAGGCCTATTTCGAGCGCGTCGACGTGCGCGAACTGCAGCTGGGGGGAGCGCGCTTCTGGGTAGCGGACGGACAGGGCTTCCGTTTCCGGAACTATCTCGACCGCGTGATCAAACCGGCGGCGCAGCGCTTTTACCGCTTCCCGGGTTTCCTGCCGGTCTACGGCTGCCGCTTCCTCGAGACCTACGGCCTTATCTGAACGAGAATTTCTTATGCCCGAGGTAGCTGGTGAAGACCGGCGCCGCCACGCCGACCGCGTGCGCGATCTCGGGCATGTAATGCTCGACGCCGGCCAGCGGCAGCAGGTAATACAGCGCCATGCTGATCGCCCAGGTCTGCAGTACCGCAACGCCATTCACCAGCACGAAAATCAGGGCACTGCGCCGGACTGACTGGCTGCCGCCGGTGAACACAAAGACACGCGCGAGGATGAACGCCGTGACCATGCCGGTCAGGTAGGCGAGCACGACCGAACTCGAAAAATCCAGCCAGCGGTCATACAGGATGCGCGAGCCGAAGTTGACGCAGGCGGCCAGACCGCCGGTCAGCAGGAAGGCGAGGAACTGCCGGCTCATGAAATGCCGGATCATGGCCGGCCCTGCACTGCCTGGCGCGCCATCTGGCGACCGAAGCCGATGCTCTCGGAAATCCCGCGGTCTTCCGGATAGTAGTAAGAGGTATCCGCGACCCACAGCCCCTGCACCGGCAATGCGACCGGCGGCAGGCTGTCGAGATAGCCCGGCGGGCAGATCGGTTGCGCATGACGATAGCGGCTGGCACGGATATCGATAAAGTCGGCATCCGACAGCGCAGGATTGATCGTCTTCAGGTAGCGGCGAACCTTGTCGATGAATACCTGGTCGCTCTCCTGGTATTTCGGATGCTCGCCCGGCATGTAGAACGGCACATACACGATGGCATGGTCGAGCGGCCGCAGGTTCGAATACTCGACCAGCCCGGGAATATCCATCTCGGGATCGTTCACGTTCAGCCAGAAATTCTCGGTCAGCGGCTTCGCCAGCTTTGCGATCACGCAGACCACCGCAATGTTTTTCAGTGCGCCGAGCTTTTGCAGGATGTCGTCGGGCAGGTCGGGCATCACGCGCGGCACGTAGGGCAGCGGGATCGTGCTGATCACCTTGTCGAAGGCTTCGACACCGGCAGCCGTCTCGACGCCGGTCACGCGACCCTGCTCGATGTGCACGCGCCGTACCGGCGACTGCAGGCGGATCTCGCCGCCATGGCGCTCGATGTCGTCGCGCAGCGCGGTCAGCAGCGTGGTCGAACCGCCATCGAGATAGCCGAGCTTCTCGCGGAACAGGTCATAGCGCGAGCGGCCGATGCGGCGGATGCGGCTCCAGATCCAGGCGGCGGACAGGTTGTCGGAGTAGTCGTAAAACTTGTAGTCGAACAGGCGGCGCCACAGCACTTCCCATGCCTCGGCACCGACCCAGCGGCGGATCCAGCCGGTGGCTTCGACAGTATCGAGCGGCTTCCAGTCGGTGCGCCGGGTCGACAGGAAGGCATGCAGGCCGTAGCGGAACTTGGCCGTCAGCGACAGCCCGCGAAACTTCAGCAGGGCCAACGGATTGCCCCAGGCCTGCAGCCGGCGCTGGTACCAGTAGCCCATCTTCGTTTCCACCCAATGCATGCGGTCGGCAATCCCGAGTTCATCCAGCACCTGCAGGAAGGCATGGTCGGACGTGCAATGGAAATGGTAGTAGCGCTCGATCGCAAGGCCATTGAAGTCGAAGCAGGCCGTCATGCCGCCGACCCGGTCGTCGGCCTCGAAGACCACCGGACGATGGCCGTCGCGCGCGAGCTGGTAGGCGACGGCCAGCCCCATCGGGCCGGCACCGAGTACTGCAATCCTCTGGTTGGACGCTGCCATCAGAACTCCAGCACGACGCGGCTGTAGGTCGGGTCGCAGAAAGTTTCGCGAATCGCCTCCGCAAACGGCGTGCTGCGCACGCTGAAAATGCGCGGCCAGTCGATCACCTCGAATTCATCGCGCGCCACCAGCGCCGCCAGCTGCTGGGTGGTGAACGGCGGATTGCGGTCGAACTTCCCCCACAGCCACAGCAATCCATGGAACAGCCCGTAGGGAATGTTCACGATCAGGCTGCGCGCGCCGGTGGCGCGCCGGATCTCGCGGATGATGTCGATGTAATCGACCTGCTCGTGTCCCGAGATGTTGAACACGCCCTCGCTGATCCGCTGCTCGATGCAGCTGATGATGATGTTGCAGAAGTCGCCGACATACAGCGGCTGGCGCATGTAGCGGCCGTCGCCGGGCACCGGGAACACCGGCACTTTCCGCATGAAGCGCGAGAGCCAGCCGAGGTGCTTGCGATCGAACCAGCCGAACATCAGCGTCGGGCGCAGCACCGGGCAGCGAATGCCGCTCTCCAGCACCATCTGCTCCTGCGCTTTCTTGGTATTGGTGTAGTAATCGTCAGCTGCCGATTCGACGACCGACGAGCTGATGTGTACCAGCCGGATGTCGTTGCCGGTGCGGATCGCGTCCAACACATGGCGGGTGGAGTCGAGGTTGTTGCGCTCGAAGTCCCGATAGTCATTGCCGCCGATCTGCGCCTGCAGCATCACCACCGCGTGCGCATCCGCGAAGTGGTGCTCCCAGTCGCCGCGCTCGGCCAGGTCGGCATACTCGATGGTCAGCTCGGGATGCATGCGGCGCAGCACCTCGAGGTTGGCACGGTGCTTGTCCAGTACGACCAGGTTGCGGTAGCCGCGTGCCTTGAGGCGCGCGACCAGGTTCTGGCCGACCAGGCCGGCGCCGCCGGGCAGCAGGATTTTCTGCGATCGCTTGTCGATGTCCATTCAGATGTTCAGCTTGTGGAAAATGAAGCGAGGCAGGTGCCGGATCACCAGCATGATCAGCTGCCATTTCGCGGGAGCATAGATGACCGCGCGGCCGGCGGCGATGCCGTCGACGATGCATTGTGCAACTGTGGCGACCGGCGCCAGCCCGCGCGCGGGCAGGTGGGCCGTCATCGGCGTCGCGGTCGGTCCGGGCTTGACGAGCACCAGCCGCAAGCGGCTGCCTGCGAAGCGATGCTGCATGCCCTGCAGGTAGCGGTCGAGCAGGCCCTTGGCCGCACCGTACACATAATTGGTCTTGCGACCGCGGTCGCCGGCCACCGAGCCGATGACCGCGATCGTGCCGCCCGCTGCCTGCATCACGCCGGCGAACGCCTCGGCGAACAGGGCCGGCGACACGCCATTTACGAGCAGCGCCTGCTGCGCGGCCGGCAGCTCCTGCTGGCAGGTGGCCTGGTCGGGCAGGTTGCCGTGGGCCACCAGCACGATGTCGATCTTTCCCCCGGACGCCAGCCGCGATGCCAGCGCGGCGATGGCCGCCGGATCGGCGAAATCCGCCTGCAGTGCCTGCACGACGGACTGCGGGCTGCGCACGCGCAGGTCGTCGGCAATCCGCTGGACACGCGCCAGTTCGCGGCCGACCAGCACGAGCTCGGCTGGCTGGCGCAGCCAGAGCCGCGCACAATGCTCGGCAATGGCCGAGCTGGCGCCAATGATCACGATTCTTTGCATGGGGTTTTCCGTTGTTTTCATGATCCCAGCAGCCTGCGCGACAGCGCCGAGCTGATGCCCGGATCGCGGTGCGGCAGGAATTCCTGCAGGCGCGGATAGCCGGCCTCGAACAATGCGCGCGGCATGCGTGCATCCTTCGCGGCATACAGCCGTCCGCCAGTCTCGGCGACGATCGCATCGAGCGACGCGAACAGCCGCAGCGTGCGCTCCCCCTCGTTCGGGAAATCCAGCGCCAGCGTGACGCCGGGCCGGGCAAAGCTCAGCATGCCGACCGGGTCGCGCTCGCCGAAGGTCTTCAGCACCGCAAGGAAGGAGCCGCGGCCCGATTTCGCGATCGTCTCGAGCATCGCCTGCACGCCCAGCCGTCCGGAGGCGCGGGGCAGCACGCACTGGTACTGGTAGAAGCCGCGCGGTCCGTAAATCCGGTTCCATTCGAGCAGGTTGTCGAGCGGATGGAAGAAGGCCTCGTAATGCTGCACGCTGGTCGAGCGCGAGCGCTTGAGCGCGTAGTAGCCGGCATTGAAGGCACGCAGCGACCAGCGGTTCACCAGTGACAGCGGCGGATCGACCGGCACGCGGCGGCGCGGCCGGTCAGCCGGCTCGCGCAGGCCGGCATCGACCGGATTGGCGCGCATGAAAATGCCGCGCCCCGCCGGACTCAGGCAGTCGATCCACGACACGGTATGTTCCCAGTCGGCTTCGGCGGCGTCGGCGAGGTCAAAGAATTCCGGCAGGTCGCGGTAAGGCCGCGTCTCGACCGCCAGCCAGGGGCCGGGCACGCGGCGCAGCCGGATCTCGGCATCGAGCACCACGCCGGTCAGCCCGAGGCCGCCGACAGTGGCGGCGAACAGCGGCTGGCCGGGCGTGCAGCGGGTGGTGCTGCCGTCGGTACGTGCCAGCGTGAACGCCTGCAGGTGGTCGCCGAAGCTGCCGGCGCAATGATGGTTCTTGCCGTGGATGTCGTTCGCGATCGCCCCGCCGACGGTAACCAGCTGGGTGCCCGGCACTACCGGCAGCATCCAGCCGCGCGGCACGCACAGCCGCTGGATGTCGCGCAGCAGCACGCCGGCTTCGCAGCGCAGCACGCCTTGCTGCTCGTCAAAATCGATGAAGCGGTCGAGGGTGGTGGTATCCCACAGCAGGCCGCCGGGATTGAGGCAAACGTCGCCATAGCTGCGGCCCATGCCGTAGGCCAGCCCGGGTTGCTGTGCCGCCAGCTGGCCGGGCGCGCGCGCGCGATCGGCCAGGGCCTGCAGCCGGTGCTCGTGGCGGCCGAGCCGTCCCCAGGCACTGATCGCTACCACGCCCAGCCCCGCGAGCCGAGCATGAGCACGACAAAGAACAGCGCGCCGGCGGCCAGGCTGGCGCGATCGCGCAGCGCGAACAGCAGGGGGTCATCGTGCATCTGGCCGCGGTGGGCTTTCATCCAGATCCAGCTGATCCAGAACAGCATCACCGGCACCGCGCACCACATGAATTCGGGCGAATGATAGAGGCGGAGTACCGAATCGCTGTTCAGGTACAGCGCCAGCACCACGACCGCCGCATAACCGGACATCACGCCCAGGCTCTGCACCAGCGGCGCATCCGAGGTCAGGTAGCCGCGCCCGTGCGCGCGTTCGCGGCCGATGCCGGCCTGCACCTCGAGTTCCGCATAGCGCTTGACGAAGGCCAGCGACAGGAACAGGAAGGCGGAAAACGCGAGCAGCCAGAACGACAGCGGAATATCGGCCGCGGCTGCACCGGCAATGATGCGCAGGGTGTAGAGCATGGCCAGCACCAGGCAGTCGACGATCACCAGCCGCTTCAATCCCCATGAATAGGCGCAGGTCAGTGCGAAATAGGCGACCAGCCACGCCACAAAGGCCGGCCCGACCTGCAATGCCAGCAGCAGCGCCCCGCCGAGCAGCAGCGGCGCGAGCGCCACCCCGATCGCAACCGGCACGCGGCCGGATGCAAACGGCCGCCGCCGCTTGCGCGGATGGTGGCGGTCGCTGTCGAGGTCGAGCAGGTCATTGGCCACATAGACGGCAGACGCACACAGGCTGAAAGCGAGGAAGGCAAGGATCAGCGAGGTGGCCAGCCCGGCTTCGGGCAGCATGTGTGCCGCCAGCGGCGCCATGAACAGCAGCAGGTTCTTGGCCCACTGGTGCATGCGCAGCACGCGCGCCAGCGTGCCGGGCCCGACCGGCTGCGGCGCGAAAGTCTGCCCGACTTCGCTGACTTGCCGCGCGGCCCGGGAAACCGATTCCGGTGCATTCACCACCACCGCCTGGCGCGCACGGGACCAGACCTTGATGTCGGTGCGCGCGTTGCCTGCGTAGTCGAAGCCGCCGGCGCCGAAGCGGCGCTCGAGCGCCTGCGCCTTGTGCGTGCCGCCCAGGTTGGTCTGGCCGTCACTGGCCAGTACCTCGTCGAAAATCCCGAGGTGAACGGCGACTGCGTCGGCAATGCTGCGGTCGGCCGCAGTGCACAACACCAGCCGGCGTCCGGCCGCGCGCTGTTCTGTCAGCCAGTCAAGCAGGGGCTGGTTGTAGGGAAGCACGGACGGGTCGAAACGCGACAGGCCGGCCAGTTGCTGCTTGACCACGGCCCGCCCCTGCAGCAGCCAGAGCGGCAGCCGCAGCAGCGACAGCGGGCGCTCGCGCAATGCGCGCAGCGCCGCCTCATGCAGTGTGTCGGTCTGTATCAGCGTGCCGTCGAGGTCGACGGCGAGCGGGATGCCATTCAAATACGTGTCCTCTCGGGGATGGCGTGAAGCCAAAGGAGCCTCGCCTGCAGGTCCCGGAATGCGCGCGTATTGTAACCGCCCGCCCCGATGAAAAAGCCGCCGCCCCTTGCGGGAACGGCGGCTTGCAGGAACGACCAGGCCGGGATCAGCGCTGTACGGCGTCCACCACGGCCAGCGCGGTCATGTTGACAATGCGGCGCACGGTCGCCGACGGCGTCAGGATATGCACTGGACGCGCG
This sequence comes from Oxalobacteraceae bacterium, assembly GCA_027484285.1. GTDB lineage: Bacteria > Pseudomonadota > Gammaproteobacteria > Burkholderiales > Burkholderiaceae_D > Pernthalerella. The sequence continues at coordinate 18,018 of JAIXTG010000413.1, read as the reverse complement.
CAGCCGAGCAGGATCGGGCCGACGGCGACGCCATTACCGGCGGTCACCTTCAGCAGGTTGTACGCGATATTGGCGGCATCGATGTTCGGCATGACCAGCAGGTTGGCATCGCCCTTCAGCGGCGTGTCGGGGATGGTGCTCTTGAGCAGGCCGGCGTCGAGCGCGGTATCGCCGTGCATCTCGCCATCCACCTCGAGGTCGGGCGCACGCTCGCGGATCAGCCCCAGCGCGGCGCGCATCTTCTGTGCAGCCTCGCTGTTGCTGCTGCCGAAGTTGGAATGCGACAGCAGCGCTGCACGCGGATGCAGGCCGAAGCGCTTCATTTCCTCGGCGGCCATGATCGTGATCTCGGCCAGCTGCTCGGCGCTCGGGTTCTCGTTCACGTGCGTATCGACCAGCACCACCTGGCGGTCCTGCAGCACCAGCGCATTCATGGCCGCGTAGGTATTCACGCCGGCGCGCTTGCCCAGCACCATGTCGATGTAATGCAGATGCAGGTCGGTGCTGCCATAGGTGCCGCAGATCATGCCGTCGGCATCGCCCTTGTGGATCGCCATCGAGCCGATCAGCGTGTGGCGGCGGCGCATTTCCAGCTTTGCCCACTGCTCGGTGACGCCGCGGCGGCGGCCCATCTGCAGGAAGGTTTCCCAGTACGAGCGATAGCGCTCGTCCTGCTCGGGGTTGATGATCTCGAAATCGACCTCGGGACGGATGCGCAGGCCGTAGCGCTGGATGCGCTGCGCCAGCACTGCCGGGCGGCCGATCAGGGTCGGCTTGGCCAGTCCTTCGTCGATCACCACCTGCACTGCCCGCAGCACGCGCTCTTCTTCGCCCTCGGCAAATACGATGCGCTTTTTGGCAGCCGGCGCCTTCTTCGCGATCGCGAACACCGGTTTCATGAAGCTGCCGCTGTGGTACACGAACTGCTGCAGGCGATCCATGTAGGCCGCCATGTCGCGGATCGGGCGCAGCGCGACACCGGACTGCTCGGCGGCGCGGGCCACGGCCGGCGCGATCTTCAGCATCAGGCGCGGATCGAAGGGCTTCGGGATCAGGTATTCCGGACCGAACGACAGGTTGGTCACGCCATAGGTAGTGGCGACCACATCCGACTGCTCGGCCTGCGCCAGCTCGGCGATCGCGCGCACGGCAGCGATTTCCATTTCGCGCGTGATGGTGGTCGCGCCACAGTCGAGCGCACCACGGAAAATGTACGGGAAGCACAGCACGTTGTTGACCTGGTTCGGATAGTCCGAACGGCCGGTGGCGATGACGGCATCGTCGCGCACCGCGCGCACTTCCTCCGGCAGGATCTCGGGCGTCGGATTGGCCAGCGCCAGCACCAGCGGGCGGTCAGCCATCTGGCGCACCATGTCGGGCTTGAGCACGCCGCCGGCCGACAGGCCGAGGAAAATGTCGGCGCCGGGAATCACTTCGGCCAGCGTGCGGGCGCTGGTGTCCTGCGCGAAGCGTTCCTTGTCCGGATCCATCAGCTCGGTACGGCCCTTGTAGACCACGCCGGCGAGGTCGGTGACGGTGATGTTCTCGATCGGGAAGCCGAGGTCGACGATCAGGTCGAGGCAGGCCAGCGCAGCCGCGCCGGCGCCGGACACCACCAGCTTGCACTGCGCGATGTCCTTGCCGACCACTTTCAGGCCGTTCAGGATCGCGGCACCGACGATGATCGCGGTACCGTGCTGGTCATCATGGAAGACCGGGATCTTCATGCGGTCGCGCAGCTTGCGCTCGATGTAGAAGCACTCGGGCGCCTTGATGTCCTCGAGGTTCACGCCGCCGAAAGTCGGTTCGAGCGCGGCGATGATGTCGCACAGCTTGTCGGGGTCGGTTTCATTGACCTCGATGTCGAACACGTCGATGCCGGCGAATTTCTTGAACAGCACGCCCTTGCCTTCCATCACCGGCTTGGCGGCCAGCGGGCCGATATTGCCGAGGCCGAGCACGGCGGTGCCATTGGTTATGACGGCGACCAGGTTGCCGCGCGCGGTGTAGCGGAATGCATTCGCGGGGTCGGCAGCGATTTCTTCGCAGGCAGCGGCCACGCCCGGCGAGTAGGCGAGCGCGAGATCGCGCTGGTTGGTCAGTTGCTTGGTCGGCGTGACGCTGATCTTGCCGGGTTTGGGAAACTCGTGATACTCGAGCGCTGCCTGGCGGAACTGCTGGCGCACCTGTTCTTGCGTATTGTCGGAATCCATGCTGAGCAGCTTCTCCTTGAGGCTGGCGGACTGAATGGGAAGCCCGAGATTCTAGCAGACCGGACACAATGCTCCCCGGCCACGGCTGTGCGCTGCAGTCAATTGAGTCTTGACTGAAAAGTGCCTTCTGTACAATGCCGGCCATGCCCACGGAATTCGAACTGATCGCACGCTATTTCACGCACGTGCAGCACGCCGGCGAGCCAGTGCTGCTCGGTATCGGCGACGATTGTGCGCTGCTGGCGCCGCCGGCCGGCGAGGCGCTGGCGATATCGACCGACATGCTGGTCGAGGGACGGCATTTCTTTCCCGGCGCAGAACCGCAGGCACTCGGCCACAAGGCGCTGGCAGTCAACCTGTCCGACCTGGCGGCCATGGGCGCGCGCCCGCTCGGCTTCACGCTGGCACTGGCGCTGCCGGCTGCCGACGAGCAGTGGCTGGCGGCGTTTTCGGATGGCCTGCTGGCACTGGCCGACCTGCACCGCATCCCGCTGGTCGGCGGCGATACCACGCGCGGTCCCCTGAATTTGTGCATTACGGTGTTCGGCAGTGTCGCGCCGGGCCAGGCGCTGCGGCGCGACGGCGCGCGGCCGGATGACGAGATCTGGGTTTCCGGCGAGCTCGGCGATGCACGGCTGGCGGTCGAGATGCTCTACGGCAGGCTGGCCGCGGGCTCCGTGCCGGATGCGGCCGCCACCCGGCTGCACCGGCCCCAGCCGCGACTGGCGCTCGGGCTGGCGCTGCGCGGCATTGCCAGCGCGGCGCTCGATGTCTCGGACGGGCTGCTGGGCGACCTGGCACATATTCTCGACCGCTCCGGCGTCGGTGCCGTCGTCGATGCCGATGCGGTGCCCGTCGGCAGCGCCTTGCGCGCGCAGCCAAAGGCGCTGCAGCAGGCATGCGCGCTGAACGGCGGCGACGATTACGAACTCTGTTTCACTGCACCGCGCGCGCGGCACGACGCCGTGCTGCACGCGGCGCGGCAGAGCGGCGTGCCGGTCACCCGAATCGGCCGCATCCTGGGCGAACCCGGATTGCAACTGGTGGATGCCGCCGGCCGGACGATCGCCCTGCCCTCCCGCTCGTTTGACCATTTCGCTGAAGAATGACGACCTCCGCACCTGATGCCCTCCTGCCGCGCCGGCCGCGGCGTCCCGATGCGCGCTTCATGCTGTCGCATCCCGCGCACCTGCTGGCACTCGGCTTCGGCAGCGGGCTGTCGCGCGTCATGCCGGGCACGATGGGCACCCTGCTCGGCTGGCTGTGCTTCCATGCATTCTCCGTGCGCTGGCCGCAGGTATTCACGCCGCTGACCTGGGGCCTGCTGATCGTGGCCGGCTTCATCGTCGGCATCTGGGCATGCGACCGTACCGGGCAGGCGCTCGGCGTGCCCGACCATGGGTCGATGGTGTGGGATGAGATCGTCGCGATCTGGCTCGTCCTGCTGTTGATTGCGCCGACCGATTTCGCGTCGGAGCTGATTGCCGTGCTGCTGTTCCGCACGCTCGACATGGCCAAGCCGCCGCCGATCCGCCAATTCGAGCGCCGCTTCAAGCGCGGCTTCGGTGTCATGGCCGACGACATACTGGCTGCATTTTTCACGTTGCTGGCCCTTGCGCTGTGGCGCTTCCTGTGAAAACCTGAAAACCTGCAAAAACCACACGGAGCCTTCCATGGAAACAACGGACGAACTCGCGCTGGCCGAACTGGCGGCACAGGTCGGGGAAGCATTGAAGCAGCGGCGCTGGATGCTGGCGACGGCCGAGTCCGTTACCGGCGGCGGCATCTCGCAGGCGATCACGGATATCGCCGGCTCGTCGGAGTGGTTCGACTGCGGCTTCGTCACCTACTCAAATTCGTCGAAGACCGAGCTGCTCGAGGTGCCGGCAGCCCTGATCGCGCAGTTCGGCGCAGTCAGCGAGGAGGTGGCCGGCGCGATGGCCAAGGGGGCACTGGCCAATACCGATGCGCACATCACGCTGTCGACCACCGGCATTGCCGGTCCGGCAGGCGCCGTACCGGGCAAGCCGGTGGGCACGGTCTGTTTCGGCTGGGCCTACGGCAGTTCGGTAGATACCGAGCGGCTGGTTTTCCGCGGGGATCGCCATGCGGTTCGCCAGCAGACCGCGGAGCATGCGCTGCGCGGCCTGCTGAAAGTGCTGCAGCGGGCCTGAACAAGCGCCGCCGAGATCGCTAGGTCGTTGAGGAAAAACGGGCCGGTAAACTCAGCGCGCCCTGAAGGCGTTGATCGCGTCGCGCGTCTCGCGCGCCACCCGCGCCGCTGCCTGCGCAAAGCTTTCGCCGGCGGCCGGCCTGGCATACAAAATCGCCCGCGAAGAATTGATCATCATGCCGGTGCCGCCGGCTGTCTGGCCGGCGCGTACGGTGGCTTCGATGTCGCCGCCCTGCGCCCCGATGCCCGGCACCAGCAGCGGCATGTCGCCGACGATCGCGCGCACTGCAGCGATCTCCTGCGGGAAAGTCGCGCCGACCACCAGCCCGCATTGCCCGTTGCGGTTCCATTGCTCTGCGACCAGCCGCGCCACATGCTGGTACAGCGGCTTGCCATCCACCTGCAGGAACTGCAGGTCGGAGCCGCCGGGATTCGACGTGCGGCACAGCACGATGACGCCCTGGTCCTGCCACTGCAGGTAAGGCTCGACCGAGTCGAAGCCCATGTACGGGTTGACCGTGACCGCATCGGCCCGGTAGCGCTCGAACGCCTCGCGCGCATACTGCTCGGCGGTGGCGCCGATGTCGCCGCGCTTGGCGTCCAGCACGATGGGGATGTGCGGATATGCCGTCCGCAGGTAATCGCAGATGGCCTGCAACTGGTCTTCGGCACCGAGCGCGGCAAAATAGGCAATCTGCGGCTTGAATGCACAGGCCATGTCGGCGGTGGCATCAATGATGGACTTGCAGAACGCGAAGATCGCATCCGGCCGGCCTTGCAGCTCTGCCGGGAATTTCGCGATGTCGGGATCGAGGCCGACGCACAGCAGGGAGTCATTGCGGGCAGTGGCCGCGCCGAGTTTGTCGAGGAATTTCACGCAAGTCGAGGTTCAGAATTCGCAACAGCGGCATTGTAGCCTGTCGTGCTATCGTGCCGCCCCATGCATGGCCTGACCCGCAAAGACTACCTGCTGCTCGCACTGCTGATCCTGTCATGGGGCGTGAACTGGCCCGTGATGAAGGTCGGCGTGCGCGACTTCCCGCCGCTCACCTTCCGCATGCTCTCGATGGTCGGCGGGCTGGTCGTCATCGGCCTCGCCGCCCGCATGCAGGGCGCCTCCCTGAAAGTACCGGCCGGCACGGCAATGACGGTGATCCGGCTTGCCATACCGAACATGCTGGTCTGGCACGCGCTCGTGATCACCGGCGTCAAGCTGCTCTCGTCCGGGCGCGCGGCGATTCTCGGCTACACGATGCCGGCATGGGCGGTGCTGTCTGGGCTGGTTTTCTTCGGCGACCGCATCAGCGGCCGCGCCCTGCTGGGCATCGTGCTGGCCATGGCGGGCGCCGCGCTGCTGCTGTCGAGCGAATTCAGCCAGATGTCCGGCCAGCCGCTGGGCACGCTGCTGGTGCTGGGCGCAGCGGCCAGCTGGGGCTTCGGCACAGTGCTGATGAAACGCACCCGGATCGAGATGCCGACCATTTCCCTGACCTTCTGGATGCTGGCGCTGACCACCAGCGTGATGTGCGTGCTGTCGCTGGCGCTGGAGCGCAGCCAGTGGCGGCTGCCGAATGCCGTCGAATGGGCCGCGATCGCCTACAACGCCGCCATCATCTTCGGCTTCGCCCATGTGGTGTGGTTCCGGCTCGCGCGGCTGCTGCCGCCGGTGATGTCGAGCCTGTCGGTCATGCTGATCCCGGTCATCGGTACCTTCTCGGGCGCATGGATGCTGGGCGAGACGCCGCAGTGGCAGGACTATGTCGCGATGCTGCTGATCCTCGGTGCGATGTCGACCGTACTGCTGGCGCCCCGCCGGCAGGATCAGTAATTCCGGTACACCCAGTCGAGCAGTTCGTCGAAGGCGGCGCGCGCGTCGGCGGCACGCGGGTGGTTGACCAGGCAGACTACCGCGATGCGGCGGCCCGAGCGCGCGGTCACATAGCCGGCGATGCTGGCCACGTCGGCCAGGCTGCCGGTCTTCACATGCGCCCGGCCACGGAGCGGCGAAGCGGCAAACCGGCGTGCCATCGTGCCATCGATACCGGCCACCGGCAGCGATGCGACGAACTCCGGCATCGTCGGCTGCTGCCACGCGCGCTGCAGCAGTTCGGCCAGCAGCGTGGCCGACGCCCGCTCGCTGCGCGAGAGTCCCGACCCGTTTTCCAGCACCAGCGTGCGCGCATCAATGCCGGCCGCCGTGAGCCAGCTGCCGACCCGCAGCACAGCCGCCTCGGCCGTGGCCGGCGCGGCGCCGCGTTCAGCCACCAGCGATAAGAGCAGGTTGCGCGCCATCGGGTTGCTGCTGTGCTTGTTAATGTCGCGCACTTGTTCCGCCAGCGGCGCCGATGTCCATTGCGCAAACTCGCGGCTGCCGGCCGGCGCGCGGCCCGCGACCGTCCCGCCCGCCAGGCTGCCGCCAAGCTGTGTCCAGAGGGCGCGGAACACGGAATCGACATAGGCGACCGTGTCCAGTGTGTACAAATGGAAGCCGAGCTCGCGCTCGCCGCAGGTCACGGGATAGCTGCCGGCGAAGCGCAGGCCCTGCATGCTCCATAGCGGCTGAAGGCGCTCGCGCAGGGCGTCGCACGGGCCGTCGGCAGCCAGTGGCGGCTCGATGACGAAAGCCGACAGCGGCGGCTGGGTCGCAAGCCGGACCGGCTGGCCGGCCTGCCCGGGCAGCATGCGCACCGTCAGAGCCTTTGCATCCAGCAGCAGCGCGTCCGGCAGCGCGTTATAGGCCCGGCCGGGGCGACCGTCGAATGCGGCGGCGTCCGACAGTCCGGGCGCAAACAGGGCATTGTCGATGACCAGGTCGCCGCGGATCTCGCGCAGGCCGAGCGCGCGCAGCCGCGACAGCAGCCGCCACAAGTCCTCGTGCGCCAGGCGCGGATCGCCGCCCCCTTCGATGATCAGATTGCCGTCCAACACACCGTCCTGCAGGGGGCCGGACACATGAACGCGGGTGATCCAGCGATAGCCCGGGCCCAGCAATTCCAGCGCCGCCTGGGTGGTGACCAGCTTCATCACTGACGCCGGCTGGAATGCGCGCGTCCCGTTCAGCGCCAGCAGCGAAGGACCGCCCTCGGCAGCGCGCACATCGATTCCCACCGAGTCCGCCGGCAGGCCGGCCTGCGCGAAGGCAGCAGCAACCGGCGGCGGCAATCCGCCCGCCTGCCGCTGGCCGCGCGGCCCGGCACAAGCGGCGAGCAGCAGCACAGCCAGCAGCGCGGGCAGCAGGAACAGGGATGACGAAACCGGACGCATGGACCGCATGAAGCCTCCTTCAGTGCGGCGGATTATCCCATGGGGCCGGTTGACGCCGGCACCGCAACTGCCTACCCTGCTCCGGCCATGGAACACGCACAATCGCTCCCCTTCATTGATGCCGCGCGCATCCGGCAGTACCTGCCCTATCCGGCGCTGGTCGATGCGCTCGGCGAGACATTTGGCGGGCCGGCAGTCGCGCCGCGCCGGCATGCGCATGCACTGCCGGAACAGGTGTCGCTGCTGCTGATGCCGGCATGGGAGGCGGAGCGGGAGATCGGCGTGAAGCTGGTGACGGTCGCGCCGCACAACCGGGCGCGCGGGCAGCCGACAGTGAACGCGCTGTATATCCTGCTGGACGCGCGCAGCGGTGCGCCGCTGGCTCTGATGGATGGCGAGGCCCTGACACTGCGCCGCACGGCAGCGGTATCCGCGCTCGCCTCGCGCTTCCTGTCACGCGAGGACAGCCAGACGCTGCTGCTGGTGGGCAGCGGCCGGCTGGCGCCGGAGATGGCCGTCGCCCATTGTGCGGTGCGCGACGTGCGCCGGGTGCTGGTCTGGGGCCGCGATCCGCTGCGCGTGCAGGCGGCAATGGAGAACATCCGGGCCGCCGGCCTCGCGCCGCATGTCCCCTTGCAGCCGGCCGGCGAGCTTGCCGCCGCCTGCGCCGCGGCCGACATCATCTGCTGCGCGACCACCAGCACCGAACCCCTGGTGCGGGCCGACGCGGTGCGGGCCGGCACCCATGTCGACCTGGTCGGCGGCTTCCGGCCCGACATGCGCGAAGCCGACGATGCGCTGGTCGCCTCGGCATCGCTGTTCGTCGATACCCGGGACGGCGCACTGGCCGAAGCCGGCGACTTGCTGCAGCCGATCGCGGCCGGCCTGATCGGCGCCGATGCCGTGCTGGCCGAGCTGGCGGCGCTGGTGCGTGCCGAGCATGCCGGGCGGCGAAGGAGCGACGAGGTCACCTTGTTCAAATCGGTCGGCAGCGCGCTGGCCGACCTCGGTGCAGCGCGGCTGGTGTGGCGCCGCCTGAACGCCGGATAGCGGCTACGGATAGTCGACCGGGCGCAGGTTGTCGGGCAAGGGAATGAATTCGGGATCGCCAGCCACCGGCGCAAAGCGCTGCTCCAGCCAGTCCCGCTTGGCCTGCTCGATGCGCTCGGCACGGCTGGAGACGAAATTCCATGCAAGGTGGCGCGGACCGTCCATCGGTTCTCCGCCCAGCAGCATCACGGTCGCACCGGCCGGCCCGGCTTGCAGGGTGAGCGCGGCACCGGCCCGGGTCACCAGCAGCTGCCCGGCACCATGGACGCCGTCCGGACCGAGATCGACCTCGCCGCTCACAATATAGAGCGCCTGCTCGTCATATTCTGCCGGCATGCCGAAACGGGCATGCGCCTGCAGCACCAGTTCCATGTAGAACATGGGCGAGCGCGTCGGCAGTGGCGATTGCAGGCCCAGGTAACTTCCGGCCACCAGCACGGCGCGCGCGCCGCCGGCATCGATGCCCGGCAACTCGCCTGGCTTGAGATGGGTGAAGTCCGGCTCGCATTCTTCATCGGCCTGCGGCAGCGCGACCCAGCACTGCAGCCCGAACAGCGAGGACTGCTGGCGGCGCTGCGTCGCGTCGCTGCGCTCGGAATGGACGATGCCGCGGCCGGCCGTCATCCAGTTCACTTCACCGGGGCGGATGGGCTGCACGCTGCCGAGGCTGTCGCGGTGCAGGATTTCGCCCTCCAGCAGCCAGGTGACAGTGGCGAGGCCGATGTGCGGATGCGGCCGGACGTCGAGCCCGGCGCCGGGTTTCAGCAGCGTCGGCCCCATCTGGTCGAGGAAGACGAACGGGCCGACCATCCGGCGCTCGACCGCGGGCAAGGCGCGCCGCACCTCGAAACCGTCACCCAGGTCGCGGGTGCGGGGAATGATGATGGTGTCCAGAGTGTCCATTGGCCGATGATAGCGCCGGTATGCGGCATCGCCGCCACACCGGCTTGCGTCTTCTCAAATTGGCAATGCGCCGGAAGGCGGGAAAAAAGTTTTTGCTGTTGGGATTCTTGAAAATCAGCGCACCCGTCCCTATACTTGGCACTCGCCGACGGAGAGTGCTAACAACATCTCCGGCCGATGTTTACTCAAGTGCGGCCGGTCACCCGGAAAAACCGGGGCAGCCGGCGGCAACTGTAAAACAACCCTCTGTTTTTAAACTGTTTTCAAGGAGTACGTATGAGCATTCGTCCCCTGCATGACCGTGTCGTGGTGAAGCGCCTCGAACAGGAAACCAAAACTGCTTCGGGCATCGTGCTGCCGGATGCGGCTGCCGAGAAGCCGGACCAGGGCGAAGTGGTCGCAGTCGGCAACGGCAAGATCCTCGAAGATGGCAAAGTGCGCCCGCTGGATGTGAAGGTTGGCGATCGCGTCCTGTTTGGCAAGTACTCGGGCCAGGCCGTCAAGGTCGACGGCGAGGAAGTCCTCGTGATGCGCGAGGACGACATCATGGCGATCGTGGAAAAGAAATGACCTGAGGCCTGCCGGTGCCGCGATGCGGCCGGCAGTGCCGTGACCCCGGCCAGTGCCGGGAACGGCGACATGTCTACTGAACCCGCAGAACAATTGAAGGAGTCATTCTCATGGCAGCAAAAGACGTAGTATTTGGCGACAGCGCACGCGCCAAGATGGTCGAAGGCGTGAACATCCTCGCCAACGCAGTGAAAGTCACCCTCGGCCCGAAAGGCCGCAATGTCGTGCTCGAGCGCTCGTTCGGCGCACCGACCGTCACCAAGGATGGCGTCTCGGTCGCGAAAGAGATCGAACTCAAAGACAAGCTGATGAACATGGGCGCGCAGATGGTCAAGGAAGTCGCTTCCAAGACCTCTGACAACGCAGGTGACGGCACCACGACCGCGACCGTGCTGGCACAGGCCATCGTCCGCGAAGGCATGAAGTACGTGGCCGCCGGCATGAACCCGATGGACCTCAAGCGCGGCATCGACAAGGCCGTCACCGCCACCGTGGCAGAGCTGAAGAACATCGCCAAGCCCTGCACGACCTCGAAAGAGATCGCCCAGGTCGGCTCGATCTCGGCCAACTCCGACAGCTCGATCGGCGAGCGCATCGCCGAGGCGATGGAAAAAGTCGGCAAGGAAGGCGTGATTACCGTTGAAGACGGCAAGTCGCTGAATGATGAACTCGAGATCGTCGAGGGCATGCAGTTCGACCGCGGCTACCTGTCGCCGTACTTCATCAACAATCCGGACAAGCAGGTCGCACTGCTCGACAACCCGTTCATCCTGCTGTACGACAAGAAGATCTCGAATATCCGCGATCTGCTGCCGGTGCTCGAGCAAGTCGCCAAGGCCGGCCGGCCGCTGCTGATCATCGCCGAAGACATCGAAGGCGAAGCGCTGGCGACCCTGGTCGTCAACAACATCCGCGGCATCCTGAAGACCTGCGCTGTCAAGGCTCCGGGCTTCGGCGACCGTCGCAAGGCCATGCTGGAAGACATCGCCATCCTGACCGGCGGCCAGGTGATTGCGGAAGAAGTCGGCCTGACCCTCGAAAAAGTCACGCTGAATGACCTCGGCCAGGCCAAGCGCATCGAGATCGGCAAGGAGAACACCACCGTGATCGACGGCGCAGGCCAGAGCGCTGCCATCGAGGCACGCGTCAAGCAGATCCGTGTGCAGATCGAAGAAGCCACCTCGGACTACGATCGCGAGAAGCTGCAGGAGCGTGTCGCCAAGCTGGCAGGCGGCGTGGCAGTGATCAAGGTCGGCGCAGCCACCGAAGTCGAAATGAAGGAAAAGAAGGCCCGCGTCGAAGATGCGCTGCACGCTACCCGCGCTGCGGTTGAAGAAGGCATCGTGCCGGGCGGCGGCGTTGCACTGCTGCGCGCTCGCGCCAGCCTGACCCTGAACGGCGACAACCCGGATCAGGACGCCGGCATCAAGATCGTGCTGCGCGCGATCGAAGAGCCGCTGCGCATGATCGTCACCAACGCCGGCGAAGAAGCGTCGGTGGTCGTCAACAAAGTGCTCGAAGGCAAGGGTAACTTCGGTTACAACGCGGCCAACGGCACCTATGGCGACATGGTTGAAATGGGCGTGCTGGATCCGGCCAAGGTCACCCGTTCGGCGCTGCAGAATGCAGCATCGATCGCTGGCCTGATGCTGACGACCGACTGCATGGTGTCCGAGATGGTTGAGGACAAGCCGGCAGCTCCGGGCGGCATGGGCGGCATGGGTGGCATGGGCGGCATGGACGGCATGATGTAATTCCGGCCAGCCTGACCCAGGCGCCTTGGAAAAACCCGCAAGTTCGCTTGCGGGTTTTTTTTCGTCCCTGTGGCGTTCGCAGGACCCTCCCGCCATCGGCGGGATTTTTTTCGCCTGATCATCTGTTCGTTGATGAATATCAAAGGTTCGATCTCCGCTTAGAGATGTTTGGTTACCGGCTGCCACCAATCGCTAGCGATGTAAACAATCCGATCATCGACTACCAAGCGTTTCAACGGGCAGGACGCCGCGCAGACAGAACATCATGGCAAGCCCACTCGGCTGCCATCCGCGGCATGTTGATCCGGCTTCGGGGATCCAGCGGGGGGACGCCATGCTACGAACGGGAATGCAGGCCGGCAGCCGACCGGCGCAGGTCACTAACCGGGTAACGACCCGAAACGGCAGTTCATTATCGGAAGCGCTGAGGCAATACAAGGACGCCGTCCGGAGTGCTGCCAGCGATCCCGAGCCGGTGCCCAGCCTGCGCAGCAGAGTGATCGACACCCGCTTGCACGAACAATTATGGACAGCGTCGAGCCAGGCGCTTGCTGCAGCGCCGCCCCATACGCCGTCGGACCTCGAGGCGCGGTCGGCAGCGGAAGCCTATGCCACCTGTCATGCGCTGAGTTCCGTGCTGAACCAGTTCGAGGCCTACGACTTGCGGACTGTCGTCCGAAAGCCGGCGCCACGCGCCGGCGAGCCTTCCGAACCGAGCAGCGACGACCTGTTCCGGCAGCAGATCCGGCCGCAGCGAAAAGCTTTCCTGCTGTCGGAGTTCGAAAGAACCTGGGCAGCCAATGACGAGATCCGGCAGGCCGCGATCTTGAGCGTCCTCTCGCCCGACGTCGCCCATGAGCTCGGGCTCGCCATGAGCAGCACACACCACGATCTGATTGCGCAATGGGATCCTGCGGCGGTCAGCCAGCGATTGTGCGAATCTGAATTCCTCGCGCTGATCGACTATGTGAATTCCAGCACCGGCACCTTCAATGCCGTGAATGGCGCCGCCATTGCGCATGCCTATTACGGCGACAAGTGCCTGACCGAGCTGATGCGGGTATTCACCACCGCGCTAAACAATGCGGTGAACAAGCTGTGCGCGCATCCCTATTTCGGAAAGTCCGACATCATGGCCTACAAGGGCATCAACCTGAACAATCCATCGGGCCGGTTCAGGCTGGGCATGCTGGAGGCTGCCAAAGGTAAAGGAAAAATCATCGCCTTCCCGGGACTGCTGTCCGCCACCTCCAGCCTGCATCGCAGTTATGCCGTCACCAAGCACATAGACGGTTACCGCATCGAGTGCCATATCCGGATGCGGCGCGCATTTGATGCCGACCCGTTCCACGATGTGTACACGATGGGGGAAATGGAGGTCATCGCTCCGGCCGGGGAACGCTTTGTCGTGCTTGCCGAAGGCGAGACTGAACGGGAATATTTTGACGGAGAGCACAACTGCCTGATCCAGTGCTTCCATCTGGCGCCCGCCCCCGCAAGCAAAACCGGCTGACACCGGTAACGCTTGCGGACGCGCGGCCCTCAGGGCTGCCAGGCTGGCTTGCGCTTCTCGATGAACGCCTGCACACCTTCCAGCGCAGCCTCATCCATCATGTTGCAGGCCATGGTTTCGCCGGCCAATTGATATGCGGCGGCGATGCCCATCTCGGCCTGCCGGTAGAACATCTGCTTGCCCATCGCGATTGCGACCGCCGGCTTGGCGAGGATGCTGGCGGCCAGTTTCGCGATTTCGTCATCCAGCGCCGCCAAGGGAACGACACGGTTCACCAGGCCGCGTTCACGGGCGGTCTCGGCGTCGATGAAATCACCGGTCAGCAGCATTTCCATCGCCTGCTTGCGGGGCACGTTGCGCGACAGGCCGACCGACGGCGTCGAGCAGAACAGACCGTAATTCACGCCCGACACTGCAAACTTCGCCTCGGTCGCCGCCACCGCCAGATCGCACATGGCAACCAGCTGGCAACCCGCTGCCGTGGCAAGGCCCTGCACGCGTGCAATCACAGGCTGGGGCATCTGCTGTATCGCCAGCATCAGTTTGCTGCACTGTCCGAACAATTTTTTGTAATACGCGGCCGACGGCGAAGCGCGCATCTGCTTCAGGTCGTGCCCTGCGCAGAAGGCTCTGCCCTGCGCAGCAATTACGACCAACCGGATAGCCGGGTCGACGGAAATTGCTTCGACCTCGGCCTGCAGCGCGGCCAGCATTTCTTCGGACAGCGGATTGAATCGATCGCCGCGATTGAGCGTCAGGGTTGCCACGCCGTCCCGGTCGGTACGCAGTACATAAGGTGTTTCAGACTGCCTGACTGTATCTTCCATGGGGTCTCCTCCTGTCGCTTGTAATTATCAGGTCGATTCGTCGTCTTCCCCGACCTCCTGCGGCTCGGCCAGGGACGGGGGCGGTACATAAGTAGCCAACAATTCGACGCGGCTGGCGGGCGTCTCGAGACTGATGCGACCGAGCGCACCGCTGCGGTAATCCTGCAGCAGGGTGTGCGCCGCCTTTTCGAGATCCGGATCGCCGCCGCGCAGGCGGAAACCGCGCCGCGCAGCAATCGCCTCGACCACGCCGACGCCATCCGTGCCCTCGGGCCGCAGGCCATAGCGTGCCGCCAGCAGCTGCGGATACCGCTGCAGCAAGGTCTCGGCAAGAAAGACTGCCACCTCTTCCTCGATGATTGCATTGACGCCGATCGCATGGCTGGCCGCCAGCATCAGGCCGTCGGTCGGATGCTCGATCTTGGGCCACATCATGCCCGGCGTGTCGATCAGCACGATGTTATTGCCGAGGAATAGCCGCTGCTGCGTCTTGGTGACCGCCGGCTCGTCGCCGACCTTGGCCACCCGCTTTTTCAGCAGCGCATTCATCAGGGTCGACTTGCCGACGTTGGGTATGCCCATGATCATCACGCGCAGCGGCTTCAGCACCGTGCCGCGATGGGGAGCCAGCTTCAGGCACAGCGTGGGTACTTTCGCGACGTCGGCCGGCTTGCGACAGGACAGTGCCACGGCATGTACCTGCGGCTGCGCGCCATAGTGCGCCAGCCAGTCGCGGGTCGCGTCCGGATCGGCAAGATCACTCTTGTTGAGGATCTTCAGGCAAGGCCGCTGGCGCGCTCGGCGCAGCGACTCGATCATGGGATTGCTGCTGGCCTGCGGCACGCGCGCATCCAGCACCTCGATCACCAGGTCGACTTTTTCCATGGACTCCGCGGCTTTCTTGCGCGCGGCGTTCATGTGACCGGGGAACCATTGGATGGACATGGGAGAGGCCTTCAGGTGGGAATCGCGGTATTGTAACCGCGCACCCGCGGCCGGCATGACAACGACGGCAGATTCGGCTCAGGCAATCCCGGCCAGCACCTTCAGGTGGGCGACCACGCTGCGCCCGAGGGCGGAAAGCGCATAGCCGCCCTCGAGGCAACTGACGATGCGGCCTTTTGCATGCTCGCGGGCGACCTCGACCAATTGGTGAGTGATCCACGCGTAGTCAGCCTCGACCAGCCCCATCGACGCCATCTCGTCCTCCCGGTGGGCGTCGAAGCCGGCTGAGATGAACAGCAACTGCGGCCGGTG
Organism: Oxalobacteraceae bacterium; assembly: GCA_027484285.1. GTDB lineage: Bacteria > Pseudomonadota > Gammaproteobacteria > Burkholderiales > Burkholderiaceae_D > Pernthalerella. The sequence goes on along the minus strand of JAIXTG010000413.1, from coordinate 2,494 downwards.
CGCATGCAGTGCAGGCAGCCAGTGCTCACGCACCAGTGCACGTATGGTGTCGCCGCAGCTGTAGGCCGGCACGGGAATGTTGACCAGGTGCGCGGGTGCGGTGCCCGGCGCATGCACACCACTGTACGGATACAGCGGATGCTGGAAGAAGCTGGCCATCAGCACGCGCGGATCGTGGGCGAATGCCTCTTCGGTGCCATTGCCATGATGAACGTCGAAATCGACGATCGCGACACGCTCGAGGCCATACAGCTGCATCGCGTGTGCAGCCGCGATGGCGACATTGTTGAACAGGCAAAATCCCATGGAGGCCGACGGCGTTGCATGATGCCCCGGCGGGCGCACTGCGCAGAACGCATTGTCGATCTCGCCAGCCATCACGGCGTCGGTTGCGGCAATGGCCGCGCCGGCGGCGCGCAAGGCCGCGCGCCAGCTATGCTGGTTCAGCAGCGTATCCGCATCGAGCGCGAGGTATTCGCCGGGTGGCGGCTGGATGGCAGCCCGGTCGATGACCTGCGCGGCGTGTACCAGTTCCAGATCATCCACTGACGCAAGGGGAGCGTCACGCCGCTCGATCAGCGCCGCGAGGCCGCTGGCAATCAGCTGATCGTCGATGGCCTGCAGCCGCGCCGGGCACTCGGGATGCCAGTCGCCCATCTCGTGGCGCAGGCAGTCCGCGTGAGAAAAAATCGCCGTCGTCATGCGGGCTATTATGCATCAGCGTCGCATGCTCTATACTGGCGCGTCGCGGCGCTCGCCGCGTCTTTTCCCCGGCATTCCATGACACGACTCCCCTTGCTGCTACCTGCTGCTCTCGCTTGCGCGTCCCTGTTTGCACCGTCCTTGCACGCTGCGAACCCGTCCGGCAAAACCACCGTGCACAAGACCCATGAACATGCGGCGGCCCGCGACAAGGCAGCCGTCCGCAAGCACGCCGCGAAGCACGCTGCCGCGCCTGCGGCAGGCGCGCACGCCGAAGATGCAGAGTTCATCAACTTCACCCAATGGCGGACCGTGGTCGAGTTCATCGACGAGATGAGCACGCAGCATGGCTTCGACAAGGCCACGCTGCTCGAACAATTCCGGCGAGTCCAGTACCGCGACCAGGTGGTGAAGCTGATCAACCCGCCGCCGGCCAGCAAGGCGAAGAACTGGACAGCCTACCGCGAGCGCTTTGTCGAACCGAAGCGGCTGAATGCCGGCGTCGCTTTCTGGAACGAGTACGAACAGGTGCTCAAGCGCGCCGAGACCGAGTTCGGCGTACCGGCTGAAATCATCATTGGCATCATCGGCGTGGAAACACTCTATGGCCGCATGACAGGCAAGTTTGCCGTGCTGGATGCGCTGGCCACTCTCGCATTTGCCTATCCGGATACCCCGAACCGGGAAGCGCGGATGAATTATTTTCGCGGCGAGCTCAAGCAGGCACTGCTGTACGCGCGCGAGAGCCAGATCGATCCGTTCGACCTGAAGGGCTCGTTCGCAGGTGCAATCGGCTGGCCTCAGTTCATGCCCGGCAGCATTCGCCGCTTTGCCGTGGATTTCGACGGGGATGGAAGGATCGACCTGCGCAATTCGCCGGCGGATGCCATCGGAAGCGTCGGCAGTTTTCTTGCCCAGCATGGGTGGGCTGCGGGGCAGCAGATCGTATTTCCGGCGACGGTGACGTCGGATGCGAACAGGCCATCGCTGACCGGGCAAGGCTTGCAGGCGACTTATTCTCGCGAGCAGCTTGAAAACGCAGGCGTGGTCGTTTCCGAGACAGTTCCAAATTCAGTCAGCTATGGACTGGTCGACTTGCAAGACGGGGAACGACCGACAAAATATTGGATTGGCACCAATAATTTCTTCGCGATTACCCAATACAACCGCAGCTATTACTACGCGATGGCAGTCATCGAACTTGGCCAGGCGGTGAACCGCCACCGGACGCGATGAATCAGGAGGCGAAAAATCCGGACAAGCTGCCAGAGGCTCTCCCGCAGGAAACACAGGTTCTTGCACTGACCCGGCACTGGCTGGAGCACACGGTCATAGGACTCAATCTCTGTCCGTTTGCCAACTCGGTGTTCCGCAAAAACCAGATCGAATATCGAATCAGTGTCGCGCGCGACGCTGATGCGTTGCTGACTGACCTGATGCAGGCGCTTGAATCGCTAACCAGAACGCCGGAATCACAAACTGATACCACCCTGCTGATTCATCCGGGGGTACTGACTGATTTTTCCGATTACAACGATTTTTTGGATGTGGCTGACGCGGTGCTTGAAGCCACCGGTCTGGCAGGCACCATTCAGATCGCCAGTTTCCATCCGCATTATTGCTTCGCAGATGTCGAAGCCGAGGACATTACCAACTTTACTAACCGCTCGCCGTTTCCCATGCTGCATTTACTGCGGGAGTCGAGCATCGAGCGAGGCGTCGCCGCTTATCCCGATACTGAAGAGATCGTGCAACGCAATCTCGCTACCCTGAGAAACCTGGGACTTGACGG
>JAIXTG010000062.1 GCA_027484285.1 Oxalobacteraceae bacterium | reverse complement strand
CGCAATCACTTCTTTAAACAATGCGATCCGTTGATCGCGCATTAGTCAGGTGCATGCACCAAGTTCGAGTCTTCGCTTAGTGCAGCTAAGTCGTTTCCTAGTCGATCGCAGTGGTTTAGCCGCAACAGTCTGATCGGAACCTCACCGTCATCACCAGCGTTCTTTCAGCCCGGCATCTGGCACGCTGATTGCAAAAAAAGAAATTGAGGCCGCTTGGCGATCAGGTCGCCCGATCCCCGATGGCTGTCAGACTTCCGCGCCAACCGAGACAAGGAGGAAACCATGATGTTCAAAATGAGCACTGCAGCGCTTATCCCCGCGTCGCGCGCCATGGCTATACGAACGCAGGCACCGATCCCGATAGATCTTCCAAAAATGACACCGTCACCAAAAATGATGGTGGTGCGCGCAAGCCTCACCGACGCCGCCTCGCTGCAAGCCGAATCCCTGCATGCATTCCGGGTGCAGTGGGCACGCGACAAGCAAAACGCGATGAAGGTGGACTTGAAGACCCTGAACGATGCCCCCGAGCGCAGCGACACCAGCCTCGACAAGCCGTGGCGGGTGATCGAAGTGCCGCAGAGCCGGCTCGACCTGCTCAAGAGCTGCGAATATCACTATTGTTCAAAGCTGGTAAGCATGTGGTTCATCGGTTACGGCAGGGATGTCGCGAATTGCAATCCGATCGATGTCAACCCCGGCGCGCTGGATCACGAGCGGATGACTCGGCGTCCGGGAGAGGGGCGCTTCGACCGGGTGGTACCCGGGGCCTATGGCAACCGCAATTTCAAATATCTGTTCGCGATTGACCACCTGGGCATGCACATAGCGCGGGAAATGACGCCTTGCGCATTGGACTCCCGGGGGATCATCACTCACTCGAAACTCGTCGACTGCGGCGTGATCGGCGGCGAAATTTTTTTTGACCGCCGCGATCCCGGCAAGGTCTACATCAATTTTGGTTCGGCCCGCATCTCAATACAGAACACTGAGCAAGCCTACCGGACCGCGGAATTCGTGCTCGCCCTCGGCTACCACACTGTGGTTGCGATGATTCCGGACCGGGAACTGGCCGAGCAGCCCTACGGGATGGGCGACCGCTACGGCAGCAATGTGCAGAACGTCGTGTTCCGGGCTTCAGGCGGTGCAGGGGGGGAAGATGTCTGAGGCAGGGCGGGGGTGTTCAGGCCCCAAGCAGCCGTTCAATCGCGAAACCGATCGCCATCATTTTTGCGTCACTCAGCGCGGTTCCGGCAATGGTCAAGCCGACCGGCAAGTCGCCCGCGCGGTGGCATGGCAGGGTCAGTGCGCAGCCATCGAGCAGGTTGACCAGCGACGGGTTCCGCAGAAGCAGGCGGTTGGCCTCGAAAAATGCGCTGTCGGACGCAAGCAGCGCTTCGGTGCGGGGCGCAACGATGGGCACGGTCGGCATCAGCATCGCATCATGGCCTCTCAGCGCGCGCTCGACCGCCGCAATCCAGTCCCGGCGCGCGCTGTGCAGGCGGCGCAGGTCCTCGCTGGTGCTGCCGGCACCGAGCCTCATGCGATGCGCCACCCGAGGGTCATAGCGGTCGGCCTCGTGCGCCAGCCTCGACTGGTGCAAAGCGTAGGCTTCGATCGGCGAGAAGCGGTTGATCTCCGCTGCTTCGGAGAGCATCGGCATGGGGATCTCGATGATTTCTGCGCCGGCTGCGGACAGTCTTGAAAGCGTGTTGGTGAACGCGCGCGCAACGCTGTCGTCGATGTCGTCCATCACCAGGTCTTCCGGAACCGCGAAGCGCAGGCCGGACAGTTGCGTCTCTGCCAGCGCCAGTGGCTGGTCGGCGATCAGGCGATCGAGCAGCAGGCAGTCTTCGACGCTGGTGGTGATCGGCCCGAGGGTATCGAGCGTCGACGAGAGCAGCACCATGCCGGCAGTCGGTACCCGGCGCATCGTCGGCTTGAAGCCGACCAGTCCGCACAGCGCAGCCGGTATCCGAATCGAGCCGCCGGTATCGGATCCGATCGCTGCCACGCAACTGCCATTAGCGACCGACACGGCGGCGCCCGACGATGAGCCGCCCGGGATCCGGGCCGGGTCGTGCGGGTTCGGGGGTGTTCCGTAATGCGGGTTGATGCCTACGCCCGAGAACGCAAACTCGGTCATGTTGGTCTTGCCGATGATGGCCGCGCCGGCGGTGCGCAGGCGCGCCACCACGGGTGCGTCGGCCACGGCGGGAGGCTGGTCGGCAAGCACGACAGATCCGGCCAGGGTCGTCTCGCCTGCCACGTCGAGCAAATCCTTGATCGACACCGGCATGCCTGCCAGAGCCGAAATCGGCTGGCCGGACAGCCTCAGCACATCGGCGTGTGCGGCCGCAGCCAGCGCCTCGTCCCGGTAGATGCGCGTGAACACGTTGTCGGCGTGCGCAGCCCGCTCAAGGCTGGCGTGGACGAGTTCCCGGCGGTTCTGGTCGATGAGGTCCGTGATCGGCATGGTGGTCGGTGCTTGACTGGTTGCCAACGATAGCATGCCTGAGCGTCGGCAGCCGTTCGAGGAAAACAGGCCGGCGGGCAGGGTATAATCGGGGCCTCCGATTCACACTGCAACCAGCCCGGCCTTGCGCCCGGCTGGCGATCTGCAACTCATCATCTCTGCCATGCTCATTCTGCCGGGCTCCAGCGCCCTGTCTGCCTTTCGTATTCAGCGCCTGTTGTCACAACTAAAAGCCGTCGAGCCGTCGATTTCCGGCGTTTCCGGCCGGTTTGTCCATTTCGTCGACAGCAGCAAAGTCCTGGACGACCACGATCGCCAGCGGCTGGCTGCGCTGCTCACCTACGGCGAGCCATTCGAGGGCAGTGCCGAGGGCGAGCAGTTCATCGTTATCCCGCGACTGGGCACCATCTCGCCGTGGGCGAGCAAGGCCACCGACATCGCACGCAATTGCGGACTGGCGCATGTCCATCGCATCGAGCGCGGCATCATCTACACCCTGCAGCTGAAATCGGGGCTGCTTGGCCGGGCGAAAGCGCTCGATGCCGGCAAGACTGAAGCAATCGCATCGCTGCTGCACGACCGGATGACCGAGATCGTGATTCGCGACGCGGACCAGGCGCAAGCGCTGTTCAATGAGCTCGACGCACAGCCTCTGGCGTACATCGATGTGCTGCATGGCGGGCGCGCTGCACTTGAGGCAGCCAACAGCGAGCTCGGCCTTGCGCTGTCCGACGACGAAATCGACTACCTGCACGATGCGTTCGTCAAGGCGGGCCGCAACCCGACCGACGTCGAACTGATGATGTTCGCGCAGGCCAACAGCGAGCATTGCCGGCACAAGATCTTCAACGCCGACTGGACCATCGACGGCCAGCGGCAGGACCGCTCGCTGTTCGCGATGATCCGCAATACCCACCAGTTGCAGCCGCGTGGCACGGTCGTGGCCTACTCGGACAACTCCTCGGTCATCGAAGGCGCCGAGGTCATGCGTTTCTATCCGCGTGCCGACCGCGGGCTGTCGTATGCGCCGTCGCAGGAACTGACGCACATCCTGATGAAGGTCGAGACGCATAACCACCCGACGGCGATCTCTCCTTTCCCCGGCGCGTCGACCGGTGCCGGCGGCGAAATCCGGGACGAGGGGGCCACCGGCCGGGGCGCAAAGCCCAAGGCCGGCCTGACGGGTTTCACCGTGTCGAACCTGATGATCACACACGCGGTGCAGCCCTGGGAAAATGCGCGTGACGCCAACCAGCCCATCGGTGAGCGGCTGGATGCAGGCGGATCGAAGATCACGGGCAAACCGGAGCGGATTGCGTCGCCGCTGCAGATCATGATCGATGGCCCGCTCGGCGGTGCCGCGTTCAACAATGAATTCGGTCGTCCGAACCTCGCCGGTTATTTCCGCAGCTACGAGCAGAATGTCGGCGGCGCTGTCTTCGGTTATCACAAGCCGATCATGATCGCCGGCGGCATGGGCAACATCTCGTCTTTGCACACGAAAAAGGAAGCACTGCCGGTGGGCAGCCTGCTGATCCAGCTCGGCGGCCCCGGCATGCGGATCGGCATGGGCGGCGGTGCAGCCTCGTCCATGGCGACGGGCGCCAATACCGCCGACCTGGACTTCGATTCGGTCCAGCGCGGGAATCCCGAGATGGAGCGGCGCGCGCAAGAGGTTATCAACGCCTGCTGGGCGCTTGGCGAAAGCAACCCTGTCCTGTCGATTCATGATGTCGGCGCCGGCGGCCTGTCGAACGCCTTCCCGGAACTCACCAACGATGCCGGTCGCGGTGCCGTGTTCGACCTGCGCAAGATCCAGCTCGAAGAAAGCGGGCTGGCACCGAAAGAAATCTGGAGCAATGAGTCGCAGGAGCGCTATGTACTTGCGATCGCCCCGTCCAGCCTGTCGCTGTTCCGCGCCATGTGCGAGCGCGAGCGCTGCCCGTTCGCGGTGGTCGGTATTGCGACTGAGGAGCGCCAGCTGCGCGTGGTCGATCCAGAGCATGACAATTATCCGGTCGACATGCCGATGGACGTGCTCCTTGGCAAGCCGCCCAAAATGCACCGGGACGTGAGGCGCGTCGAGCGCCAAACCTCGCCGGTCGACCTGACGGGCATCACGCTCGAGCAGGCTGGCGAGCGCGTGCTGAAGCTGCCGACGGTGGCCGACAAGTCCTTCCTGATTACCATCGGCGACCGCTCGGTCGGCGCGCACACCGTGCGCGACCAGATGGTGGGCCCGTGGCAGGTGCCCGTGGCCGATTGTGCAGTGACCACCATGAGCCATGAAGGCTATGCCGGCGAGGCAATGGCGATGGGCGAGCGCACGCCGCTGGCCGTGATCGATGCACCGGCCTCGGGCCGGATGGCCGTCGGCGAGGCACTGACCAATATCGCTGCTGCGGCCATCAATGACATCACCGATATCAAGCTGTCTGCCAACTGGATGGCGGCATGCGGCCAGCCGGGGCAGGATGCGGCATTGTTCGATACCGTGCATGCGGTCGGGATGGAGCTCTGCCCGGCGCTCGGCCTGTCTATCCCGGTCGGCAAGGATTCGCTGTCGATGCGCACCACCTGGAAAGACGAGGAGGGCGACAAGTCCGTGATGTCGCCCGTATCGCTGATCGTGTCGGCCTTTGCGCCTGCGGCGGACGTTCGCCGCACGCTGACTCCGCAGCTGCGCACCGACCTCGGCGAGACGGCGCTGATCCTGGTCGACCTCGGCCGGGGCCGCAACCGGATGGGCGCATCGGCGCTGGCGCAAGTCATGCAGCAGATCGGCAACGAGGTACCTGATGTCGACAGCGCAGACGACCTGAAGGCCTTTTTTCAGGCGATCCAGAAGCTCAACCGTGAGCAGATGGTGCTGGCTTACCATGACCGCTCCGATGGCGGCCTGTATGCCACGCTGTGCGAGATGGCGTTCGCCGGCCGTGCCGGCGTAACCGTCAACCTGGACATCCTGGTGACCGAAGGCGAGCACGCGACCGACTGGGGCGATTCGAAGAACTGGGCTTCGCAGGTCGAAGAGCGCCGCAACGATCTCACGCTGCGCGCGCTGTTCTCGGAAGAACTGGGTGCGGTGGTCCAGGTGCGCGCAGAGCAGAAGTCGGAAGCGATGAACGTGCTGCGCGAGTTCGGCCTCGGTGCCTGCAGTCACATCATCGGCAAGCTCAATGAGCGCGGCGTCATCGAGTTCACGCGTGACGCGAAAGTCATCTATCAGCAGAAGCGCTCGGCACTGCACCGTCTGTGGAGCGAAACCAGCTGGCGCATCGCGCGCCTGCGCGACAATCCTGCCTGCGCAGACGCGGAATACGAGCGCCTGCTGGACGAAAACGACCCGGGCATGCATCCCAAGCTCGGCTTCGATCCGTCGGAGGATGTCGCTGCGCCCTTCATCGCGACCGGCGCGCGGCCGAGGGTAGCCATACTGCGCGAGCAGGGCGTGAACTCGCATGTCGAGACTGCCTATGTGATGCACAAGGCGGGCTTCGATGCGATCGACGTCCATATGAGCGACCTGATCGCCGGGCGTGCAAAACTCGATGAGTTCAAGGGACTGATTGCCGTGGGCGGCTTCTCTTACGGCGATGTGCTGGGGGCGGGCGAGGGCTGGTCGAAGACCATCCTCTTCAACCCCGTGCTGTCTGCGCAGTTCTCCGAATTCTTCAAGCGCGAAGATACCTTCGGGCTGGGCATCTGCAATGGCTGCCAGATGATGAGCAGCCTGAAATCCATCATCCCGGGCGCCGAACACTGGCCGAAATTCACGCGCAACCAGTCCGAGCAGTTCGAGGCGCGCTTTGCAATGGTTGAAGTGATGGAGTCGAGCTCGATCTTCTTTGCAGGTATGGCCGGCGCGCATGCCCCGATCGCAGTCTCGCATGGCGAGGGCTTTGCAAACTTTGCCCACACCGGCAATGAGCAGGCAGTGCAGGTAGCGCTGCGCTTTGTCGACAATCGCGGACAGGCCACCGAGACCTATCCGTTCAACCCGAACGGTTCGCCCAACGGCATCACATCGGTCACGACACCCGATGGTCGATTCACGGTGATGATGCCTCATCCGGAACGGGTGTTCCGCAGCGTGATCAATTCCTGGCATCCGGATGGCTGGGGCGAGGACGGACCCTGGATGCGGATGTTCCGCAACGCTCGGCGCTGGGTCGGCTGAAGCATGCGGAAACCCGGCCCGTGATTCGCGTCACGGGCCGGCCTGGCGACTGAACCCGGTTGCTACCGGGCGCAACGCAAAAAGAAAAAGGGCGCCATCGGCGCCCTTTTTTTATCGGCTTCGATCGCTTACTGGATCTTGGCCTTCTTGCGCAGGTCCTGCTGGAAGGTCTGCAGTTTCTGCTGCTGCAGCGACTCGGCGATCTGGCCCTTGACTTCGTCGAAGCCCGGCAGCTTGGCATCGCGTACCTCTTCGAGCTTGATCACGTGAAAGCCGAATTGGGTTTGCACCGGTGCCTTGGTGAACTCGCCGCCCTTCAGGCCGACCATTGCGTCCGAGAAGGGTTTGACGAAGGCGTCAGCCGGAGCCCAGCCGAGGTCGCCGCCCTGGTTCGCCGAACCCGGGTCCTTCGATGCCTTGGCGAGTTCGTCGAATTTCGCGCCACCCTTGAGCTTCTCGATGATCGCCTTCGCTTCGTCTTCCTTCTCGACCAGGATGTGGCGGGCGTGGTATTCCTTGCCAGCCGACTGCGCCTTGAACTTCTCGTACTCGGCCTTCATGTCTTCGTCCTTGACCGGGTTCTTCGCGAGGAATTCCTGGGCAAGCGCACGGATGACGATGGACTGTCGCGCGAGATCGATCTGGTTCTTGATCTCCGGACGGTTGGCGATGCCCTGGCGGTCAGCTTCCTGCGCAAGGATTTCTCGATTGATCAGTTCGTCCTTGATCATCGAACGCATTTCGGGCGAATCCTTCTGGCCCTGCTGCACCATCTGCTTGACCATCGCATCGACGCGCGTGGTCGGAATCGACTTGCCGTTGACGACGGCGACGTTTTGCGCGGATGCCGGCAGGGCTGCGGAAGCGGCCAATAGCATCAGCAGGCCGGCGGATTTCAGATTCATCATGGTTGGAAAAGGGAACGGTTAATCAAAAATGCCGCAGGACGCGACTCAGGTCAGGCAGATCTTGCTTCGTCGGGAGTCAGCAGGGTCATTGCAAGAGCGTGTATTTCTTTTTGCATCATCTCGCGCAGGCAATCATACACCAGCCGATGGCGCGCGAGTTTTCCCAGTCCGTCGAAGCGAGAGGAGACCAGGCGGAGCCGGTAATGCCCGCCGCCGGATGCCGCACCCGCATGGCCCGCATGCAAATGGGACTCGTCATCGACCCTGCACTCGACCGGGTCAAGGCTGGCGCTGAGCAATGCGCTGATGCGTTGCGGGCGGTTCATTCGATCTCCTTCATGTGTCGTGACAGATAGATGCTCTGGGCGACCACGAATGCCACCATCAGCCCGAGAAAACCGAACAGCTTGAAACTGACCCAGAATTCCAGCGGGAAGCGGTAAGCGACATACAGGTTGAGTACGCCCATCATGGCGAAGAACAGCCCCCACGCGAGGTTGAGCCGGGTCCAGACCTGGTCCGGCAGGCTCATCTGCTTGCCCATCATGGCGCGGATCAGGTTCTTGCGGAAAACGCCCTGCGCACCCAGCAGGGCCGCGGCGAAGCACCAGTACAGCACGGTCGGCTTGAGCTTGATGAACTGCTCGTCGTGGAAATAGATGGTCGCGCCGCCAAACACCATGATGATCGCCAGCGACAGCCACAGCATGTTGTCGACCGGCTTGCGTCGGGCCAGCAGCCATACCACCTGAGCGATGGTGGCGAGGATGGCGACTGCCGTCGAGAGCAAGATGGGCGCCTGCTGCAGGGTCACCTCGCCGCCGGCGACCAGTGCAGAGAGGTATTGGCTGCCAAAGGCCTGCGCGGCCTCCGGATTGGCACCTGCCAATTTGAAAACGGCGAAAAACAGGATGACGGGGAAAAGGTCGAACAGCAGCTTCATGCGGGGAATGTCGGTTGGGGTATCAGGATTCGGCGGTGAATTTCAGCGCAGCCGAGTTGATGCAGTAGCGCAGCCCGGTCGGCGGCGGACCATCGGGAAACACATGGCCGAGGTGCGCGTCGCAGATATTACACAGGATTTCGGTGCGCACCATGCCATGGCTTCGGTCGATACGCTCTGAAACGCTGGCCGGATCCAGCGGCCGGAAGTAACTTGGCCAGCCGCAGCCCGAATCGAATTTCGCATCGGACTCGAACAGCGGCGTATTGCAGCAGACGCAGGTGTAGATGCCGCGCTCATGGTGATCCCAATAGCGCCCGGTAAATGCGCGCTCGGTCGCTGCGTGCCGCGTGACCTCGTAATCCAGCGGGTCCAGCATCGCGCGCCACTCGGCGTCGGTGCGGATGATCTTTTTTCTTTCCATGACTGTCTCCCCGGCTGCTCATGAAGAGCAGCTGACTTCGATATTTGCAGCCCAGTCCGGCGGAAGGGCGGCGTACGCTTCATTGCCGGGCTGCTCGTCATGCGGCGCCTGCAAAATCTGCAACAGCCGCCGCACTTCTGAAAAATCCTTTTGCTCTGCCTTGTCGATGGCGACCTGCGCCAGATAATTGCGCAGCACGTATTTCGGGTTGATGCGATCCATCGACCGTTTGCGGTCCGCGTCGACGCTGCCTTCGGCCCTCAGGCGGCGCCGGTAGTCTGCTGCCCAGGCATCGAATGCGCCGCGATCGATGAAGAGGTCGCGCAGCGTCGCATCGCCGGATGCGTCGTCGACAGCGAGATCCGACAGGCGCCTGAAGAACAGGGTGAAGTCGACCCGGTTGGCGGCAAGCGCCCCCAGCAGCCGTTCGACCAGCGCCTCATCGCCAT
>JAIXTG010000231.1 GCA_027484285.1 Oxalobacteraceae bacterium | reverse complement strand
TGGCGCGCAGCAGGCGGCGCAGGGTCTGGGTCGTCTGCCATGCGGCGTCGAAGTAATAAGCTGCGCGCTGCTGCACAGTCCATCCCGGCAGGACACGTCGCGGCGACACCGACAAATGCGGGCTGCGGGATGGAAGGGTAGGGATATCGGCCGCCATCGTCGGCAGGCGACGAGGGCGGGTAACGGTATTCATGAGTCCAAACATGGCGTCTCCTTGTGCAAGGGAAAAGGCAAACTGCGGCGAATTATTTGCAGGGAATGAACCGCCAGCAGATGCTGCACAGGAACGTCGATGAATGAGCGACCGGTCGATTGAACCGGATCAAGCCCGCCGGGGAAGTAGTGCGATCAGTGAGCTTGCTTGCCGCAGCGACTGATCATCACGCGGATTTCAGGTAGGGAAATCCAGGCCCTGTTCGCGCAGGAATCCTGCCACCGCATGATTGCCGCGCTCGGCAGCAAATTTTCGGGCGTCCCGAAGCGTGTCCCGGAGGTCCGCCGGCGAGGCGAGCGTGGACGCCAGCGACATCAGCATTGTTGCGTCGGCCAGGTCGGGCCGGGTGACCAGCCGGATCATCAGCGACTGCCTGAGCCAATCGGCAGGATCGCAGAGCAATACGAATTTTTGTTCGTCTGCAATATTTCGTGTCGCTTCCTGCTGGCTTAATTTGTCGGTGAAAAGCCGGATCGCCTGTCCTGTTGCCTCCGGCAATGCAGCGCAGCGCTCTTTGAACGCCAGTTCAAGCAAATGCGGGTAAGCGGTCAACCCGAGACCCAGACGCTTGTTTGCCTGCAGTGCGGCGATGCCTTCGACCAGCCAGCGGCCGACGGCTTGCCCGAGTTCCGGAACCCGCTCGCACAGGGACTGCAATTTCGGTGGGACCGCCGTTTTGTCGAAGCAGGGCGCCACGGCGTTCCGCAACGCTTCCGGCAAAGCGTCGCCGCCGTCCGGCTGCAGTATCGCCAGCAGCAGGCCGGCGTTATTTTCCCGGAGACAGTCCTCGATGATTTCCGCAAGCGCTGTCGCGTTATCCGGCAAGCCAAAGCCGTTGTCCGCCAGTAACTGCAGCTTGTCCCGGAGAGTTTCGCGAGGGCTGGTCGTATCCTGCACCAGCGATTCGAAAATTTTGGTTGCCGGATACCGGGCAAACCGCTGTCTGCCAAACATGTCGAACACCGCTTCCACGCTCTTCGCAGAACCATGCATCAACTTGGCTTTCAGCACCCGTTCCGGATGCTCCACTGCGCGACTGCCGGGTACGGTTGGTACGGGTTCAGGCTGTTCGGCAGGTTTGTGCACGAGAAGCTTTGCCTCTTGAATGCATGCAATGTGTTCCCCGCTGATCTGGGCGAAACGTTTCCAGTAATCCAGCGCCGTCAACGGCTCGGATGATTGCCGTTTCTGTTCCGCCATCATGTCGATTGCTTCCAGCATGCATTCCGTCATGTCGGAAGAAAATCCCGGTTTCGTGCCGGCCAGCATCAAATAGGCTCCGTCATGGGTACTCAAACTTTCTCTCAACAGACCCGCATGGCAGCTTCCTAAAATGACAGGGCCCTGGTAAGCCGGCATGCATTCGCCGTTGATGACCTGCGCGTGCCTGAGCGCCAGGCAAAACAGGTCGGTCGGAAAGTTGGACTGATTATGGCCAACGCTTAAAAAGTGAATCGGCGGCCGGTCGGAGGACGACGAATCGTCAGTTGTGCTGTCCTCATTGTCGTTTTCGCTGTCGGACTCGCTGGTGAAAGCCAGCGGGGGTTGCTCGGAATCGGCGATCGCATCGTCGTCGTCCTCGCTGTCAGACTCGCTGCTGAAAGCCAGTGATGGGCGCTCCGAATCCGCGACGTCATCATCCGGTTCGGCCGCCAATGCCGGATCTTCACGACCCAAATAATGAACAAAAGCCGCCAGGTCGGAACGGCGATCGCACATCTGCTCCCAAGAGCTGAATTGCGTATTCACCCCCCCATGCAGCGCTACATAGCATACCGTGCTGTCACGCAGGCGACCGCCGGCTTTCAGGACGCCCATCTTGCGAGACAAATCGTACAGCTGTTCCCCTTCGTTGCTGCCCTCGAGATCTTCGACGTACTGGACTTCGGCTTGCAGGCCTTTCCTTCCCGCTTCGTCGAGCAACCGTGGGACTTCCCCATGGAAATCTGACTGGCTGGTGACAATCAGCAGATCGAGTGGCTTTTGAAGGGTATTTGTGTCTTTAGACCACGTGATCGCGGCCGGAGAAGCGATTTCCGGCGTGCGCGGCAAGCGCAGGGGAGTCGTGGAATATGTCATCCGAATAGTCCGATGCCAGTAAGAATATTCCTAAGTGGCTCGGCATACCGAATGGTTCGCCAATCGACTATTTCATAAAAAAGGCAAGGGCCGATGAGGCAACGCGCCCGTCACCCGCCTGCCGGGCTGTTGCCTGTTAGGTCGGAGGCATGGGTTCGGCCCGCCTGAGTGCCGCTGTCCGAAGCCTAGGCGGGTCTGGATGTCGGCTCGTCAGCTGTCCACGCTGAATCCGTGGGCGCGCAGGAATTGAATCATGTTCGCCTGCCCCTGGGCTTTTCCGTATCGGTAAGCGATGTCCAGGGTGTCTTTCAGGATGATCGGCGAATCGAGCAAGCTGGCCACCGCGATGAGGGCTTCAGCTTCGTTTGAGTCGTGCCAGTCAATCAGCGCGCGGCAGAGCGCGTGGTTGAGCCACAGGCCGGGATCGTGGACAAAGCTGCTCCTGTCGCTCTCTGCGACATAGTCCATCCGGTATCGCTGTACGGTTTTCGCGCCATGGCGGCTGATCGCATTGCATAGTTCTGCCGGCAGCCGGTAGCAGCGGGCCGCAAACGCCAGGTCAAGGAAATAGGGCTGGTGCTCCATCCTGAGGGCGGGGCGCTGACGGGCATGCAGCCAGTCGACTCCGTCAATCAGCCACGCGGTGACCAGTTCCTCCAGCTCGGGGTATTGCCCACACAAAGCTTGCAGCGCGTTCGGGGTATCCATGTCATCGAGATCGAACAGGCAGTCGGGCATGGACGCCAGCACCGCTTCGGGCAGCTGCCCGTCTTTGCGGTATGACAGCATCGCAGCCAGCATCACCAAATTGTCCTGGCCAATGACTTGCCTGATCCATCGGCCGACGTCGGTGCTTGCCTCCAGCAGCGGAATTCCCTGGTTTTCCAGTACCCGCAACTTGCATGTGATCTCGATCGGATCGCTGGCCTCGTCGAAGGCCAGCAGGCGGAACATCAAGTCGGGCGACAGGTGCGAAAGCCTTTGCTTGCCGTATTTGTCGAATACCGCCTGCAGGGCGCGGGCCGACCCATGGGCCAGCTTCGCCTCCAGCACGCGCTGCGGCTGGACGGCGCTGCGGCCACTGACCAGGGCCAGCAGCGGCTCGGAGTGCTCGAGCGGTTTGTGAACCCGGCTTTCCCGATCCATCACGCAGGCAATATGCTCGCCGCTGACATGCCTCAGGCGCAGCCAGTAATCGCGGGCTGTCAATGATGATTCCGGCTGCCGCTTGCGCTCGGCCATCAGGTCGATGGCCTCCCT
>JAIXTG010000411.1 GCA_027484285.1 Oxalobacteraceae bacterium | reverse complement strand
GTGTTCCGCAGACCACAAAGAAAAACGGGCCAGTGCTTTTGGCACTGGCCCGTTCTTTTTACTGCTAATTTTGGTGCGGCCGGCAGGAATCGAACCCACGACCCCTTGGTTCGTAGCCAGTATCCGATCTCTATCAATCGATATCAATCGGCAAAAATTATTGCAAGAAATGCAAATAATAGGCCTAAAAATCAGCGACTTACGCTAAAGTTTCCAAGGAACTATCCTCAAACGTTGTCATCCAATACCAATGAAGCGCACGCCTGCCGTGTACCTGGGCGTGTACCTGAGTGGACACTTCACCGAGGATGACGATGGGACAGTTGACCGACCTGAAAATACGCAAGCTGCCACCGGAGGCGAAGGAATATCATGCGGACGGCAACAACCTGTTCCTCCGCCATCAGCCGTCGGGTCATAAATCCTTCGTCTACCGTTACCGGTACGGCAACAAGACCTACAAAATCACCCTCGGCGCCTACCCCACCCTGTCGCTATCTGCCTCGCGCGAAAAGGCCATGCAACTGGCAGCCCTTCGCCTGCAATACCCTGATCTCGTAGGGAAGCTCCAGACCGACCGAGACGCCGAACTCGCCCGGCGCGACGCCGAGGCAAAAGCCATCGCGGCCCAGCAATCGAGGTTGACCTTACGGCAAGTGTTCGATCGCTGGAAAGGCGCTCACCTGATAACACGCACCGATCAAGGCAAAGCAACCGAGCGCCTGTTCACGGCCGACGTCTTTCCACACGCCGGCGATATCGCGATTGAAGAGATCAGCCGCAAAACCGTCGCTGACTTATGCGACCGGATCAAGCAACGAGGATCGCCCGTCATGGCCCGGCACCTCTTTGGCGAGCTGCGGCAGATGTTCGGCTTTGCGATCAAGCGTGGCCTGGTCGAGGCCGATCCGACGAGCTATCTGGAGCGCGGCGACTTCGGCAGCAAACGAGAGCGCGACCGAGTGCTATCCGAAGGGGAACTTACGCAGTTATTCGACGCCCTGCCCTCCGCTGGGCTTGATCCGCAGGTGCCGCCATTGCTTCGGCTGCTGCTCGCCACGGGATGCCGGATCGGCGAAGCCGTCGGTGCCGAGTGGTCCGAAATCGACGTTGACCAGCACCTGTGGCAAATCCCAGCCTCGCGCACGAAAAACGGACGACCGCACCGTATCGACCTTTCTCCTTACGCAATCTGGCAATTTCAAAAGCTGAAGGCACTGCAGAGCGCCTCGCCGCGCTGGGTTTTCCCCGCCACCTTCAAAGCGGATGCGTCACTCGACCCGAAAGCGGTCAACAAACAGCTGCGCGATCGCCAACTGCCGCCGGGTCAATCACCGATGAGAAACCGTACGAAGCGCCATACCAGCGCCCTCTGTTTGCCCGGCGGGTTGTGGACTCCGCATGATTTGCGCCGCACGGCGGCAACGTTAGCCGCGTCGCATGGGACTGACCCGCATGTGGTCGACAAGATGCTTAACCATGTCGAGCAAAACCGGCTGATCCGCATCTACCAATGGGTCAGCTACGACGCCGAAAAGCGTACAGGTTGGATGCTTCTCGGCAACTTGATGAATCGCCTTGATCGACAGTTGGAATCACCTAAAGCAAAGGAAGATCATGAAGCACAAAGTGACTTACAACCCACTGCCACCGTGCCTCGAAGCGCCTGCTGACGCAGCAGAAAGGCTGCAGCAGGCGATTTTTCGATACCCGGAGCAGGCGAAAGGATCTGAGCCGACCCGCACAGAGGCATGGGCACATGCGGAAGAAATAATTGCGAAGGTCAGCCGCCAGCCTGGCTGCACTCCTGCCGACGCGATGGACACTGCGGCAACCGAATTAAATCGCATCGCCCACTGTCATGGGTATCGCAAGCCCGCCTTTCGCGATCAGACCACACGAGCCGAAGCGAATCCGGGGCCGCCGATGCCGAGCGATGGGGCCGGACGCACCTTTATATGGGACGCCAAGGACCCGCAGCCTCTACGCGACCTGCAGGCAGCTCGAAAGTTCGCTGACAAGGCAAACGGGCCGAGGCGAGGCCGCAAAGTCAACGAGCATAAGATCGGGCGATGGATGCAGGCACGTCGCAAAGCCGAACAGGTCGGAATGCCAATCAACGAGAGCGGCACCCTGACAGCTGACCAGTTGGCGTTACCTGAGGTCGCGGACGCGCTGGCAGCGGATCTGCTGGAACGACAACAACAAGGGAAAAAGACGCTCGATCCATGGCGCCTCCCTATCACCCAACGATCTGGACAGCGTCGGGAGCTGACGAACGGCAGCCGGCATTCAATCCAGCTGGCCGGCCGCGTCATCGACATGGCCGATGCCGACATGCAGGCGGCATCAATTGCACCACCGAAGAAAACTGTATGAAAAATTCGCGCTGAGTCGCCGCGGAGGCAGTGGCGGCAGGATGATGGCTACTGACATCACTTGTCAGGAGTCGACATGAAATGCGCTTCTCTCACCAACGTATCGACCGGCACTGATACAACCGCTGCCACGCAGTCTTCCTCGAATACATCGCTTCCAATCATAGGCGATCGCGTACTGCGGTTGCGCGAGGTGACTCGCGTGGTGGGCCTGTCGTCAGCGACGATTCATCGGCGAGTTAAGGCCGGATCTTTTCCGAAGCCGCTACGGCTGGGTGGCGGCGCTGCTGTCGGATGGCTGTGGTCGGATCTGCAAGGCTGGCTGCAGTCATGCCGGATGGAGAGGCAGCCGTGACCTGCCATGCGCCATCTCCCCTGAGCCCGACGACTGGCATGCCTGCTGCGGACGAGAAGATGGTCCCCAGCCACGCCACAGGCGAGCAGACATCGCTTGAGGAAGCCGAAACCTTCCTGCGACTCGTTCTGCCAGAGGACGCGCCCTGCTACGCGATGTGGAGGCGGCGAGGCGGCAATCGTTTTTTCCGGGATACCGACAAGCTTGCAGCCGACATGTATGGCCGCACCGACGTCTACTTTTCGATCATCGGACACACGGAAACCGCATTCATCGAATCGAAACGACCGGCCGAGTTCGGCCACAGTGGGCGAGCCGTATTCATCGATATTGATGCCGGTTCGGACAAATATGCCCGCCATGGCGACAAGGTCTACGCGACCCAAGACGCGGCGCTGGATGCCATCCGGAGCGCATGCGAGCGTGGAATCATCCATATGCCATCGATGCTGGTCTCCAGTGGCCATGGCCTTCACCTGTGGTGGGTGCTCGACAAGTCAATGCCCATCGATGTCTGGCATGAGCTCGGGCAGCGAGTCGCCAACACACTGCTGGACCACGGAATCAGGGTTGACAGGGCAGCCCTCGCCAAGACCCAACTGGCACGCATGCCCGGCACGTTCAACGGCAAGGGAGACCAGCCCGTGCGATTGCTAACACCCGAATGGCTGACAGGAGAGCGACCATGACAGCTGCAGTGCGCATCTACGCCTACGCCGATTTCGCGCACCTGCCAGCAGGGATCCCGAACAGTCCGCGAGCACCGGACACATCTGTCGCGTCGAACAGCGAAGAATGGGACATGGGTTACTTTAGCCGACAGGCGGTCGGGCAGGAAACGGTTGAACGGGTCCGCGCGATGCTCACCGCCATACCGGTACCGAAAACCTATCCCGAATGGTTGTCGATCTTGTTTGCAACGATGCATGCACTGGGTGTGACGGAAGAATCGATTGCGCTGGCCGATGCGTGGTCTTCCGGTGCCCTGCGCAACGAGCGCGAAGACAGCTACACCGGGTACGCCGACGTGGCCAAGGCCTGCCGCAGCTTCAAGGCAAATCATTCGAACGGCATCACAACAGCAACCCTTGTCCACCACGCCCGCACCCACGGATGGCAGGAAAACATACCCGATACGCGAGGTGCCAGTGCTCCGCTAGACGCCAACGCCGCGGCCCTCATGGATCTGCAGGCCCGGTATGCACTGATCCAGATGACCAACGGCATTCATCTGCTGCCGGAAGCGGCGATGAAACAGCGGGCAGCACTCGGCCGCCCCGTTGAGTTTAGTCCATTGAAGCAGCCCGATGGCAAGCTCCTGATGCGCCGCGACCTAACGAAGGATCACCGGCAGGCCGACGCGGACAAGGTCATTGCCACCTTCTTCGTCTCGCCAGCCACCAAGCTGTATGAAGGTGTTACCTGCGACCCGCTGGACCGCGACAAGACCGTGTACAACCTCTGGCGAGGTCCCACGCTCAAGCCTAAAAAAGGGTCATGGAAGACGATTCGCCGCTTCCTATTCAACGACATCTGCAACCGGAAGAAGCGGGTCTACCGGTACCTGATCCGCTACATCGCGCATGCGCTGCAGAAACCGTGGGAAAAACCCGGCGTGAGCATCACCCTGATCGGCGGGCAAGGTACCGGCAAGGGAACGGTGTGCAAGATCCTGATGAAAATTTGGGCAGCGACGACGTTCCAGACAAACCGAATCAGCGATATCACCGGCGGGTTTAACCAGGCACTTGAAGGAAAACTCCACATCTGGCTGGATGAAGCAGCATTCGCTGGTGACAAACGCGCTTGGGAAGAGCTCAAGTCGCTCGTCACCGAGCCGAACGTGTCGATCAATGCGAAGCACCAGCCGGTACGCGTCGTACCCAACTATGGGCGAATTTGGCAGGCGACGAACTGCGACTTTGCCGCGATGCGCGACCGGGATGATCGGCGTGACATGACCACCCGGGTATCGGATCGGCACAAGGGTGATCGCGCCTACTGGCACAAAATCCATCAGGCGATCGACGGCGATCACGAGGTACCGGCGATGATGCAGGACCTACTGGATCTGGACCTCACGAACGTCGACGTACGTGACAAGCCGGACACAGACGAGCTCGTCAACCAAAAGCTGCAGAGTCTACCGCCCTTACACAAATGGTGGCTTGACCGGCTGACTCGGGGTTACATCGATCCGTCGGACGCCGGTAGTTGGCCTGGCTTCATCTCGACACACATTTTGGTACTCGAGGCTCAGACCTATCTCAGCGGCCTTCCGCGCCATGCACCCTGCGACTCTCGGGCGATCTGGGATCTGCTGCGCAAAGTGTGCCCAGACGCGAGGCAGGTCCAGCAATCGGCAGCCGGGTCGTCTCCAAACGGACGCGAGCGGGGCGCGGCACTGCCTGACCTATTCACCTGCCGTCGCAATTTCGAAGCCTACATCGGCGGGAGCGTTTCATGGGACTGATTCGCAATTACCTTTGCCGAGCAGCCGTGCGACCGGCGTGCAAACCAATGAATGACGGGGGAGGGGTTTGCACAGATGCTCGGATAACTCACCTGTTTCAAAAAATATTATCCCGCTCTGTCACCCCCGGCAGGCCGAGGAGGCACACCACCGGCTCGACGAAAAATTTTTCAAAACTGCTGTGCAGCTGTGCAGGCGCACGGGCAGGCCATTTTTTCGCTTCATCACAGGAGGCACCATGCAGCCACCGCAAACAACGCTCACGCTCAGGCAGCAAGTTGACCAGCTGATTGCACAGGCGAGCCACGCCTCACGCCGAGCGCCGAAGCCCAGGGTGAAGAACTGCTGCCTCTCCATCAATTACACGCAGCTGATCCAGCACTGGTTCGAGAAGGAACCGCCGGCGCTTCGCCAACGCAAATACAGCATGACGGAATTCGTGATCCGCTTTGCCGGACGCTTCCGTCCGAAACCTGCGGCACGACTACTTGCCGAAGCGCTGCGCGAGCTCGGCTGGACCGAACACCGCGACTGGACCCGGGCCGGTCGCAACCGGCGGTATTGGCAGCCGCCGCCGGAAATGGGCGATTGCCCGACCTTGCAGCTGCCTGAACCTAGTCTCGGAGGTACACATGACTCCTTTATTCCTTGACCACCGCCAGCTCTGCTCAACCGGCTTAGCTGAGTTTCGGCGGCATGCCCATCGCAGCGAAGGCCTCGTAGTCGCAGTGAAGAAACGGCTCAGTCCAGAAGCGTACGAGCCAAAGGCGACTCCCGAGATCCTGCAACGGGTTCGGCGTGGCACCTGCGGTCCAGCCTATGCGCAAGCACTGGCCGCTTACGAGTACGAACACATGGCCAGGTTACAAGGCAATTCCATTCTTCCTTGGCTAGTTGCTGACCTCCTCGACGCCATCGAACGGAACCTAGAAATGCTCCCCATCGAGGCTGCCACCAGTCTGCAGAAAGCCTCCGGTGATGCGGCCCGCCGTAAGCTGTGCGACGAATTCGAAAACATCGCACACTCCGTCGAGCAATTAGGCTACTTGCTTCTGCCAACGATCGATGTCCATGGTCAGATCGGTGCAACTGGACGGTCGTGGCGCGACGACGCTATCCGCCGTCTCGAGGCTGTCGCCAAAGAACTGCGACGCCACAAAATCACCCTCAGTACCTTTCGCGAAAAACTGCCGAAATTTGCTGTCACGGAAACGCAGCGCTTGCAGCGTTACCTCAGCCAAGTCCGCGATGCTTTGGCGCCAAAGACTGCCGATCCCATCCCCGTCGATGACGACCTGTGGCAGCGTGCGATGGATGAAATCTTGCCTCGGTAGTTTGAGTCTGCAGCCGGTCCCAGCCGGCTGCCTTCATGTCTGGGAGTACCCGATGAATACCCGCCCCCTGAACAGCTTGCCGTTGTTTGACATCGTTCCGCACCTGCAACGCATTCAAATTTCCCCTCAAACACAGGCGATTTGCCGAGACAGTCTCAGGCCGCTTAAGAAAGGAGAGGACAAGTTTTTGCCGCCAGTGATCACGCTTGAGCCGGCCTATGTGCAGCGCGTGCTACGCCGCATGCAACAGACCCGTACCCCTCCGGTGGTGCGTGCCGAGCAAATCAAGCTCGAATCAGGGCAGCTTCCCTACCATCTCTACCGGACAACGCCTTTCACCTGATACAGCAAACCCGGCGGCTGGAGGCCTTTTGTACGCAAAACGTGGTTACCAGTGCCGCAGCACCCCCTGGTCCCCCGCCGTCGTCAGAAGAAGTATTGCTCGACCAGATTACCGCCGTGCGTGAACACGTCGACTTTATTCTTCACTTGCTGGCAGTGTTTGACTCGGATGCGTTTTTTCAAACTGCTTATGAAGCGTGGGAAATGGCCTACATCGCGCATATTCGTGACATGGGGGTGCGGGGAATGGGGGTGCCGCATCTCATCGCCACGACGCACGTATTTAACGGTGAACTGAGCCAGTGGGCAGACCAAATCCTCGACCTGTTTGGTTACCAGGACTGCGAAAGGAAATCCGCGAGCGACGTGTCCCGATAATTATGTCAGCTGATACTCATACCCGGGGAGGGTAACTGCGCGAATCAGACGCTTCACGCATACACCTTGCCGGCCAGGTCCTGCGCCAATCCAATCAGCTCGCCCTCTGTCATGACAAGCCGCTTGCCATTAACTTCGACTTGATACTTCGAAAAAAACCACCCTTGGCTGTACATTCCGGCCGTCTGGCCATTCATCTTGAAGAAATTTAGCGCATTGCTTAGCGACGGTCGACGCAGCAGGGCGTTAGCGGCAGCCAGAAGCAGATCCCCTTCTTCCTTGCTTCGCCCATCGCGGTACGCCGGCCTGACATACGTCTGATGTTTTTGTTTAATTTTTTTTATGATCACATCTGGGTCTACCGCCGATCCCAACAAATTGACCGCCTTATTCAAGTCTCGGGCAGCGTCACGTTTTTTCGAGAGAATGAGGCTTTTTGCGAAATTGAGGATTTTTTCGTTGGTGCCGAAATAACGCCTCAGATAATCCCTTTCGAGAGCGACTGCAATGGCAGGCGCCTCATTGAATTTTTTAAACTCGATGAGTATCACTTTGAATGCAAATTCCAGCTGTTTCGACAGCCGGCCCAGACCTGACGCAATTTCATCGAGCGCCGGGAAAAATTCGAGCACGTCGGACCAGGTCTCGTCGATGGCGTGTACCAACGACTCGTCTTCGTCGTCGGAGCTATCCTCGCAGAATTCAGATGACTGCCCTTGGTCGTAAAGTTTTCGCTTGTCCGGATCTGACAGGGTCGCATATGCCTCGTTAATCTCGGCCATCTTCGCAGTGGCGAAGCCTGGGTCGCCCGACCATTTATCCGGATGATATTTCTGCGCGAGTGCCCGATAAGCGGCACGAATGACGATATCCTCTGCCCCCTCGGCAACCCCCAAGATACGATAAAAATTCTTCTGTTCCATACAATTTAATCGGTTACTGTCTTTTACTCAAACGCAGATCATGCTTCATGGCCGAACCGCGTGCGGCCGGCACTGATGTCCACCGCGACCTCGACTCCACGATAGAAGCCTGTCAGGCCGTCCATGCGTCGCTCAATGTTTCGGCTTGCTGTAGTACTAACTGCACCGCCTCGTCCCGCCGCACCGGCGGATACTTATACTTCTTCAGGATGTTTCTGACGAGAATCCGCAGCCTAGCGCGCACGCTGTCGCGCACCGACCAGTCGACAGTCACGCTGCTTCGAAGGCTGGCCGCCAATTCCTGCGCGATTTTTTTCAGGGTCTCATCATTCATTTCGCGCACCGACGTCTCATCGCTAGCCAGTGCATCGTAAAACGTAAGCTCGTCGGGGTTCAATCCGAGCGCTGCATCGCGGTCGGCTGCTGCCTTGAACTGCTTGGCCATTTCAATCAGCTCCTCGATGACTTGGGCCGTTTCAATCGAGCGGTTCTGGTAGCGGCGGATGACACCGGCGAGCATCTCGGAAAACTTGTTTCTCTGCGCAACGTTCGTCTTGAAGCGGCTCTTGATCTCCCCTTCCAACAGCCGGTCAAGCAGTTCGACGGCAAGGTTTTTCTCCGGAAGGTGCTTCACCTCGTCGAGGAAATCCTCGTCGAGAATCCCGATATTCGGCTTGTCGAGCCCAGCAGCCGCGAAAATGTCGACGACCTCGGGAGAAACGATGGCCGAGCCGATGATCTGCCGGATCGCAAGCTCCTTCGCTTCGGCGCTCTTTTTCTGGTCGCTGATCTCGCGTTTGGTCAGCAGGACCTTGACCGTCTGCAGGAAGGCGACCTCGTCGCGCACGGCCTTCGCCTCGTCGAGCGTACAGCAGAGGGAAAATGCCTTGCTCATGGCGAGCGCCGTATCGGCAAAGCGCTTTTTCCCATCCGCGAGTCCGAGCACGTGGTTGGCCGCACCAGCCAAGAGTTTCATCCCGCCGTTCTTGAAGTCACCATAGTCAAACCCATGCAGCATCGCGCGCAAGATGTCGAGCTTCTCCTCGAGCACGGCGTACGCCTCGTGGGCATCGACCGTCGGTTTCCCCCGCCCCTTGCTCGCCGAATAATCCGCTAGTGCCTGCTTCAGGTCCGATGCAATCCCGATGTAGTCGACAACCAACCCGCCCTGCTTGTCCTTAAACACCCGGTTCACCCGGGCGATCGCCTGCATCAGGTTGTGGCCCTTCATCGGCTTGTCGATGTACAGCGTGTGCACGCACGGCGCATCGAATCCGGTCAGCCACATGTCGCGCACGATGACCAGCTTCAGCTCGTTGGTCGGATCCTTGAACCGCTTCTCGAGCCGCTTCTTCACCTGCGCGGCATGGATATGCGGGCGCAGCAGCGCCTTATCGGACGCTGAGCCAGTCATCACGATCTTGATCGCCCCCTTCTCCGGATCCGGGTCGTGCCATTCAGGGCGCAAAGCAATGATCGCGTCGTACAGGTACACGCAAATGTCGCGGCTCATCGCCACAATCATCGCCTTGCCATCCTGCGTGGTGCACCGTTCATCGAAGTGCCGCACCAGATCCTGCGCGACCTGCTTGATCCGTGGTTCCGCCCCGACCACCTTTTCAAGCGCCGCCCAGCGGGATTTCATGCGG
Source organism: Oxalobacteraceae bacterium (assembly GCA_027484285.1). Taxonomy (GTDB): domain Bacteria; phylum Pseudomonadota; class Gammaproteobacteria; order Burkholderiales; family Burkholderiaceae_D; genus Pernthalerella. The sequence continues at coordinate 8,653 of JAIXTG010000411.1, read as the reverse complement.
GCCTGCTGATCCTCTTCCTCATCCTCGGCCAGCTCGTCGACCTCGTCATCAATGGCGGGAAGCTCCTCCTCCTTCAGACCGAGCTTGGCCAGCCGTGACTCGTAGTAGATGGCGACCGTCGCGCCATCATCGCGGGCTTGCTGCATGTCGTAGACGTGGATGTAGTCGCCAAACACGGCCCGGGTATCGCGGTCTTCGGACGAGACCGGTGTGCCAGTGAAGGCGACGAAAGTTGCCTTCGGCAGCGCATCGCGCAGGTGCTGGGCGTAGCCGACCTGGTAGCCCTTCACATCCCCCTTGAATTGCGCTTGGAACCCGTACTGAGTGCGGTGCGCCTCGTCGGCAATGACGACGATATTGTGTCGGTCGGAGAGGACCGGGAACGCATCCTCGTCTTCGCCGGGCATGAACTTCTGTATTGTCGCGAAAATGATGCCGCCGGAGGGTCGGTTCGCAAGTTTTGTCCGCAGGTCCTGCCGGGTCGTTACTTGCACCGGGTCTTCCCTCAGCAGGTTGCGCGCAAGCGAAAACACGCCGAAGAGTTGCCCATCGAGGTCATTGCGGTCGGTGATGACGACAATCGTCGGGTTGTTCATCAAGGGCTCGCGCATCACACGTGCGGCAAAGCAGGTCATCGTGATGCTCTTGCCCGATCCTTGCGTATGCCAGACCACCCCGCCCTTCTGGTTGCCACCGGGGCGCGACGCGGCGATGACTTGCCCGATCGCCTGGCGGACCGCATGGAACTGGTGGTAGCCGGCGATCTTCTTGACCAGTTGTCCGTCGTCCTCGAACAGGATGAAAAACCGTAGGTAGTCGAGCAGGTAGATCGGATCGAGCACGCCGCGCACCAAAGTTTCGAGCTCGTTGAACTGCCCGAGCGGGTCGAGCGTGTTGCCATCGATCGTGCGCCACGCGAGGAAGCGTTCTGCGTTGCTGGACAACGAGCCCATGCGCGCTTCGGTTCCGTCCGAGATCACAAGGATCGCGTTGTACTGGAACACGTCCGGGATTTGCTCTTTGTACGTCTGGAACTGATCGAACGCGCGCCAGATGTCGGCCTCTTGATCGGCCGGGTTTTTCAGTTCCAGCAGTACGAGCGGCAGGCCGTTGACGAACAGGATGATGTCGGGCCGGCGGGTGTAGTGCGGCCCCTTGATCGAGAACTGGTTCACCGCGAGCCAGTCGTTGTTGACCGGCTCAGCAAAGTCGATCAGCCGGACGAAGTCGCCCCGCGTTTCGCCGTCTTTCTGGAACTCGACCGGCACCCCGTTAACAAGCAACTGATGGAACGCGCGGTTGGCCGGCAGGAGCACTGGAATATCGAGGTTTAAGACCTGTCGGACCGCGTCGTCGCGCGCGGCCTGCGGGATGGTCGGATTCAGCTTAGCGATCGCATTCCGCAGCCGCTCGACCAAGACGACCTGCCGGTAATCGGCTCGCTCAGGCGTGTTGCCATCTGGTGCAATATCCGGTCCGTACTGATGACCGTAACCGATCTCGGCCAGCCAGCCGAGCGTCTCCTGTTCCAGTTGGTCTTCGGTCATGCCGGCTTGTTCCCGTTGTTTTTCTTGGTTAGTTTGGGGATATCGCTGTTCGGCTCAGGTACCCGTACGGGTGTTGCCGATCAGAAAATTAGGTTCGGTGCCGTTTAAGTGGCCGGAAATTAGGCGGGGAAGCAGCGTGTCCCGAATCGAAGCAAGCGTGTCAGCCTGCTCTTTGTTGTGTCGAATTGCGGCAAACAAAGGAGAAATAATTTGCCCGAATTTTTCTGCAATTTCCGGAGAAGGCATAACAAAAGGTATACGCCACATATTCGCTTGACTTAGCTTAGCTTGAACCGCTCCGGTAATATAGGGAACAATATATGTTGCTTTTAGAGATAAAAGCACGTGCTCAGTGCTGATTCCATTCCTCCCTTGCATAACATGGGCATGATTATTTACCCATATTTTTCCCCACACATATTGAGTTATTGGGAACCCGTCAGAATCGGCAACAGAACCATCCTCTCCCGTCAATACGTAGATTCCGTCGAAAATATAATCATTGACGTAATCCATAAGTGCGGCAGCGCCAAAATATGGGTAATTGCCCCGACGCTTTTCGCGCTCCTGACCAGAAAGTGGAACCCGGTGAGAGTCAAAAATTGTCACTGCTTCCTTAAGGCTGACAACACGCCAGCCAGATGGCACTGGTACGCTTTCAGAACCGCAAAACTTATCCGGGAATAGTGCAGCAGTCTCAGCATCCATACCCTCCGGCTGACGGCCTTCCTGCTTGGCGCGTACGGGATCGAAATCAACGAACCACGACTTGAACAGCGCTTGTGCGATCGCCTCGAAGTTGGCATTGGTTTCTCGGAGTACATGGATTCGCTCAGACAGCACGAAATAAAAATTACCAATTTCTTCCTGTATTTTTCTAGATGGAACAGGAATTTTTAATTTATCGAAATCGCCTTTCTTAAAGTGGGGGATCATTGTTCCCACATACATATTAACGATCTGTGATTGCACCACCTCCGACCTAAGCGCAGCAAACAAGTACTTCGCAAAAACTTTGTCCTCGTCTGCTCGTATTGCAACCATATCCTGAGCGATGCAGAAGTCGACTGGATCAGGAACCCAATTTGTCCGTCCCGGACTTCCTTTCGTAACAAACAAAATATCGCCGGGTGACGGATGTCCACGAAACCAACTACGATAGGTTTCAGATGACACGAAACGCGATGTGTCGTAAGTTGGATACAAGGTATCGTTTTTGATGCAATTCGTCGCGATCAGAGGGAGTCCTTCACTGACAACCGGGCAGGTCTTGCCTCGGTTATCGATTATCTTTGAAAGGAGTTCAGTAAAAGGACGCCACTCAAAGCTCATATCCCAGCTCCCCCAACTTCTGCCGGATTAACTTGTCAAGCTCCGCTCCCTTGGCCAATTGTTCGCCCAATTTCTCGGTGAGCTTTTGCATCTTCTCGGTGAACACTTCGTTGTCATCCTCCATCTCCTCTGCACCGACATAGCGGCCCGGTGTAAGGACATGACCGTGGTCGGCGATCTCGGCCAACGACGCACTGCGGCAGAACCCTGGGACATCCTCATAGGTCGCACCAGGTCCACCGCCGTCCCGCCATGCATGGACGGTATCGGCGATCCTCTGGATATCGTCATCGGTCAGCTCTACCTGCACTTTGCTAATCCGTTGCCCGAGCCTGCGTGCGTCGATGAACAGGACCTCGCCTTTGCGGGTGGTCTTCTGCTTCACGAGAAACCACAGGCATGCGGGGATCTGAGTGTTGAAGAAGAGCTGGCCGGGCAACGCGATCATCACCTCGACCTTGTCATCCTCGACCATCGCCCGCCGAATTTCCCCTTCCCCGCTCTGGCTGGATGACATCGATCCGTTAGCTAGCACGATTCCGGCGCGCCCCGTCGGCTTCAAATGGAATAGCATGTGCTGCAGCCATGCATAGTTCGCGTTCCCCTGTGGCGGCGTGCCGTAGACCCATCGTGGATCCCCCTCAAGGCTCCCATGCCACCAGTCGGATACATTGAACGGCGGGTTGGCGAGGATAAAATCCGCCCGCAGGTCCGGATGCTGGTCGCGGGTAAACGTGTCTTGTGGTTCCTTGCCGAGGTTGAAGTCGATCCCCCGCAGTGCCAGATTCATTGCGGCCAGTCGCCAAGTCGTCGGGTTCGCTTCCTGACCATAGATCGACACGTCGCCGATTTTCCCGCCATGCGCCTCGATGAACTGCTCGGACTGCACGAACATCCCGCCCGACCCGCAGCACGGGTCGTAGACCTTCCCCTTATGCGGCGCGAGCACGGCGACCAAGGTTTTCACGATTGACGCGGGGGTATAGAACTGCCCGCCCTTCTTACCCTCGGCCGACGCGAACTGGCCGAGGAAATATTCGTACACCTGACCGAGGATGTCGCGTGCCGACTGGCCTGCCCCGAAGCCGATCGTCGAGATCAGGTCGACCAGTTCTCCGAGCTTGCCGTCGGGTAGCTGCGCCCTTGCGTAGCGTTTGTCGAGGATGCCTTTGAGTTTCGAATTGTCCGCCTCGATCGCTGCCAATGCGTCGTCGATGCGCTTGCCGATGTCCGCCTGTTTGGCCTGTGCGCGCAGCGCCTCCCACCGGGCTTCGGTCGGCACCCAGAAGACATTCGCCTCAAGGTAATAGTCGCGCTCCTCGAGCTCGTCGGCGAGCGCCTCGGCATCCGCCTCGGCTTGGAAATAGTCGTCCGTCGGATCTTGGAAGCGGGCCACCAGAACCTCGCGGTGCGCGTCGAACGCATCGGACACGTATTTCAGGAAAATCAGCCCAAGCACGATGTGCTTGTATTCGGCCGCGTCCATATTGGCCCGTAGCTTGTCGGCCGCCGCCCACAGGGTCTTGCGAATGTCTTCGATCATGAAGGTGTGTTTTTTGAAATCAATCAAGAGCAGCCGGTATTATCGTAGGTTTGAATCCACGCAAACGGTCGAGCTAAGCAGCTTAAACAGACAGTTCCATTCTTTCAACATCATCTTGCACTGACAGGAGAACATGTATGACCCCGGGCCCGACCCTCATCAGGCGCTGCCTTCATTGCCAAGGTTTGCTGAAACAACGAAATATTCGAGGTAGGCACGGCTTGCGCCGGCCCGTCTGGAGCGATGAAGCCTTGGGGGCGCCGATGTTTCCAGAGGCCTCATCCTTGGTCGCATGTGCGCACTGCCGCGCAGTGGTTTGGGGGCCAGAACTTGAAAAGGTCGATTCCTACGCTTCCCCAATGAGATACAGTCAGTTTTTTGACACCGAAAATAAGTACGAAAAAGAGCGGGAAGAAATCAGGCTCAAGGAAATTTTGTATGAGGAAGTGCCTTTCTTTGAAGCCCCCACTGAGGAACAGCTTTTCTCGTACATAAACTCGACCTCTCTTCCAAGCAATAAGGAGTTACAGGTGCGGGGTATCGCGTGGCGCACAGGTAATGACAAACGCCGCACCGGCACGTGCGATATTCCATTTTCAGCGAGAGAGACTGATAATCTTGCGCGCTTGGTCGATTTGCTTAATCACCATTTGGATCACGAGCCGGTCATACGTGCGGAAGCTTTGCGCGAGTTGGGACGTATGGACGAAGCGAAATCTCTCATCGAAACCTGCACCACCCCAAGCGCACAAGACGAAGTCGCCCAATTCATCCTCGAACGGATTTTAGAAGGTGATACGTATGTGCGGGAAATCACGCACGACCCAGATCGACAATGGCGGCTGTTGCGCCGGGTGCGCGCTCAGCATGAGGCGACCATCGCCCTCCCCACCCATGACCTCAGCGGCCCGCCCCCGTTTGCCATTACATCGCGCGATTGGTGGTTCAAAGTCGTCGGGATGTTGTGCCATAACTGGGCGTTGATCGAGACAGAGGCCGACGGCAGCGTGGTGGTCTATTTTTTTCATGACCAAGGCAAGACGCGAAGTGGCCTGCCGCAGTACAGCGGACGACAGCTTCGCGGGCGCGCCGCCATCGTGGACTCGCTCCCCTTTTCGTCCGTCCGGCAGGCCGAGCGGGCACTGCGCACCAATGGGTTTCGCCGGCTGGAAGACGACCCGGGTCCATGGGAGGGCGAGCAGCCTACCGGGATATTTTTCGATGCGCGAGCGACTGAGGAGGGAGTATATTCACGCGGCGAATACTGGACACATCCAAACTGAACGCGACCACCTAAATTATTCCTCCGAAAATTATAGACTTTTCATGGGCGGATCACCTCAACTCACAAATATCAATCGCCTTAAGAAATCTTTTTAGAGTTCGCCCGCTTAGCGTGAATCGAATTGAACGCACAGCATAATAAAACCCAAAACGATTAAAACTTATTCGATGAAAAATATTCTAGTAGGTGCTTTGTTTTTATTATCGACCTCGGTCGCCAGCGCACGGGAAACCTATGAAATACGAAAAGGCGAAGACTTACTCGTCGAGTGCAAAGCAGCCATTTCGGTATGGAAGCGCAACTTTGCGGTGACTGAAAAAGAAAAAACCCAGTTTTACGCCTGCCATAACTATGTAGCCGGATACGTGCATGCTACCGAGCTAGCAATGAAAGCTGCTGGCATGAAACGTGTCATGTGCGTCATTAAAGAACCCATGCCAAAGATTCTTGCGGCAATTGTCAAAGAACTGGAAAGCTCCGAAGAAAATTTGGACAAGCACGCGGGGTTTGCACTGTTTTTTGCATTAACAAATGCCTTTCCATGTGAGTAAACTGACCCACGCCTACCAAACGCGCGGCAACTAAAAAGGCAGTGTCCTGGGTCAGTTATCAGCTCTGCCTTACGGCCACTGCTCTCTGAAAGACTTACGGTTTGAACGGGCTTGTCATCGCGTCCCGTTGATCGTTCACGTTATTACAAATCTGATCGATCACCCACTGACAAGTCGAATATTTTTCAAAAGTTTGCCAGCTTTGGCAATTTTCAACCGCCGAAAGATACCAAGCTGGATGGCGCTGGCGAACATTGTGAATGATCTGGGCCACCACCGCGTAATCCAGCTTTTTACACTGCTTCATCGGACCGTAAATGCTGCCATTATTGTTAGGAGCCGGGTCGTACATGTTGCCGGGAAGTTTGATGCCTTGAGCATCCACAGTACTGCTGACGCACAAAACGATCGAACAAAACGCAAGTTTCCACATAACAGTCTCCAGAAAATAACTTGCTGCGGCTTGCCAGCCAGATGACTAGCGAAAACCACCAATCTTTTCCTCCCTGAATTCAAGCTCTTCGGCTTCGTTGCAAGAATCATGATGCGGTAGCCCACGAACGAACGACAGGCACTTATCGCAAATTTTCTCGATTTGCCGCCTCACGGGAGCGAGGGTGCGTTTGTGTATATCGAAAAAATTGGCCGGAGTACTCACACACAGCTCCTTGGCCCTCTCGACGTTACTCCATGGGTCCCGCCCCCCCCCTGAACCCGGTGCACGCTCTTCATTTGCGCGTTTCCCATAAAAGGAATTCGGCGGGCGAAGCCCAGAACAACAAGCTCTGCTTTCTAGCGAGACAAAATTCAGATAGCGACGAGTGACGCGAGTTGTAGTTTTGCGCGGAAGTCCTGCATGAAGCAGCAGCAATGTCTTTTCAGAGCGCAGTAGGTAATGCAACGATTTCAACATCCGTGTATCGGCTGCAGGCGCGGTCATCGCAAGCAAGCTGCGGATGAAATAAAAATGGCACCTGCTTCCTGTCTTTCCGGGCGGTGTCAAGGACCACCGAGAGGAGTACGCAGATTTTGATTTAGCACATAGATTGACCTCAGACCGAGGGGCTTCAATAGCCGCTCATCGTCTTTTTCATGGAGGTCGCCATGAAGTTTCCCTGCTTAATTTTTGCGTCCTTGTCTTTAGCGACGCCGGCCGTCATGGCAGAACCGTCAGCCACGCTTGGTGGCACGCTGTCAGCGACACCGACGAACTCTGAAGATTTCGAGGGGTTGCCGGCGCAGGCTTCCTACGATTCACCATTCGTCAGTAGTGGTTTCGAGTTCCGGACAACGACAAACACTGCTTTTTTTATCTTCCCCGGCACCGGAATCGTGGGCTTCCCGACGAACAGTCTTTATGCGGGAGCGATCAGCGGGATGGTGCGCATCCGCTTTGCAGACGGCTCCAATCTCGAAGAGGTGCAACTGGCCTTGGGAAATGGGACGGGGTCGACTGACCCAAATGATTACTACTGGATACGCACTTACGCCAAGGGAGTCTTTACTGGCAAAGATTTTCAGTTCACTGCCCCCCGCGGTAGTACCTTCACGGTTAGCGGCGGGGGCTTCGACGAACTGCGAGTCAACACCTATCACACCCTGGCGGCCCTGCAATCGAGGAGCGAGACGGCCCTCGGGGCACCATCGATCGACAATGTCAAAGCGATCAAGTCGCTAAATGCGAGCGTCGACGTCAAACCAGGATCGCCGCGCAACACGATCAACGTACGGTCTCAAGGAAGCATCGACGTCGCGATACTTGGCAGCCCCACGCTGTCGGTGTCGACGATTGACTGGACATCGGTGCGGTTCGGGGCGACCGGCAGCGAAGCCAGTATCGATGGCTACGCTTTGCAAGACGTGAACGGCGATGGCTTACTTGACAGCCTGCTGCGGTTTCGGACAGCCGGCACAGGTTTGCGGTGCACGAGCACGACGGCTACGTTGAAAGGACGCCTGAACGTGGGCACTTTTTTTTCGGGCAGCGATACCGTCCGGGTCACCGGCTGCAATTAAGGGAGGAAGGAATGGGGGAAACGGCAGGCCGTGTACCTCAGCGTGTACCTGGACAAGAAAATCGGCAGGAAAATGAAAAACGGGCTACACCTTGTGGATGTAACCCGTTCTTTTTACTGCTAATTTTGGTGCGGCCGGCAGGAATCGAACCCACGACCCCTTGGTTCGTAGCCAAGTACTCTATCCAGCTGAGCTACGGCCGCAACGAAGAAACGAAGAAACGAAAGTATAGCCGAAGTTCGGCGGCGTGGGCAACTATTTCTTTGACAATGTCATCCGCGCTGTCTCAGGGCTGCCGGCGCCGGGACGGATACAAGTCCTGCCCTGCTTCATTGATTTGCTGGCGCAATGCCCTGCGCTCCTCTGGACTCAGGCGCGG
>JAIXTG010000341.1 GCA_027484285.1 Oxalobacteraceae bacterium | reverse complement strand
TTCGTGGATCCGTGCATCGACCAGTACCGAGCGTACGCCCTCGATCAGGGCCGGTGTGACATAGGGCGAATAGCGCAGGTGCAGGTCGGAGTGATGGGTATCGTCAGGCTGGAAGCGTCCCATGATGCCGCACAGTCGATCGGCCCAGTCACTGGGTCGAAATTGTCTTCCGGCGCTGGTCAGCCCCTGAATAATGAAATCAACGGGAATGATGCTGGAATCAATGGCACGACTGGGCATGAATCACCGGTCCTTCCAGAAAATCGACATATCTTCGGACGCTGCATTTCTGCGGCAGCGCAACATAAGCCGCTATCTTACTCAAGACTCGGGCGACTGAAAAGAAAAGTGCGAAATTAATGCCAAATCGACGATAAACGCCTAAGTTAACCTAACCAATTGGCAACAGAAATCATCAGCAGCAGCAGGATCCACAGCAGCAGGGCACGCCAGATCAGGCCGACCGTGCTTTGCAGGGCGCGAATCGACGGTTCCTCACCGGGAAGAACTTCGAAATCCGGGGGCGGCTCGATGACTGCCGCCTCCAGGGCCATGGGCAGGCTGGCGGCGTTTTCGGCCGGCGTGCCCAGCCGCACCCCCATCGCGCCGCCACCGGAGGACAGGATGATTCCAGTGGATTCTTCGCTCCAGCGACGTGCGAAATTTCTCCACGCATAGATCGCATCTTCGAAATTGCCGACGATCGCAAAAGCAATCGCGGTCAGCCGTGCCGGTACCCAGTCAATTACCTGAAAAGCGCGGCGCGCGAAGTGGCCAAAAGCCTCGTTTTTCAGGTGCTCCGGCTCACTCCATGCGCGCGATAGATACTCTGCTACCCGGTAAAGCACGGCGCCGGCAGGTCCAATCGGCATCAGAAGCCAGAAGATGACGCCGAATACGTTGCGATGCGTAGTAATGAGCGCACGTTCGACGGACAGCCGGGCCACCTCCGGGGTATCCAGCCCGGCGGTCTCGATCTGCGCCCACTCCGCCAGCAGGCGGCGCGCCTCGGGCAGATCGCCTTGGTTGAGTGCAATCTGGATTGACGAGAAATAATTGCTGTAATGCCGGAAACCCAGCGTCAGGTAAACGGCGGCGATTGTCCATGCCAGCTGGGCAAGCACGCCGACATAGGCGAGCAGCCAGTAGACCACGAGCGTCGGTACGACCAGCGCGGCCATCATCACTAGCCAGCCGCCCCGTCCGTGCTCGGCGCGCCCGGCATTGAAGCTGCGTTCGACACGCGTCGCAAGGGCAGAGATCCAGCCATACAGCGGGTTGTCACTGCGCAGCGGGCGAAACTGTTCCAGCACCAGCACGCAGAGAATCGAAAACAGGGTCATGGCGTTGATCCGGGATAAATTCGGCGACGGCCGATAGCTTAGCAGGTGACGGGGAAGGTACCGAGGGCTTCGGTGCCTGCGGGCAGGCTAGGCCGCCAGGCAATCGCCGTCGGCCACCTCATCCTGCGCGCAAAAAGTGGTAAAGATTGCGCAGCATGCCGGCCGTCGCTCCCCAGATGAAGTAGCTGCCGTAAGGCATGGCGTAGAAGCGGCGCGGGCCGGTCCGGCCCGGGAGTTCGGCGCTGCGTCGCTGGTGGTTTGCGCCATCCATCAGGAATCCCAAAGGCACCTCGAAGATGTCTGCAACCTCAAACTCATCGGCGGCAAGCTCGAACGGAGGATGCACCAGCGATATGACTGGAGTGACGAGGAAACCGGTACCGGTCTGGTAGTCGGGCAGGCAGCCCAGCACTTCAATATGGCGCCGCGACAGGCCGATCTCTTCCTCGGTTTCGCGCAGCGCAGTGGCTACGGCATCGATATCGACCGCATCGGATCGCCCGCCGGGAAAGCTGACCTGCCCCGCGTGATCATGCAGATGGGCCGTGCGCAGTGTCAGCAGGACGTTGAGGCCCTGCGGGCGAACGACGATGGGCACCAGCACCGAGGCCTGCACCAGCGGACGGTCGCCACGGCCCGGCACGGGATCGGCGGAAAACTCCGGCGACCAGGGCGCCGGTTCGGCAAAACGTCGGCGCAGTCCATCGGCCGACAACAGGCGTTCCGCCAACGCGGGCTCCGGCTGGCGCTCCTCGATCGGCGCCTGGCTGGGGTCAAACGGAAAGCTGGTCATCAGGTGCTCGTCTTCATGCAGGGTGGGCAGCCGGCGCAAAAAGAAAAGGGCACACGCGGTGCCCTTTTCGATGCGTCACAGCCGCAATTACTTCGCAGCAGCGTCGGCCTTGCGAGTCGGCAGCTTCTCGCGGATGCGAGCCGACTTGCCCGAACGCTCGCGCAGGTAGTACAGCTTTGCACGGCGTACGTCACCACGGCGCTTCACCTCGATCGAAGCGATCAGCGGGGAGTACAGCTGGAAAGTACGCTCGACGCCTTCGCCCGAAGAAATCTTGCGGACGATGAAGTTCGAGTTCAGGCCACGGTTGCGGCGCGAAATCACGACGCCTTCGTAGGCCTGCACGCGCTTGCGGTTGCCTTCGACGACGTTCACGTTCACGACCACGGTGTCACCCGGTGCGAACTCAGGAATGTTCTTGCCGAGACGGGCAATTTCTTCCTGCTCGAGTTGCTGGATCAGATCCATTTTTTTCTCCTAAACCATCTTGCCGGCGCCTGCGTGCCTGGTCGGCATGCGTTTCAATTGCCCGGTAGAGGATGGGGTTAACAAAACCGGGCTGGGCCCGGACACTGCAACATGCTACGACTGCTGCAATTTCTTCAGCAGGGCTTCATCGGCCCTGTTTAACAATTCCTGGTCGCGCGCCCTTGCTATCAATTCGGGACGCTTGTTCAGCGTTGCCTCAAGCGCCCGCTCGCGTCGCCACTTCGCTATTTCGGCGTGGTGACCGCCAAGCAGTACCTCGGGCACTGCGACGCCTTCATACACTTCGGGCCGCGTGTAATGCGGACAATCGAGCAACCCGTTGACGAAGCTGTCCTCGACTGCCGATGCATCATCATTCAGCACACCCGGCAGCAGCCGGATTACCGCGTCCATCAGCGCCATCGCCGGCAACTCGCCGCCCGACAGCACGAAATCGCCGAGGCTGATCTCCTCGTCGACGCAGCGGTCCAGCAAACGCTGGTCCACTGCCTCATAGCGACCGCACAGCAGAACCAGCCCGGGCTCCGCCGCCAGCCGGACCACCCTGCGATGATCCAGAGGCGCCCCCTGCGGCGACAGGTAAACCGTGCGCGGGCGCGGCAGTCCGTTCTGCTGCTGCCGTTCTCGGGCTGCAACGATCGCCGCCTCAAGTGGCGCGGCCATCATCACCATGCCGGGACCACCGCCATAGGGCCGGTCATCTACCGTGCGATGCCTGTCGGAGGTGAAATCGCGCGGATTCCACAGCGTCAGGCCGCATCGCTCCTGCTCGAACGCGCGCCGGGTGATACCCGACGCCGTCAGTGCACTGAACATCTCGGGGAAGAGCGTCACGACGTCAAACTGCATCACACTCCCCTGCGGCGACCGGGATCAGTAATCCTTTTCCCAGTCGACGGTAATCACTTTTGCCTGCTGGTCGACCTTGGGCACGAAGCGCTCGACAAACGGTATCAGCAGTTCCTGCGGCTTGTCCGTGCCCTGCGCCGGAACCTCGACACGCAAGATCGGGTGCGCGCCGTTATCGATCAGGCTGGTCACCGTGCCGAGCGATTCGCCGGCCAGGTTCACCACCGCGTGGCCGATCAGGTCAACCCAGTAAAACTCGTTTTCTTCCAGCGGCGGAAAATGCGATCGCCGGATCTGCACGGTCGCACCGCGCAGGGCTTCGGCTGCATTGCGGCTCGCGATGCCCATCAGGTGCGCAACGATGTCCTCGCCTTGCGGCCGCACTTGCATCACATCGACATCATGCAAGTCCGGCTTGTCGAGCCACCACGTCTTGGCATGCAGCAGGGCACTGGCCTCGGGCGAATAGGCTTTCAGCCTTACCCATCCGTTGATGCCGTAGGCGCCGGACACATACGCCACCAGCACCAGGTCATCGGGAACCGGGAGTCCCGGGGTACTGCCAGAAGTCAAATTACGCTGCTTTCTTGGCCGAGGCCTTCACCAGGCGCTCGACGGTCGGCGACAGTTGCGCGCCAACGCTCTGCCAGTGAGCCAGACGATCCTGCTGGATGCTGAAACCGACAGCAGCACCCGAAGCGACCGGGTTGTAGAAGCCGATGCGCTCGATGAAACGGCCATCGCGGCGGTTACGCGAGTCGGTAGCGACGATGTTGTAGAACGGGCGCTTCTTGGCGCCACCGCGGGACAGACGAATTACGACCATAATCTTCTCGAAAAAGTGGGTACGGACACGGAAAAAGACCGTGATGATAGCAGTTTTCACTCATCGGCAACAAGCTTCGCTGGTTTGGATTGCCGACTGGCCGGAGCCGAGGCACACTGCCGCCTGAAAAAATTGCCAATCGGGTACAGAATTGGCACCTTCCTGCAACTTCACTTACCTGGCATGACTCCGACCCACAAGAACAAAACCCTCGCCGCGCTGCTGTCCTTCCTGTTGGGCGCTGCCGGACTGCACCGCTTCTACCTGCGCGGGCTCGGAGACCTGTGGGGGTGGCTGCATTTTTCCAGCCTGCCGGCCACCGCCGCCTTGATCGCCGCACTTCCCGACCAGCCGCTGCTGGTCACCGCCGCCCCGCTGCTCCTGTCGATGCTGGCGGCCAGCATAGAAACCTTTGTCATCGGGCTGATGCCGGATGAACAATGGGATGCCCGCTGGAACCCGGATTCCGGTCGCCAGACCAGCTCACGCTGGCCGGTCGCCGTACTGATGGTTGCCAATCTGTTCTACGGCGCGACTCTGCTGCTGACCATACTGGCGCGCGCGCTCGACCTGATGCTCACGGGCGGCGCCTACGGCTGAGGCCGCAGACGCCCCCCCCTGCCAAGGCCAATCAGAACTGTTCTTCGGACAGCGCGAGGACGCCGGCGCTGCCCTCCACGATCGCATCGCGCGATGCCGGGGCGGTGGACAAGTAGTAATCGGCAAAGAAGCGCGCCGTACCCAGCTTGGCACGCAGGAAGTCCGCGTCGCCATTGCCGGACGCCAGCTGCTGCCGCGCCACCAGCGCCGCACGCGCCATCTGCCAGCCGCCGAACACCACGCCGGCCATTTTCAGGTAAGGCACGCTGCCGGCGAATACAGCCTTGATGTCGGCCTTCATGGTCGACGCAATGAAATCCACCACCTGCTCGAGCGCGTCGGCCGCCGTTGTCAGCCGGCGAGCGATGGCCTGCAGGTCGGCAGAATCCGCAGCGGCCAGCTCGACGGCAGTCGTCCTGACCTGCGCGATGATGCCTTTCGCAACGGCGCCGCCGTCACGCGCGGTCTTGCGCCCGACCAGGTCATTCGCCTGGATCGCGGTCGTGCCCTCGTAGATGGTCAGGATGCGTGCATCGCGGTAGTGCTGGGCAGCGCCGGTTTCTTCGATGAAACCCATGCCGCCATGTACCTGCACACCGGTCGACGTCACATCAAGCGACAGCTCGGTCGACCAGCCCTTGACGATCGGCACCATGAATTCATAGAACGCCGCATTGGATTGGCGAACAGCCGCGTCCGGATGGTGATGCGCAGCGTCGAAGGCGGCAGCAGTCACGTAGGCCAGCGCCCGCGCCGCTTCGGTCTGCGCCCGCATGCTCATCAGCATGCGCTTGACGTCGGGGTGATGAATGATGGCCACCGGCCCGGCCGAGCCGGCGAGGTCGCGCGACTGCACCCGGTCGCGCGCGTACTGCACGGCCTTCTGATAGGCGCGCTCGGCGACGGCCACACCCTGCATGCCTACGGCGAAACGGGCGGCGTTCATCATGATGAACATGTACTCGAGGCCGCGGTTCTCCTCGCCGACCAGGTAGCCGATGGCCCCGCCGTGGTCGCCGAACTGCAGCACGGCGGTCGGGCTGGCCTTGATGCCGAGCTTGTGCTCGATCGACACGCAATGCACGTCGTTGCGCGCACCCGGCGAGCCGTCGGCGTTGACCAGGAATTTCGGCACGATGAACAGCGAAATGCCTTTCACGCCCTCGGGCGCGTTCGGCGTGCGGGCGAGCACCAGGTGCACGATGTTGTCCGCCATGTCGTGCTCGCCGTAGGTAATGTAGATCTTGGTGCCGTAGACCTTGAAACTGCCGTCGTCCTGCGGCACGGCGCGCGTGCGCACCAGCGCCAGGTCGGAGCCGGCCTGCGGCTCGGTCAAGTTCATGGTGCCGGTCCACTCGCCGGACACCATCTTCGGGATGTACAACTGCTTCTGCGCGTCCGTGCCGGCCGTCATCAGCGCCTCGATCGCGCCATCGGTCAGCAGCGGGCAGAGCGCGAACGACAGGTTGGCCGAGTTCAGCATTTCGATGCAGGGCGTGGCCAGCAGCTTGGGCAGGCCCTGTCCACCATATTCCTGCGGATGCTGCAGCCCCTGCCAGCCCGCTTCGCCAAAGGCCTTGAACGCGTCCCGGAAGCCCGGCGTGGTGGTGACCTGGCCGTCATGCCAGTGGCTCGGCTGCTGGTCGCCCGCCCAGTTCAGCGGCGCAACGACCTCACCGCAGAATTTCGCGTTTTCCTCGAGCACCGCTTCGGCCGTTTCCGGCGTTGCATCTTCGCAGCCCGGCAAGCGGCTGACTGCCTCCAGTCCGGCAAGTTCGTTCATCACGAAGGCCATGTCCTTCAATGGCGCGGTGTAGCTCATCATCGTCTCCAGGTTTTTTGTTCAGGGGATTGTGTCACCAACAAAAACGGCCGCCTGTCACATGCATGACAGTACGGCCGCTGGCTGTCTCATCAGGGTCGCTGCCGAGCTCAGCCGATTTCCTTGACCATCTCGGGCACGGCCTCGAACAGGTCGCCGACCAGGCCGTAGTCGGCCACGCTGAAGATCGGCGCTTCCGGATCCTTGTTGATTGCCACGATGGTCTTCGAGTCCTTCATGCCGGCCAGGTGCTGGATCGCACCCGAGATGCCGACCGCGATGTACAGCTGCGGGGCGACAATCTTGCCAGTCTGGCCAACCTGCCAGTCGTTCGGCACATAGCCGGCGTCGACCGCGGCGCGCGATGCGCCCATCGCAGCACCTAGCTTGTCGGCCAGCGGCTCGAGCAGCTTGAAGTTGTCTGCCGAGCCCAGGCCGCGACCACCGGACACGATGATCTTGGCTGCCGTGAGTTCCGGACGGTCGGATTTGGCCAGTTCGCGCGACACGAATGCCGACTTGCCGGAATCGGCGACCGCATCGAGCTTTTCGATGGCGGCCGAGCCGCCGGTCGCCGCGGCATCGAAACCGGTCGCACGTACGGTGATCACCTTGATCGGGTCGATCGACTGCACGGTTGCGATGGCGTTGCCCGCGTAGAT
>JAIXTG010000240.1 GCA_027484285.1 Oxalobacteraceae bacterium | reverse complement strand
CTAACCTGAGATCACGATTGCCAACTCACTCAGGGAGCACCGTCGATGGCCCGCCTCAATTTGCACGACCTGCAATTCATCCTGCAGCAGATCAAGATCGCCGAAGCGCATGCCAGCGGAGCGGCGCTCTCTTCGCTGATCACCAATCCGTTGCTGCCTTACGGGCTGAGGACGGTCGACGGCAGCTACAACAACATTGTCAGCGGGCGTGAGTACTGGGGCGCTGCCGACCAGCCGTTTGCGCGGCTGCTCGATACCTACTACCGCCACGAAAAGGATGGCGACGTGTTTTATCGGGCGCCATCGGCCTCGCCATTTGTCACCAATACCAATTACGCGCTCCCCGGCAACGTGGTCGATGCCGACCCGCGGATCATCTCCAACCTGGTGGCCGACCAGAGCAGCGCTAACCTCGCGGCGGTGGTGACCGCAATGGTCGGTGCCGGCATCGAAGATCCGTTCGGGATGGCAGGCAAGGTGGTTAAAGCCGATGCGCTGGTCAAGTCGACGGCGGCCGATCTGGTCGTCAGGAAGGAAGAAGAACAGGACGCCGGGGTCGCTCTCGCTGCTCCCGGCCTGGCGGACGATCCCGACGCCTACCAGGCGGCACTTGAGCTGCACGAGGCGGCGAAAATCGAATTGACCAAGGCACAGGCCGCATCGACCGAAGCCAAGGATGCGTTCGATACCCTTGTCGCCGAGCTCGAAGCCCAGGGCCTGAATTACGAGAACGGCGTCTGGGTGGTCGAGAATGTCGCGCCCGACGAGGGCCTGTCCGCTCCCTACAATTCCTGGTTCACCCTGTTCGGCCAGTTCTTCGACCACGGGCTGACCCTGATACCCAAGGGCGGCAATGGCAATGTCTACATCCCGCTGGAGAAAGATGATCCGCTTTATCAGGAAGGCAGTCCGACGAATTTCATGATGATCTCGCGCGCGCCGCGCGATCCCGGCGCGGACGGTGTATACGGCACCTCGGACGACGCTACCGCGCTGAACCTGACCACACCCTTCATTGACCAGAACCAGACATACACATCGCATCCGTCGCATCAGGTTTTCCTGCGGGAGTATGCGCTGGTCTCCCGCACCGAGCCTGGCACCGGCACCGAACCGGTCACCATCACCGGTCCGGTCTCGACCGGCCACCTGCTCGACGGTGCCGGTGACGGACTGCCCACCTGGGCCGACATCAAGGCCAATGCACTGACGCTCGGCATCCGGCTGACCGATGCCGACGTCACCAACATCCCGCTGATCAAGACCGACCCCTACGGCAACTTCATTCCGGGGGCGAACGGCTTTGCCCAGGTCTGGCTGCGTGACGCGAGCGGAGTGCCGATGCGGGATGTCAACGGCGAGCCCGTTTGGACCGAAGGCAACGCGGACGGGCTCGATATCACCCGTGCCGTGCGTACCGGCCATGCATTCCTCGATGACATTGCGCATACCGCCGCACCCGTCATGAGGGTCGTGGGGGGCGAGTCGGTGCTGCTCTTGGACGATGACATAGCAGCGGGCAACCAAGATCCAATGGCTACGATCAACCCGGACGAGCCTGACAACCCGATCAAAGTGCGTGGCTATGACAACGAACTGCTCGATCTGCATTTCGTCACCGGCGACGGCCGCGGCAACGAGAACGTCGGCCTGACCGCGGTGCATCACATTTTTCACTCCGAGCACAATCGCCAGGTCGAGGAAATCAAAGATCTCCTGCTCGCCACCAATGATGCGACGCTGCTGGGCGAATGGCAGACCGCCCCGGGCGTCTGGGATGGCGAGCGCCTGTTCCAGGCAGCGCGCTTTGCGACCGAGATGCAGTACCAGCACCTGGTGTTCGAAGAATTTGCGCGCAAGATCCAGCCCGACATCGACCTGTTTGTCTTCAACTCGTCGGCCGACATCAATCCGGCCATCGTTGCCGAGTTTGCCGATGTCGTATACCGGTTCGGCCATTCGATGCTGCGCGAGACGGTCGACGTGGTACCCACACCTGCCAGCAACGAGGTCACCGAATACAGCCTGATCGACGCCTTCCTCAACCCGCAACTGTTTGCAGCGCTCGGAACGCCGGACCAGGCAGCGGCCGCGATCGTCGGCGGCATGACCCGTCAGGTGGGCAACGAAATCGACGAATTCGTGACCGATGCGCTGCGCAACAACCTGCTCGGGCTGCCGCTCGACCTTGCCGCGATCAATATGGCCCGGGCACGCGAGAACGGCGCGCCGTCGCTCAACATGGCGCGTGCCGAGCTGTTCGCATTGACCGGCGATACCCAGCTCAAGCCCTACAGCAGCTGGACCGATTTTGCGTTCGACCTGAAGAATGCCGCATCGATCGTCAACTTCATTGCCGCCTACGGCCAGCACGAGTCGATCCTGAATGCCACTACCGTCACCGCCAAGCGGGAGGCGGCGATGAAGCTGGTGTTCGGCGACGACGAGGCGCCGGCTGACCGGCTCGCGTTCCTGAATGCTTCCGGTGCCTGGGCCAGCAAGGAGACTGGCCTGAATAACGTCGATCTCTGGATCGGCGGCCTCGCCGAGAAGAAAATGCCGTTCGGCGGCATGCTGGGATCCACGTTCAGCTTCGTCTTCGAGCAAACCATGGAGAACCTGCAGAACGGCGACCGCTTCTACTATCTGTCGCGCACGCAGGGCCTGAACTTTCTCAACGAGCTCGAGGCAAATTCCCTCGCGCAGATTGTGTTGCGCAACACCGCACTCGGCGCGGTCGATGCCGAAGGCAATCCTACCGGCGTGGCTGCCGGCAGGCACCTGCCTGGCGACATCTTCTCGGTGCCGGATCACTTTCTCGAAATGAACCAGGCTTTGCAGGGCGGCGCCGACCCCACACATTCCGACCCGGTTCTTCAGGGGCTGACACCGCTGGTGATCCGGCAGAATCCGAACGGCAACGCAGACGACAATTTCCTGCGCTACACCGGCAGCGACCATGTCGTCCTGGGCGGCACGAACGAGAACGACACCCTGATCGCCGGCGGTGGCGACGATACCCTGTGGGGCGACGACGGCGACGATTATCTCGAGGCCGGCTATGGGGTCGACCGGGCTCACGGCGGCAACGGCAACGACCGCATTTTCAATGCCGGTACCGACATCGGCGAGACAGACTTCCTGCATGGCGACGACGGCAACGACAAGATTTCCGGCGGCAGCGGGCTCGCGCTGATTTTCGGCGGGCGCGGCAGCGATTTCATCTCGACCGGCAAGGATGGCAAGGAAGCCTTCGGCGGCGAGGGCGATGACTTCATCCTGGGCGGCGAGGGCGGCGACTTCTTGCTGGGTAACGAGGGCGACGACTGGATCGAAGGCGGCAACGGTTTCGATACGATTGCCGGCGAAAACTCGGAGCTGTTTTTCAACAGCACCATCATCGGCCATGACGTGATGTTCGCCGGCCAGAACGAGCAGGACTTCGATGCCGAGTCCGGCGACGACATCATGGTTCAGGGCGAAAGCGTGATGCGCAATGAGGGCATGCTGGGCTTCGACTGGGCGATTTACAAAGGCAGCACGGTGGCTGCCGACGCCGACCTGACGATACGGGTGTTCTCGACCGACCAGGCGGATGTGCTGCGCGATCGTTTCGACCTGGTCGAGGCGGTGTCGGGCTGGAACCTCGATGATGTGATCCGCGGTGATAACCGGGCCAGTGGGCCGCCAGTCACCCCGGTGGCCGGTGCCGAGGCCACCATGGCTGGCCATACGCTGGACGCTGCAGGCATCGCGCGGATCGCCGGGCTGCAGTCCATCGTCGGCAGTACCGTCGGATTCGGCAGCGGCAACATCCTGCTGGGCGGCCTCGGCAATGATCTGCTCGAGGGACGCGGCGGCGATGACATTCTCGATGGCGATGCGTGGCTGAACGTCAAGATCGGGGTGATGGACCCGCAAGGCAATGCGCTTGTCTGGGCCAACAGCCTGACCGAGCTGCAGGAAAAACTGTTCGACGGCACCTACGACGTCAGCCAGCTGAAGATCGTCCGCGAGGTCCTGAAGTCCGCACCGGATTCGTCGGTCGACACCGCAGTGTTTTCGGGTGCGCGTGCCGACTATTTGATCGAACAGAATGCCGATGGCACTATGCGCGTCAGGCACACCGGCGGCACCCTGCTGGATGGCAGCGACCTGCTGCGCAATATCGAGCAAATCCAGTTTTCCGACCAGCTGCTGAAATTCAACCGCCCTGCCACCGGCTCGGTCACGCTGTCTTCAACGGTCCCAGTGTCCGGCCGGACGGTGACTGCGACAGTTTCCGGCATTACGGATCTCGACGGCGTCCCGTCGTCGGGCGTCACGGTCAAGTGGCAACAGTCCGTGAACGGTGTGTACGTCGATATTGCCGGCGCGACCGGCACGACGCTCACGCTGGGTGCGGCGCAAGTCGGGCAGCAGGTACGTGCAGTGGCTTTCTTTACCGACGGCCGGGGCTTCCTTGAACAATTCGAATCCGATCCGACCGGCGTGATTTTCGCCGGCTTGCCGGCAGTGACCATCGGCGGTTCCCGCATGATCGAGGGCCAGCAGCTGACGGCCATCGTGGAATCCGGTCCGAACATGCCGCTGCCTGTCAGCTACCAGTGGCAAATGCTCGAGAACGGAAGCTGGATCGATATCACCGGTGCCACCGGCCCGACGCTCGATCTCCTGCAGGCGCATGTCGGCAAGCAGGTTGCGGTGAAGATCGGCTTCCAGATGGGATCGGACACTATGGAATTCCAGTCTTCGCTGCCGACCCCAATGATTGGCGACCTGGTGACCGGGTCGGAGCAGGCTGACCAATTGCAAGGCTCGGCGGGTGCGGATGAACTGAGGGGGCTGGGCGCAAACGACAGCCTGACCGGTTTGGCCGGCGATGACTGGCTCGACGGCGGCGCCGGCATTGACCGCATGCTGGGCGGTGCCGGCAACGATGTGTATATCGTCGATGTCGTCGGCGACGTGGTCGTTGAACTGGCGGACGAGGGCATCGACACCGTTCGCACCGCTCTGGCCAGCTATACGCTCGGCAGCGCGCTGGAAAACCTGACTTTCACCGGCAGCGTCAATTTCAGCGGCACCGGCAATGCCCTGGCAAACCAGATCACCGGCGCCGTCGGCAATGACACGCTGAACGGACTGGCGGGCAATGACACCCTGGATGGCCAGGCCGGCAACGATGTGCTTGGCGGTGGCGACGGAAGCGATACGCTGAACGGCGGTGGCGGATCGGACACTCTGAACGGCGGTGCGGGTGATGATGCGCTCAATGGTGGCGGCGGTTCGGACGCCGTGAACGGCGGCGATGGAAACGACACCCTCAACGGTGGCGCCGGTGCGGACAACCTGAATGGCGGCGCAGGCAATGACACCTATGACATCGACCTTGCCGGTGACAACATCAGCGAGGCAGCTGCGGCCGGTATCGACACGGTCCGCACGACACTCGGCAGCTTTGCACTGGTCGCCAATATCGAGAACCTCGTCTACACCGGCTCAGCCAATTTCACCGGTACGGGCAACGCTCAGGCCAACGCGATAACCGGCGGCGACGGCAATGATGTGCTCAGCGGGCAGGGCGGGCAGGACAACCTGTCCGGTGGCGCGGGCGCCGATACGCTCAATGGCGGAGCCGGCGACGATTTCCTGCACGGCGGCGCCGGCAACGACACCCTCAACGGCGGCGGCGGCGATGACCGCTTTGTCTACAGCACTGGCGGTGGCAGTGACCGGGTGATCGGCTTCGACGACCAGAAAGACCGGTTGGATGTTTCCGCGCTCGGCATCAATGCAGGAAACTTCTCAAATCGGGTGGTGATCGCCGACGCTGGCGCGGACACGCTGGTGACCTTTGACGGCAACCCCTTGTCGACGATCGTGCTGGTCGGCGTGGGCAATGCCAACACGATTACGGCAGCGGACTTCGTGCTTGCCTGATCTGCGCATGGTGCCAGTGCTGCGTCGCGGTGCTGGCACCATCCTCCAACCCCGGAAACGCCAGTCGCCACCCGCGAGGCGGCGACTGGCGTTTGTACCGCACCTGCCCCGCGGGATTGCGGCGATCAGAGGGCGACGATCAGGTAGCAGGTGTTGTAATGCATGTGCAGGACAACTGCTGGCCCGACGTGGCCATGTCGTTCCTTGAAGAAGCCGAACACCAGTGAGGGCAGCAGCACGGAGGCTGCCCACCACGGCGCATGCGATAGCAGGTGGGCGGAAGCGAACAGCACGGAGATCAGCAGGTTCGCTGCCGTGACCGGGCCCACGCAATGGCGAGCACCCAGATGCCGCGCCAGCCAGGGCTGCAGCAAGCCGCGGAACAGGCATTCCTCCGCCAGCGGCTGGAAGACCGTGAAGGACAGCAGGGCCAGCGCATCCCGCTGGCCTTCATCCGGCACCCACGGGGCCATGGCCAGCGCTGCGACCGGCCCTGCGACGGCCGCAATCCGGAAAGCGGGGTCGGCAAGCCACCGGGTGCCTTGCCATGGACGGGGTCCCGCCCTCATTCTTTTCTGGTTGCCGGTTTCCGGCGGCGCAGGATCATGCCCAGCGCCAGCAGCGACAGCACGGGCCACAGCGGATCGAACTTCCCATTGCCGCCGATCGTGCAGCCGCCGCCCGTGCTGCCGAAGGGGTTGCCGCCCGACCCGCCCAGGAACTGGTCATCGTTGTAAGTGATCCTTCCCACCGACCCCTGTCCGCCCTGCACATAGTCGCTGT
>JAIXTG010000361.1 GCA_027484285.1 Oxalobacteraceae bacterium | reverse complement strand
GTCCAGGTCGGCCTGCTGACCATCTACGACATGTGCAAGGCCATCGACCGCGGCATGGTGATGTCGGATATCCGCGTGATGGAAAAGCATGGCGGGAAGTCGGGCAGCTGGAAGGTCGAGTAACAGCAGCCAAATCGGGCGACCCAGGCTGACCAAAAAACAGGCAGGAAATGCTTGCAGCCTGAGCGATGCCTGAAGGCTTGAAGGCCTGACGGTTCGCGGAGTTGGAGGTTGCCCGATCCATCGTTCTGCCTGTCGTTGAAGCTTTTGGGGCATACAGTTGCATGCCTTACGCATGGCGTGGCCACACTGGCATGCAACCGGGTTACCGCCGGGCGTAAGTTCTCCCTCGTGCTCTTCCTGAATTCCTTGAGCTTGATTCTCTGAATGAATTCCGGGTGTGAAAAGCCCGGAGGCTTCAATTTTCCTTTTTCTATACCGCGCCGCCGCTGTGGCGCCCCGCCGCACTGCCGCCCCTGCCCCACGCAGGCTGCTTGCCCAGCTTCTCTGAACGGCCTGCTGCGGCGGACGAGCGGCCGACAGATGTCCTGCACAAACCTTCATGGACACCAGGCTGGCTGCGGATCACAGTCACGCCCTGCACCGCGCATCAGGAACGAGTTTTGCGTGACTCCCTCCTTTCCTCATGTGTCAGCAAAGGAGCGCGTCATGCAAACGACCGTCCGCCGGCTCGCCGCCATTGTCTTGTCCGTGTCTGCTACTGCCGGATATGCACAAACCTCTACGGAACAGGCGCGCCCTTTGAACAAGCAACAAATCGAAGAGCAGCACAAGGCGGCGAGGAAGCAGTGTGAAGCGCTGCAGGATGTCAGCAGAAAAATCTGCGAGGCAGAGGCGGATGGCCAGAAGTCTGTTGCCGAGGCCCAGGCCAAAGTGAGTCAGCGGAATTCCCCGAAAAACCGGCTGGCCCTTGCCGAAGCACAGGCCGAAGCCCGGTATCAGGTTGCCAAGACTAAATGCGAGGATCAGGTGGATGAAGCGAAAGACACCTGCAACAAAAACGCAAAAGCGGAGCGCGACAAGGCCAAAGCCCAGGCGAAGCGAGACTCGCAAACCCAGACTCACTCTCCGGATACCAGCGGCGGCGCCACCCGCGCCAATTGAGGCCCTCAGCGCTCATCACCCGTATTTACAAGCCGGAATGACTGAAAAAAATTGGTTGGCAGGACACTGCATCGCCGAGGGCAGCGGCAGCGACGCTTCCCTCATGTGTCTCATGCAACTGGATAGCCGGCATTCGGGTCTGATGGAGTAACAGAGCGAAGGAAGCATGCCGTGCGACTGGCCAAGTTCATTCGGGACGATTTGGAATCGATCATCAAGGCCTGGATGACTTTCGCAGGCTCCATTCCGACTTTGCAAGGAATGCTCGCCTCGGAGCAGGAAGACCACGCGCGTGACCTGCTGCTCTCGATCGCCAACGACCTCGACCGGCCGCAAACCACCAAGGCGCGACAACGGAAATCCCGTGGCAGGCAAACAACTCGCGAGGCGGGCCACACCGGCCTTGATTTCAATTCCGGTGAACATGGAAAAGTCCGTTTCGGACAAGGCATGTCCGCGCCCGAGGTGTTGTCTGAATACCGCGCCCTGCGAGCCTCCGTGCTGCAGCTGTGGCTGGACACCTTCGGCAACAGCCTGCCTGCGCCGCTCGAGGAACTGAACCGTTTCAACGAGGCCATCGACCAGGCGCTGTCGCAGTCGCTGCTCGCCTATGTGCTCGAGCAAGAGAAAAAGGTCAAGTTCCTCGACCAGGTACTGTCGACGATTCCGGACCATGCGTGCGTGCTGGATGCCAGCGGCCGGCTGCTGTATGCAAACCGTGCGCTGGCAGAGCATTTCAAACTGCATCCGGACCAATTGCTCGGGCGGTCCCCAGCCGAACTGGGCATGACATCGACCCGGCGGTTTGATCAGGAAATCAGGCAGGTAGTCACTACCGGCCTGGCGCTCCAGTCCGAGTACCTCACCGAACTGGACTCCGGTAACAGGCTCCACGAATACATCCTCTCGCCCGTGCTGAACGACCAGGGCGAGGTGGAAGCGGTGACTGGCACGGCACGCGACATCACGGAGCGGAAGCAGCACGATGCAGCGATCTGGCGGAAAGCGAATTTTGATGCCCTGACCGACCTGCCGAACCGACACCTGTTTCGCGATCGCCTCGCGCATGAAGTCCACCATGCCGAACGGACGGGCGCCCGCGTCGCGCTGCTCTTCCTCGACCTCGACCACTTCAAGGAAGTCAACGATACCCTCGGACACGAGGATGGCGACCAGCTATTGCAGCAGACTGCCCAACGCCTCCGCACCTGCACGCGGGCCGAAGACACCGTGGCACGTCTGGGGGGCGATGAATTTACAGTCATTGTCACTGGCGTGCAGCACACCGAAGATGTGGAGCAGATCGCCCGGAAGATCATTACGGCGCTGGCCCAGCCTTTCATCATCGGCGGCGAACTGGTGCAGATTTCGGGCAGCGTCGGCATCACCCTTTACCCGCATGATGCGACCGAGCCTGAAGCGTTGGTTCGCAATGCCGACCAGGCGATGTATGTGGCCAAGCATGCGGGGCGCAGCGGATTTCGGTTTTTTGCCGAGGATATGCAGCAGAAGACGATTGCGCGGCATCGGCTTGCGATCGACCTCAGGCGGGGGCTGGCCGAGCACGAATTCGTTGTCCATTTCCAGCCGATCGTCCGCTTGCAAACCGGCCAGATCGAGAAGGCCGAAGCGTTGGTCCGGTGGGATCATCCGCAACGGGGCTTGCTGCTGCCCGGCGAATTTGTCAGTGCAGCAGAAGAAGCAGGGCTGATTGCCGCCATCGATAACCTGGTACTGGATGAGGCGGGGCGGCGCTGTACCGAATGGAGTGATCAGGGACCGTTCCAGATCAGCGTGAACCCGTCCCCGCTCGCCTTCCTTGGGACCACTGCAGACGGCTGGAGGATCGGCACGCCGGAGAGATTCACTGCGCCGCCGCGCAGCCTCGCGATCGAGATCACCGAGTCCGTGCTGCTGCAGTCGACGCCGGCCGTCTCGCATCGCCTTGCGCATCTGCGGGAGTCCGGTGTGCAGATTGCCCTCGATGACTTTGGCACGGGATATGCGTCGATGTCGTACCTGACCCGTTTTGAAGTGGATTACCTGAAGATCGACCAGAGATTCGTCAGCGAATTAATCACCAAGCCGACCCATCGCGCCGTGGCGATGGCAATCATCAAGCTGGCGCATGACATGGGCATGGCCGTGATCGCCGAAGGGGTCGAGCACACCGAACAGCGGGACTGGCTGCTTGACTCCGGCTGCGACTATGCGCAAGGCTTCCTGTTTGCCCACGCGGTCCCCGCAAACGAATTTACCCGGCTACTGCACCGCCAGTCGACATCGCACTAGGCATGCCTCAAAAGGCATGCAGCGAAGGCGGTCACGGGGAGACGGCAGAGGGCCTGGGCCGGATGCCGAAACCGGTTGCGGTCCACTGCGAGATGAATGCAGCGCGTTTCATCGCATAGTTGCCGAAGGCGGGGTCACCCAGCTCGACCTCTGTGCCGGTCACCCGGCGGACGATGACGAAATGGTCGTAGCCCATGCGACTGCGGATGGGCACGATCATTGGCGACATTGCGGCAAGATCTTCGAGCGACAGATTTTTATAGCCCTGGCCTTCAAACCCGAGCCCATTCAGATAGCGCTTCATGTCGAGCAGCGAAAAGCCGCCGCGAACGCGTACCCGCACTTCATCGGTCTGGCCGAGCAATCCCGTGGCTACCTGCTTTTCCGTCACCGGAAACCCCAGGTTGAAGGTCAGCACCGAGGCCAGTGCAGCCGCTGCACAGCTGTTGTCCCATTGCTGGAGAATCAGATTCTCCGTACGGTATTCGAGCAATGAGCGTACCGGTCGCTCGGCATAAACATTCGAGGCGGCCAGCCACAGGACAGCAAGGAGCGATGCCTTCCCGGCCCCTTGCCATCCTGCAGTGAACAGGGTCTTACCCATGATCAGTGGTTATCGGCCCGACGACATCGTCGGGTTGGTGTTGATCTTGCCGAAGGCCGGTTCCGACAGTCCCGACGTCTTCGACGGTGCGGTCGCGCCGCGGAAGCTGCCCGGGTTGGTGCCATCGGTACCATTGCCCCAGCCATTGTTGCCTTTTGCCGTAGTCTCTGGTGGCGGACAGGTGTAATCCGTGCCAGCCACCACAAGATCCAGCTGAGCATCGGTCATCTTTGCAGGGGCGGCAGCGGCCGGCAGTGCGACCATGGTTCCGACCGCAACGAGCATCGTGGTAGTGAAAAATCTCATCACATTCTCCTTCATAGCTAATGTTTGATTCGCACCCGCACGTCGCCCGGAACAGGATCGCCGTTACCAAGGCTCAGCAAGTGCTCCAATGGCCGATGCCCCCTTCGCCGCAATCACAGTCACGTATGGTCGGCCCGGAAGAGGCACAGGTTACATGGTAGATGCCCTCGCGTCGCACCGGTTCTACCGACGGCATCAGGATTTTCTTAGCCGCTGGGCGTAAGATTCCCAAGACTGCCGGACAGAAAAGGCGCCGGCTGCTGTACGAGAATCGGGTGCAGCATCGGGCGTGATCCTTCGGAACAGGAATCGTTTTTGGAAGGCATTCCATCCTCATCTGCCGCGGTCGCGCCAGTGAAGCTTCATCAGCCTGAAAGGCAAAATGAAGCGCAACTCGCCACCGGTGGCTTCAACATGCGTTCAACGTGTCCGGTGCCCTCATTGCTGAAAACGGCTATGCAAGTGTCACCGTCGCGAAACGCCACCGGCTGACAGGACGTCGCCTCGATCGATTCGATCGGCCGCGCAGAGAGGCCCGAACTAAGCGTCGGCCCCGACATCGAATCCACGTGACGTTGATGGTTTATCGCTGCACGGCAGGTTCAGGGGTGGTCTTGACGAGCGAAGGCGTGCCCGTGCAACTCATCGACATGCGGCAGGGCAGTGTTGCGGTACCGACCGAGGCCCTGGTGATGGCCACAATGAGTGATCTGGAAGCGCCGACGATCGAAGGACAAGCGGTAGAAAAGGCCGCGATCACGATTCTGCATTCCCTCGGAAATTACAGGAGACGACCATGCGACTCCTTACGTGGCTCATTCGGCTGGGTATCTTGAAGCGCCTGTGGCAAATGCTCGGGCGCCGCCGAAAACACTGACCGGTTTTTTGCAGGTGCAGTGCCTCAGCGCAGGGGACTCTGCGGGACGGGCCGGCAGCGGGACTGCAGCTTTTTCCTGCAGCCCGTGCGCATGCATGCGAACGCAATGCATATGGCAACCATAATCATCCTTGTACTGCGCGGGGGTTAGCCTCTGTTTGCTCCGAGCGTTCTTTGCTTAGCCCTCAGAACATGGCGAGGCACGCAAGTCATCCAAGCCGTTAACTCCCTGATTTTTCCGACTCCCGGCATGCAGCTTTTTGCCATCTGCGAATAGCGATAGCGATCTGCAGCTTCCCGGCACGCTATCGCACGCCGACCAGTCGATCGTCACACTGCTCCTGAGGCTTGCGGCCAGCTCCCGGGCGACCTCCTCCACAATCGCGTCCTTCGCCGCCCTTCCCCTTCGTCGCGCGCGGTTGTCCGGCATTGCCGCGGGCCGTCCGCGACTCCATCCGAGCGCCAGACCCGTATCCCTGTCCTTGCCCATGACGGTTCAACTGCGGGCAATCTTTCTTTCATTTCCGGGCAGAGAGCCCGCAGAAAAGGGGGGCCAAACCGCCCGTCTGCGTCCAAAAGTTTCTTCGTGTTAACATCAAGTATCGGTATATAAATTATTAGTTTATTAAAAACAATAAATCGGCTATGCGCCGCCCTTCCGCCAGATAGCGGGCGGGAAGGCATCGGAATCAACAGGAGGAAGTAACGGCGCCTGATCCTGGCTCTGCCTGCTTGCACGTCATCAGGCAAGGCCAAGGCTGGCTAGCTCTAAAGAGGAGAACGGATGTTCATTGAGCGGGTAAAAAGACTGCTGCGCAGGCAACCCTTGGTTCGGTCGGTTCTTCCTGCCATTATCGGGATCACGGTTTTGTGGAGCGGCGTCTTCTGGCAGATCCGGACAGACGAGCAGCAGGCCCTCAAGCAGGGGCATAACGCAGCCGTCAAGGTCGCCGTCTCGTTTTCCGAGCAGCTCGATGACCTGGTCGCTCAGAGCGACCACCTGCTGCTTTCCCTCGCCTACCTTACCCAGCATGGCGCGTCGGAGGCGACGATACAGAAACTGCTGAGCGGCCTGCCCGAGCATTCGTGGCTGAGTCCCGCCTACATCGATCCCGACGGCATCATCCGTATCGCACGCAATGCGAAATCGGTGGGCGCCTCCGTGGCGGATCAGGAGTTCTTCATCCGGCAGCGGAAAGATGCGAAAGAGGACCTGATGATCCACCCGCCGGCAAACGGCGTGGGAGCCCTGAAGGGCAAACGGGTGATCCGCCTGACGCGAAGAATCAATTTGCCCGGCGGTGATCTCGCCGGCATCTGGTCGATTCCCGTTCCCGACACTGTCCTGACCAACCTTCGCAACGCGGCTTTGCTGGATTCGGCCGATGTGATTCTCGTGGGCCTGCGCGCTGGCCCCCTGCTGGCCAACAGCGCCGTCCGCAACGATGCGCCGGAAGCGGGCAGCCCGGCTGCACGGATGTTCGAAAAGCTGGTCGGGGCGTCCACCCTCTCGGAGGGCCAGCCCCTGCTGGAAGCAGACGAAGGTTTCTTCGTTGCGCGTGCGAGCCTGCTGCGCCAGCCGGTCGATGTGGTCGTCGCCCTCGAACGCGAGACAGTGCTGGCCCCGCTGGCCAGCGAACGCTTGCAGTTGATGTTGTTGGGGACGATCGCAAGCCTGGTCATCCTGACCCTCACCGGATGGACGGTCTGGCGCCAGGTCAGCCGGATCAATGCGGAAGAGCGGACACGGCATGTGCGGTCTGTTTTCCGGCAAGCCGTCGATGATTCAAGGGATGAGCTGTTCATGCTCACCCCGCTCCGGTCACCAGCGGGTGCACTGCAGGATTTCCGTATCGATGAATGCAATTTGCAGGCGGCGAATTCCTTTGCGCGCGCACGCGATTCGATGGTGGGACAAGCCCTGAGCTCATTGCTTACTGCTGCCAATTGGGCGGCCACCCGCGAGTTCCTCGGCCAGGCGATGCTGAACGGCTTTGCAGAGACCGAAGCGTTTTTCTATCGCGAGAGCGCCGGACAAAAGCGCTGGATGATGTGTCGCGCCACGCTGGTTGAAGATGGTCTCGCCGCTACCCTGCGCGATGTCACGGACCTCAAGGAAAAGGAAGCCCAGCTGGAGCGACTGGCGCTGACCGACGGGCTGACCGGCCTGCCGAACCGCCACTGGGTCAACCGCGAGCTGCCGCAACTGCTCAAGCGGGCTGCCCTGTCCCAGGAATATGTCGCTGCGCTTTTCATTGACCTCGACAATTTCAAGTCCATCAACGACACGCTCGGGCACCAGGCCGGCGACGACTATCTGAAAATGGTTGCGGCCAGCATCAGGCAGGTGGTGCGCAAGGACGATGTGGTCGTGCGGCTTGGCGGCGATGAATTCCTCGTGATTGCCCTCCATCTGGACAACTTCGAGATGGCCACGAAAGTAGCGACCGATATCGTCGACCGGGTGCGGGACGTGGGACAGGCCGGCCGCTGGGCGACGGCCAACCCGCGCGCCTCGGTCGGCATTGCAGCCTTCCCGATGGATGCCCGCAATGCGACCGACCTGGTGCAGGCTGCCGACATTGCAATGTACGAAGCCAAACGCAACGGCAAAGACCGTTTCGAGATTTTCGTGCCCACCATGCGCGAGCGCCTGCGCGACGAGTTCAGTCTCGAGGCTGGCTTGCGCAAGGCAGTGTCGGATGGCGGACTGAGCTTGTGCTTCCAGCCTCGGGCCTCCGCAGTGTCGGGCCAGCTCATCGGCTTCGAGGCACTCGCACGCTGGGAGCATCCGGTGCTCGGTTCCGTGTCACCGGCACGCTTCATCCCGGTCGCGGAAAAACATGACCTGATCGATGACATCGGCTGCTGGGTCGTGGAGGAGGTCTGCAAGGCGCTGGTCCTCTGGCGCGAGTCCGACAAGCTGCTGCATCCGGTATCGGTGAATATCTCGGCCAAGCAGTTGAAGAGTTCCCGCTTGCGCGAGCATTTGAAGGCGTGCAGCGAACGCTACGGTATTCCGCCCGCCCAGATCGAGCTGGAGCTGACTGAATCGACGATGGTGGCCGACGACCCTGCGATCAAGCGGGAGCTGCGGCTGCTCGGAAATATGGGCCACAAGCTGATGATCGACGACTTCGGTACCGGCTACTCGTCGCTGGCCCAGTTGCAGCAACTGAAAGTGGATGTCCTGAAAATCGATTCGGCTTTTGTACGCAACCTGTCCAGCGGAGAAGAAGGAAAACTGATCTGCAAAGCGATGATCCAGATCGGGAAAACCCTCGGGATCGATGTCATCGCAGAGGGTGTCGAGACGCGCGAGCAGCTGGAAGACCTGCAACGATTCGGCTGCGACGAGGTGCAGGGTTTTCTGTTTGCCCGACCCCTGCCCGCTGACCAGGCATTAGCCTTGCTCGACAAGCGCCAGCTGTTCATGCCGGGCACACTGGAGCCGGTCGTACGAGCATCCGCCGGTCCGATGCCGGCCAGTACAGGCAGAAAAGGAGATGACGGGTCGGCCTGACATTCAGCAACCGCCCAGCAGGTTGCATGAGCGTCCTCTGCGCGGGAGACCGGGCGTCCGGCCCGATTGGGAATCGGTTTGATCGGGAGGGTGGGGTCTCGGTAGTGCCGGTGGCCTCGGTAGTACCGGTGGTCTCGGTAGTACTGGTGGGCTCGGCACTCTCGGGGAGCTGAGCGCCGCCATGCGGGCCGCTTCGTCTATTCGCCGCCCTACCGGACACCTTGCGGAGCTCCGCAGCGGCTCCCGGTGCCCGTCCGCACCGATGCCTGAAGCGACCGCGGGGGCCGCAGCATGCTGTCAACCGGCAATGCAAGGCTGGAGCAGATCATCGGGCAAGCGCTTCATCAGCCGTTTGAACGCGTGCTCGCTCCCCAATGCCTTGGACACCACCAGTGCACCCTGGATGGCAATCACGGCTTCCTCGGCCCGCTCGCGGGCGCGTCGTGACGGGATGCCTGCCTCTTCAATCACCGAGGCAAGCATCTCGATCCACCCCGTCACCGCGCGGGTGATTTGCTGCTGGACGAGGTCCTCCGGTACGCCAAGGCTCAACACGCCCACCAGACAGGGCTCCCTGCCGCTGCAGTAAAAATCATCCAGCGCCCTGCACATGGCGGTCAGCCTGTATTTCGGACTGCCGCTTTCCTGAAGCGGCTTCAGCGCACGTTCATACATGAGTGCCGCTGCATGGTCTAGCACGGCAGCCACCATCTCGCCTTTCCCGCCCGGGAAAAGATGATAGAGGCTATTGCGCCTCAACCCCGTCGCTGTCTCGAGGACAGCGATGGTGGCGCCATCTTTGCCATGCCGGCGAAATGCGATGGTAAGCAAATCGAGGACTTGCTCTTTTGAGAGATGAGGATGCCCCATGTCAGTGGATTTTCAAGTGTTCGCAAAATGCAGTGTGCATATCGGCACCAGCCGGTGGTCGTGCGGCGGTGCATTGACTTGCGGACATCTGCCGCTTACCATTCTTGAACGATCGTTCAACATTAATCATAACGCAATCCCGGTCGTTCTATTCTGGAAAGACTGGAGCGGCTTTTCCTGTTAGTGATAGAGGCTTGCATGACCAAAAAAATCGAGGCGGCAACTGTGCCATATTTTTCTTCGCGGCTTGTCTTGTCTGCCGCCCTGCTGGTCGCACTGGCAACGCCAATGCGGTCGGAAAGCCAGGCATTGCCCGTCACCGGAGGCGGCTTGATATCGGATCCTTCATGCGCGGACTGGGCGGGCATGCATGAAGAATCGAAGCATAAATGGGTGGGCGTTTTGCTGTCGACCATGAGCATGGGGCTGAGCCGGGGGAAAAAGGAGCAAAAATACAAAATGGGCCAGGACTTCAGTCAGGCTGTCGCTTCCATGGATGCCCATTGTGCTGCCCATCCGACGGGACAGGCGTCGGCCGGCGTGGCCGCCTTTCTGAATTACTGAATCCGGGAATACCCGCCTTGTCCGGAGCGGGAATTCTGCGCCGCCTGATGACTCCATGCGGCCGACGGGCTGGCAGAAGAAGTACCGCTAAATCAATCGGCAATAAAGGAATTGAGTGCTCACCATGACGGCCATCCTGTCCGGAAAAACCAAAATCAGTTTGTTTTCCTGCGCTTGCCTTGTGGCGCTTTCTTGTGCGGTCACGGACGCGAGGGCAGCCAGCCTGTTCGGCGATTTTTCGTGCAAGGACTGGAGCGATCTGGAGCACAAGCGAAAAAAAAGCTGGGTGAATGCCTTTCTTGCGCCGCTGAGCCTGACCCTTCAAGGTTTGAAACGAGCAGAGCAGGACCCGTATAACGATGACCCGAATGCGGTTGACCCCGCCATCAGCAGTATCGACAAATTCTGCATTTCACATCCGCAGCAGGGCGCGTCCGATGGTGCAGCTGCTTATCTCGCCCGGCTGACCAGCAATTGAATGCGCGCGCGTTGTCCGGGATGGTGTCCTGCGTGGGTGGTGTGAGCAGGTATCCCGGTGCGCCAGCAATGCATGCAATTCATTCAGGAGCAGATGGCCAGCGCCCTCGCCTTCCTGTGATTCACGCATGCATCGCAGTGCAGCGTTTGCCATGAGCCGCCTTTGCGGCATCAGCGCTTTTTGACCATCCTGCTGGACTGGTTCTGGACGGACTCCATCCAGCCGACGATTTTCTCGAGGATTTCCGGCTTTGGCTGACGGTCGAGTTGCTCGTATTTAGTGAGCGAGGAATGGTGGATCGCTAACTGGACTGCGGCATCTTTCATGGTAATGCCCCGGCTCATTCGGAATTTCCGGAACCGCCCCATGATCTCTTTCGGATCCAGCCCCGCGCTATCGACGGCAGGCAAGGCCGAAGGAACCACGGCAGGGGGAAACGCGGGCGTTGCAAGCATCGCCTTCGCCAATTCAACCGCCGCCCCGGCGTCAGTCGCAGCGCCGTCAGCACCAACCCGGCGATATAAATCGGGCTCACTGACGAGCAGCGGGCCTCCGATCAACACTTTTGCCTGCGGGTTTGCCGAGGCAGTACGCAGCTGGCTGATGGTTTCAGCCAGATCCTCGGCCTGCGCCTCGGTACCGACGGACAAGCCGATAATATCGAACCAGTCTTTTTGCACCGCCCTCATCAGCTGGCCTTCCGAACTGGCAAGCTCCATCCATACTTGCCATCCGGCACGGCGAAAAAACTCGGAAACCATCAGCACACCGAGGGTGTGCTGCGAACCGGGTGCAGGCGCAAACATGGCACGCCTGCCCGACATGGCCGATTTACGCTTTTCCTGAAATTCGTTTCCAAGTCTTAACGTAATCTGCTGCATCCGCATCAGACCGACAGTCACCTGCGTGAAGTCGCAGAGATCCTCATCCCACAGATAACCGAGATGCCGTGCCGCTGGCGTCAGCAGGTGGAGAAAGATTGTCTCTGCGCCCAGTCCTTCCGCAATCAGGCCCTGCACGAATGTATCGGGCAATGCTGCATCGCCGCTAATGCAGATTTCAGCAAATCTTTTTACTTCCGCCGAGGTCGGTAAACTGAGGCGCGTGCCGTCGGTAGAAATGAAAGGCGGAGAATGTTCAGTGGACTTGAGAAGGCTGGGAATAATCTGCTTCTCGAGGATTTCCATCAGCGACGCTTCGCAACCGTCTTTGTCGCCATTATCCCGGGTCGACTGGCGCCCCGGCGACGGCTGCGCGGGGCCGCCACGCGCAGCCATCAACCATTTGGTATTTGACTGAAACGCGAGATTATCGGCCAGCGCTTTATTGTGATCCATGTTGTCGCTCACAGAATTTCCGGGTCCCGGATACGGCATGCACTGACGTGATGTTTCTGTGCCGCGCGCGGGAAACACGCCTCGTTCGCTTCAATCTATCAGAAGTACTGAAGTGACGAAATTTAAATTTACCAATCAGCGCGGGTTCGAACGGATCACCGGTTCCCGATAAAGAAAAGAGCGGCCTGCAGCATCAGGCGATTGACCCTCCTTGCGGCGACGCACCAAAAAAACTGCCTTCCTCGATTTTAGGAATTGTCGAAGGCTTTGAGGTGGGAATCAGGACTTCCTGCAGATAAAGCGGTTAACGACAGGCGACCCTGGATGCAGCACACCCGCCCCGTGCAATGGGATGACATGACAGAAAAGGGCAATAAAAAACCCGCCTCGGAAGACGGGTTTCTCGGTCTGTATCAGTGACCCTGTTATACGCAGGGTTTCACCGATACATTTTCCAGCCATCGGCTGGCGCGCCTGGCAAATACTGCACGCCAAACGCGCGACATGCGGCGCTGGATCGTCAGATAGCCTGCACGTTGGTGGCTTTCTCGCCCTTGGGGCCATTGCCCTTCACGAAGCTCACGCGCTGGTTCTCGGCCAGGCTCTTGAAACCATTGCCCGTGATGTCCTGGAAGTGGACAAACAGGTCATTGCCACCACCATCAGGAGTGATGAAGCCGAAGCCCTTGGAATCATTGAACCATTTGACGATACCGGTTTGGTTGCTCATAGCGTTTTTCCTTTAATTGGGAATAATGTTGAATGGCGACGCACAGCAGTGCCGAGCGTTCGCCGCACGCACATCAGGCAAGGAAAAACGGGGGAGTCAGACGGGAATCGCTCTTGTTAAGAGCCAGACAGGAAAGATACCAACGATG
>JAIXTG010000421.1 GCA_027484285.1 Oxalobacteraceae bacterium | reverse complement strand
TCGTGAACGATGCCGATTGGCAAATTTCTTGACACTATGTGCGGCTCGCGCGTCTAATACGCGCTCGCTGCAGGAAGGCGCCGATTTTTTACCGGCAGGCAGCGCTGGGCGCTGCCCGTTTTTACAGAAAAATCTCAACAACATCTCCGAGGGGAATGTCAGTGAATAAAACTGAACTGATTGATGAAATCGCGAAAGCTGCCGATATCTCGAAGGCTTCGGCAAGCCGCGCCCTGGAAGCCGTGATCGATGCGGTCACCACGACGCTGAAGCAGGACGGATCCGTGACGCTGGCGGGCTTCGGAACGTTTTCGGTCAGTGCCCGTGCCGAGCGCATCGGCCGTAATCCGCGCACTCGCGAGGAGATCAAAATTGCTGCTTCGAAGGTGCCGAAATTTAAGCCTGGCAAAGCACTGAAAGATGCAGTAAACTAGTTGTTTTTCCGGCGTGGTGACAAACGCCGGGACAGGCTGGCTCGCATGAAACGGCAACAGGTTTCAGCGGGTGCTTAGCTCAGTTGGTAGAGCGGCGCCCTTACAAGGCGTAGGTCGGGAGTTCGAGCCTCTCAGCACCCACCAACAAGCCAGCCGATGCCGAGCGATCCCTGCAAGGGCGCGCCGGAAGCAGGACAAGGAGTGGTAGTTCAGTCGGTTAGAATACCGGCCTGTCACGCCGGGGGTCGCGGGTTCGAGTCCCGTCCACTCCGCCAAACCGAAGAAGGCGAACCGAGGGTTCGCCTTTTTTTACGCCGCCAGCCTGCTGGCCGACCAGAAAACCCGGTCGAATGGCAGCGGTCGAATGGCTTGAATAATGATATCTGCCCCTCGCAGGGCTGGAGACAGAGTGCCCCATGCTTGAATTCATCCGCACCCACCGCAGGCTGATGCAGTTCCTGCTGCTCCTGATTATCTTCCCGTCGTTTGCTTTCTTTGGCCTCGAGAGCTACACCCGCATGGGCGACCGCGACCCGGCCGTGGCCAAGGTCGCCGGCCAGGACATCACGCAGCGCGAATGGGATGCCGCGCAGGCCCGGCAGCTCGAGCGCATGAAGCAGATGTTTGGCGAGCAGTTCAACCCGGCCATGTTTGACACGCCCGAAGCCAAGATGGGCGCGCTCGAGAACCTGATTGCCCAGAAGGCCCTGTCGCGGCATGTGGCCGACCAGCACCTGACGGTGTCGGACGACCTGGTGCGCCAGACCATCCTGGGCATCGGCGGGCTGACCGACGCCGACGGCAAGTTCGACAAGGCGCGCTACCAGCAACTGCTGGCCGCCCAGAACCTGACCCCGGAAAAATTCGAAGCCACGCTGCGCCATGACCTCGCGCTGCAGCAGGTCAATGCCGCCATCCAGAACACCGCGTTCGCGCCGAAAGCAGTGGCGGCGCGCATTGCCACGCTCAACCAGCAAAAGCGCGAAATCCAGGAACTGGCGCTGACGGTGCAGGACTTCAAGCCGCAGGTGAAAGTCACCGACGCAATGCTGCAGGAGTATTACGACCAGAACGCCGCCGCCTTTGAAGTCCCCGCCAGTGCCAAGGCCGAGTTCGTCGTGCTGGCCGCGCCGATCGTCGAGCAGCAGGTCAGCGTGACCGAGGCCGACATCAAGAAGTTTTACGAGCAGAACCTGGCGCGCTACAAGACCGACGAGCAGCGCCGTGCCAGCCATATCCTCGTCAAGGCCGCCAAGGATGCACCGGCGGCCGAGAAGGCGGCCGCCAAGGCCAAGGCGGAGAAACTGCTGGCGCAGTTGAAACAGTCCCCGGCCGATTTCGCCAAGCTGGCCAAGGAGCAGTCGGACGACCCGGGCTCGGCCGAGCGCGGCGGCGACCTCGACTTCTTTGGCCGCGGCATGATGGTCAAGCCGTTCGAAGATGCCGCGTATTCATTGAAGCAGGGCGAGACCAGCGGCATTGTGGAATCCGATTTCGGCTTCCACATCATCCGCGTCACCGACATCAAGCCGTCCGCCACCCGCCCGCTGGCGGATGTGAAGGGCAACATTGAAGACGAGATCCGCCGCACCGAGGCAGGCAAGAAGTTTGCGTCGATGTCGGAGACCTTCTCCAACATGGTGTACGAGCAGCCGGACAGCTTGAAGCCCGTGGCCGACAAGCTCGGCCTGAAGATCGAAACCGTGGCCGGCCTGACGCGCCAGCCCAACCCGGCGCTGCCGAAGGCCGCCGCCTACAACCAGCCGCAATTCCTGGCGGCGCTGTTTGGCGACGACGCACTGAAAAACAAGCGCAACACCGAGGCCATCGAAGTCGGCCCGGGCATCTACATTGCCGGCCGCGTGCTGGACCACCAGCCGGCGTCGAAGAAGCCGCTGGCGGAAGTGCGTGCGCAGATCGAGGAGCGGCTGTTGGCCACCGAGGCCGAGAAACTGGCCAAGGAAGCCGGCGTGAAGAAACTGGCCGAACTAAAGGCCGGCGGTAGCGCCGAGT
Organism: Oxalobacteraceae bacterium; assembly: GCA_027484285.1. Taxonomy (GTDB): domain Bacteria; phylum Pseudomonadota; class Gammaproteobacteria; order Burkholderiales; family Burkholderiaceae_D; genus Pernthalerella. The sequence continues at coordinate 184 of JAIXTG010000421.1, read as the reverse complement.
TCGGTGCGCCGAAGGCCGTCTCGCGCAGCAACTTCAACGGCGCCCCGGGCCCGGTGGTTGCGGCAGTGATGAAGGCCGATGCCAACAAGCTGCCGGCCTACGTCGGCGTGCCGGTGCCGGGCAAGGGCTACAGCATCTTCCGCATCAACTCGGTCGACAACCAGGCGGCCGACGCCGAGTCGAT
>JAIXTG010000160.1 GCA_027484285.1 Oxalobacteraceae bacterium | reverse complement strand
GTCCAGATCGCCAGCCCGTCGGAGTCATGCACCTCGGGCCGCCAGTCGACCCCCATGCGGCGCGACTTTTCGGAATACCAGTACATCGACGTGACCGGCGCGATGCCGAAGCGCTGCACCGGCCGGCGCAGCCACAGGTGGCATTGCACGTCCATTGTCACGCCGGCATCGCGCACCAGCCGGAACTGGAAGGCGCCGCAGACGCTTGGCCCGTCGAGCAGCGCATGCACGCGCGGCGCATCGCGCTCATTGGCCGGCGCCTCGATAAAGAATTCGGTAAAGGCCGGGAATTCCTCCGGACGGTCGGCGAGCGCTACATCGATGGCAATGCCGCGGGCCGACAGCCCGTACTGGAACGCGTCGCCGATCGCGCGGAAATAGGACGCGCCGAGGAATGCGGCCCAGTCGTTCGACTGCCACGGCAACGGGTACTGGTCGGAGAAGCGGCTCTCCTGCAGGCGGAAACCGGCAAAACCCGTGTGCTCGCCCAGCACCTGCGCCGGACTGTGCGGCGACATGCTGAACAGCGCCGGGTCGTACAGCAGTTCATGCGCATTGCCGTCGCTGACCGCATGCATCCGGACCGGCACCTGGAAATAGCGGCCGAGATGAAAGAAGGTGACCGGATAGCGGCCCGGCCCGTCCGCGAACAGCGCGGCGCGCGGATCGAATTTCAGCCGGCCGTGCTCGTCATAGTCGATCTGCTGCAGGATGCGCCGGTCGGGCGAGCGCGGCGCCTGGTAGGGACGGACGGCCATCTGCTGCGCGCGCCGGCGCAGCCGCTCGAAAGAAAACGGCTGCGGCGGGCCGAGCTTCAGTACCGGCGCATCGCGCGCCGCTGCCCGGCTGTCGCCGAGTGCCAGGCTGGCCGCTGCTGCCAGCCCGGTTTCGATGAAGCGGCGTCGACGCAGGCCGGCAGGTGCCAGCCCGCGCTCATGCACGCCGGCGCTCCTCGATCACTGCGGCCGGGGCGCTGCCCGCGACCGGCAGCGGCGCCGCCTGACCGCGCGTCACCGGATGCAGGGTGGCATGCGCCAGCACGCGGGTGCGGCGCAACAGCGCCGGCGGCGCGATCTCTTCGGGCGTGCACAGCAGGCCCTGCCTGCGCAAGGCGCTCCCGAGATCCTCGCGGCTGCCGGCGATTGCCAGAAAAGGACTGGCCAGCAGCGGCAGCGTGACCGGCAGCAGCCAGAGGGCGACGGCTGGATCGGCGAACACGCCGGACACGCTGGCCGCTGCAGCCAGTGCTGCAAACGGGCCGAACTGCCGCAATGCCACCGACAGGGGCAGCGCCGCGGCCTCGCGCGGCGGCGACTGCCAGCGGATCTCGATGCCGGTCAGCGCGGCCAGACAGAACAGGGTGTGGGCCGCCATGCGCACCGGTGCCAGCAGCAGTGACCAGAACGCCTCCAGCAGCACGCCCGCGAGCACGCGCAGCCAGCCGCCATGGCGCGCCGCCTCGCGCCTGAATGCAATCAGCGCCACCGCCAGCAGCTTGGGCACCAGCAGCAGGCTGGCACTGCAGGCAAACAGCGCCAGTGCCTGCAGGCCGAGCCCGTCCGCCTGCCACGCGAGTGCGGAAACCAGCAGGAACACCAGCCAGAGCGGCGATGCCAGATAGGACAAGGCACCGGTGAACAGCATCCAGCGGTGCGCGCCGGCCAGTCCCGGCTCGGCCAGCAGGCGCAGGTTCATCAGGTTGCCCTGGCACCAGCGGCGATCGCGCCGCAGTTCTTCGGCGAGGTTCGGCGGCTGCTGCTCGTAGCTGCCGCCGAGGTCGGGCACCAGCCATACCTCGTAGCCGGCACGCCTCATCAGCGCCGCCTCGATGAAATCATGGGACAGGATGTCGCCCGACAGGCCGCCGCGCCCGGGCAGCCGCGCAAGGCTGCAATGGCGGATGAAGGCTTCGCTGCGCAGGATGGCGTTGTGCCCCCAGTAGTGGGACTCGCCGAGCTGCCAGTAGCTCATGCCCGCAGTGAACAGCCGGCCGGCCATCCGGCTGGCGAATTGCTGGATGCGCGCATGCAGCGTGTCGATGCCATCGGTGGCGGGCGCAGTCTGCAGAATGCCGATGCGCGGATGGCGATCCATCAGCTTTGCAAGGCCGACGAGGCAGTCGCCGCTCATCACGCTGTCGGCATCGAGCACGATGAAGTAGTCATAGTCGCGCCCCCAGCGCCGGCAGAAATCGGCCACATTGCCGGCCTTGCGCCGCACGCGCCGGCGACGCCAGCGATAGAACACCCTGAGCGCCGGGTCCATGGCAGCGCGCAGGCTTTGCCAGGCGGCGAGTTCTTCCGCACAGGTCGCGGCTTCGCTGCTGTCGGACAGCACGAACACATCGAACTGCCGCGCGTGCCCGGTCTGCAGCAGCGACTCGCAGGTGGCACGCAGGCCGGCGAACACACGCAGCACCTGCTCATTGCAGATCGGCATGATGATCGCGGTTCGCGTCCCGGGGGCCAGCGGCAACCCTGCCACCTGCGCCGCCGAGAGCGCCTGCGGGTCGCCGCGCCACGCGACCAGCGCGCCCATCAGCGCCGTCAGGAAACCGGCTGCCACCCAGCCGGTGAGCACCGCCAGCAGCACCAGCTTCACGAACAGCCAGGCCGTCCACTCGCTGGCCGTGCCTGCCAGCAGCGCTGCAGCCATGCCGGCCGCAAGCAGCACGCCCAGCCGCAGCGCCGAACGGCGGCGCGCCGCCGCCTGCTGCCATGGCGCGCCCGACGCCGGCTGCCGGCCCCGGCCGGCACGCAGTCCCTGCCAGAAGCCGGACCAGCGCTGCGGCACCATTGACGCTCGGTTCAGCGGTGGCGTTGCCGGCTCGAAAGCGACCTGCAGACCCTCCATGGGCGGTGGCACGGGCTGGCGCAGCGGCGTGGATGCCATGCCGGCGGCAGGCGGGTTGCGGGAATTGGCAAGGGTCATGATGGGCATGGGCAAGGCGGCGGTGGGCAACCCCGGTGGCATCGCAAGCACCATGCCAATTTGGCATCGCCGCCAGCCAGTCGGCCCAAGTGCCTGATTTCATTCGAAAGACAGGGCGCCGCTGCCAGTTCTCGACACTTGTGCCGGCGCAAACCTGTCGCCGCCCGGCGACGAGTCCCGGGGCAATGCAGGCGAAGTCTTTGATTTGTCAGGGTTTGCCGTTGTCGCCGGGGAGCGACACTGCTTGCGATCGAAACTCCAGCGCGACCAGCCCATGCCTTTGCAGCAGGCGATAGAACTCGGTGCGATTGCGCTGCGCCAGCCGCGCAGCATCGCTGACATTGCCGTCGGTGAGCCTGAGCAGGTTCACCAGATAGTTGCGCTCGAAGCGCTCCTTCGCTTCGACGTAACTGAGCACGTCGATGCCCGGCACGCGCAGCGCCCGCTGCACCAGCGACAAGGGCACCAGCGGCGTGGTGCAGAGCGCGCATACCTGCTCGACCACATTCTGCAGTTGCCGCACATTGCCCGGCCATGCAGCCAGCGCCAGCGCCTTCAGTGCGTCCGGCGCAAAACCCTCCGGCCCGCTGCCGTGCTGTGCGCGATGGCGTTCGAGGAAATGGCGCGCCAGCAGGGCAATGTCCTCGCGCCGCTCGGACAGCGGCGGCAGGTGCAGGCTGACCACCGCGATCCGGTAATACAGGTCCTCGCGGAAACTGCCGTCGCGCACCGCGGCCTCGAGGTCGCGATGGGTCGCCGCGATCACCCGCAAGTCGACCGGCAGGTCCTGCGTCGCGCCGAGCGGTCGCACCGTCCGCTCCTGCAGTGCGCGCAGCAGCTTAGCCTGCAGGGCCAGCGGCATGTCGCCGATTTCATCCAGGAAGAGCGTACCGCCGCTCGCGGCCTGCAGCAGGCCGATCCGCTGCCCGGTGGCGCCGGTGTAGGCGCCCTTCAGGTGGCCGAACAGCTCGGACTCGAGCAGCGATTCCGGTATCGCCGCGCAATTGAGCGCGACAAACGGTCCGGCAGCGCGCGCGCTGGCCAGATGCACGGCGCGCGCCAGCAGCTCCTTGCCGCTGCCGCTGTCGCCGCAGATCAGCACGGTGGCCGGCGAACGCGCGACCAGCTGCGCCTCGACCAGCAGTTCTTCCATCGCCGCCGAACGGCTGAGGATCGCGCTGCGCCATGCATCGCTGCCGCTGTCAGCGGCGGCATCGGCAACCGGTGCCGACAGCAGCAGGGCATCCGCCACCTTCTGCAGGAGCAGCCTGCCGTCGAAAGGCTTGGTCAGGTAGCCATGCACGCCGCGCGATACGGCATCGACGGCGTCCGGTATGGTGCCGTGGGCCGTCAGCAGGATGACCGGCACCATCGGGAAACGGGCTCGGATTTCGTGGAACAGCGCATGCCCGTCCCTGCCGGGAAGCTGCACGTCGCTAATGACCAGCGCCGGCCGCCGCGCCGCCATCAGCACCAGTGCCTGTTCCGCCGATTCCACAGTGGTAACCGGATAGCCTGCAGCGCCCAGCCGCAGCGACAGCAGGTGCAGCATGTCGGGGTCGTCATCGACCAGCAGGATCGGAAAGTTTGCCGGATGGTTCATCGGGAGCATGTCGTTCGGCCTGCCGGTCGCCGCCACCGGGAAGGCACGATTCGCAAAGACCCTCATCCTGCTGCGCGATGCCCGGCCGCCTGCTGAGTTCCGTCAAGGCGCCGCTGCTGCGGCTGCGCCTGCCGCTGTCCTCGCGCAAGCTGCTGATGCTTGCGCTGCTGGCACTGGTCGGGCTGATGGGCGCCACGCTGCTGTATGCATCGCAGGTGCTGGAAGCGGTGAGCGCCGAGACCCTGGCCCATTCCGCACGCTCGCTGGCGCTGGCCGATGACGTGCGCGCGCTGCAGGACCTGACGGTATCGATGGAACGCAGCGCGCGGCAGGCGGTGATTGTCGGCGACCCCCGCCTGGTGCGCGACGTCGACCGCACGCTGGAAGCAGGCAGGCAGCTCGCACGCCGGCTCGGCCCGGCACTGCCGCCGCAGGAACAGTTGCTGGTCGCGCGCTGGATCGTGCTGGGCGACAGCGCAGCGGCCCTGCTGCGCAAGGGTACGTCGGGCAGCGAGGCGCAGCGGCAGCGGATGTTTGCGCTGTTCGGCGAACTCGGCGCAGTCAACCGGCAGATCGAGCACGGCAGCCGGCTTGCGATCGCGCGCAGCGCAGAGCAATTCGAGCGCGACATGGACCGCCACCGCCAGACGCTTTTGGCCGTCGGCGGCTGGGTCGCGGCCGCCAGCATCATCGCGGCACTCGTACTCGGGCTCTGGCTGTCGTGGCTGTTCGACGAACTCGCGGCAGCCATCATCAACCTCGGCGAGCACCGGCAGCCCGCCCGGGCCCTGGTCGGCGGCCCGACCGACGTGCGCACGCTGGCCCTGCACATCAGCGGGGTAAAGCAGACGCTGCAGGCACTGGAGAACGACAAGGAACTGTTCATGCGCCATATTTCGCACGAGCTGAAGACGCCGCTGGCCAACCTGCGCGAGGGCATTGCCTTGCTGGAGGACCGGGTGGCCGGACAGCTGGGCGCGCAGCAGCAGCGTATTGTTGCCATCCTGTCGGCGAATGCCAATTCACTGCACCGGCAGATCGAGGACCTGCTGCAGTACAACACCGCGGTGTTCGCTGCCGGCCGGCTGGAGCGCACGCGGGTCGACCCGGGCGCGCTGATCCGCTCGGCCATCGAAGAGCAGCGTCTGCGCTGCGAGACGCGCGGCCTGCGGGTCGAGGTCAGCGGCAGCGCAGCGGCGGTCCATCTCGATGCCGGAAAAATGCGGGTGATCTTCGACAACCTGCTGGCGAATGCGATTCACTTCAGCCCGGACGGCGGCTGCATCCGCTTCGTCGTGACGCAGTCGGCAGGCTGGCTGCAAATCGATTGTATCGACCAAGGCTGCGGCATCGCGGAGGAAGACCGCGAACGGATTTTCGATGCGTTCTATCAGGGCCGCCGGCAGGTGCCCTCGGTGAGGAAAGGGACGGGCATCGGCCTGTCCATCGTGCGCCAGCTGGTGGAAGCCCACGGCGGCAGCATCCGTGCACTCGAGCACGACACCGGTGCCCGCTTCAGGATGGAGCTGCCGTGCGAACCCGGATGAGCGCCCTGCCCGCGCTGCTCGCGCCCCTGCTGGCCCTCCTGCTGCTGCCCGCCTGCGCAGACTTGCCGCCTGCGCCGCCGGCGCTGTCCGAACCGGCGGCATCCGCGCCGCCCCTGTTCCGTCTCCCGCCTCCCGAGCCGCCTGCCGAGCCGCCACCGGCCGAACCGGCCCCGACCCGGCAAGTCCTCATCGCGGACGAGCCGGCACCGGTCGACCCGGCCAGCGACGCCTTCCGCGACATTGCCGCTTATGCCGGTTTCAACGACAACATGCTGCGCGACGAAATCGCGCGCATCGAAGCGCTGCCGGAGACCGGCAACTACCTCGACCTGCGGCTGGCGGTACTGCTCTGGATGAGCGGCCGGCCCGAGCATTCGGCCCGGCTGGATGCGCTGGCTGCACGGCTGGGCAGCGACGAGGACCAGCGCGTCGTCGCACTGGCCGGCATGATCGCGCGCGCAATCAGCAGCCAGCGCGGGCGGAGCGAGCGCATTGCAGCGCTCGAGGCACAGCTGGCCGACGCCCAGCGGCGCGTCGAGCAGTTGCGGGCCAAGATCGACGCCTTGAAATCGCTGGAAAAGGAGCTGCTGTCCCGGCCCGAGCCGCGCCCTGACGCTCCCGAGCCGCGCCGGCCGCCGCCGCGTCCCTGAGCAGGCGCCGGCACCTCCTGCGCAGGGATCCGACAGGCTTGCCCGAAGTTTTTTCGGTCCGTCGCGGAAAACTGTGTATCATGCACGGGTTTACGCGCTCTGCTCCCCGGTGCGTAAAACGTCGTCTGACACGGTCCGCAGACCTTCTCACCCTGCCCACCTCATCCTTGCGCTGACAACTGCAGCGCACTGCCAGTCAAACTTCCCCCAGACAGGGAGAGCCTCACGGTGCACCGTCTGCTTGCGTCTGCAATGCCGGCCTGCACGATCGAATTGCCTTCGCAGGCGAATCGACCTATTTCGGATGAACACGGATCGCGCCATTGGCGGTCCACCCCTATGATTTCTGCATCTACACAAGCTTTCTCAGTAGGCAAATACCTTGTCTCGCCCATGACCCGATCGAATGATTCGGGCCGATACACCGCGCTGGTCTCGATTCGCAACGGCAATCATGACCGCGTGTTTCGCTTCACGCCGCAATTTTCGTCCACCGAGGACGCGGTCGCCTATGCGATCGGCGAAGCGCATCTCTGGCTGCGACAACGGGCCGCCTGAACCCCCAGGCCCTACTGACTGTTCAACACCATTCACCTGAAAGGAAACACCGTGGCGAAAGAAGAACTCCTTGAAATGCACGGCACCGTTGATGAAATCCTTCCTGATTCCCGCTTTCGGGTGACGCTGGAAAACGGCCACTCGCTGGTGGCTTACTCGGGCGGCAAGATGCGCAAGAACCACATCCGGATCCTGGCGGGCGACTATGTCACCCTCGAGCTGTCGCC
>JAIXTG010000214.1 GCA_027484285.1 Oxalobacteraceae bacterium | reverse complement strand
TCCACCGGCGGCGATTCGGCGCTGGGCGGGGACGATTTCGACCACCGCCTGTTCTGCTGGATCATCGAGCATGCGCAACTGGCGCCGCTGTCCGACGAGGACACCCGGATCCTGATGGTGAAGGCGCGCGAGGCGAAAGAGATCCTGTCCTCCCATGCCGAAACCCATATCGACGCGACGCTGAATTCCGGCGAGCAGGTGCGACTGACCATCAGCGCCGCCGAATTCGCCGGCATGACCCAGCACCTGGTCGGCAAGACGCTGGCGCCGTGCCGCAAGGCTGTGCGCGACGCCGGCCTGTCGGTCGACGAGATCGACGGCGTCGTGCTCGTCGGTGGCGCGACCCGCATGCCGCATGTGCGAAAGGCCGTGGCGGATTATTTCAAGACCAGCCCGCTGGCCAATATCGACCCGGACAAGGTGGTCGCGCTGGGCGCGGCCATGCAGGCCAATATGCTGGCCGGCAATCGTGCTTCCGGCGACGACTGGCTGCTGCTGGATGTGATTCCGCTGTCGCTCGGTATCGAGACCATGGGCGGACTGGTCGAGAAAGTCATTCCGCGCAATTCGACGATTCCGTGCGCGCGCGCGCAGGAGTTCACCACTTTCAAGGACGGCCAGACGGCCATGGCGATCCATGTGGTGCAGGGCGAACGCGAGCTGGTGTCCGACTGTCGTTCGCTGGCGCGCTTCGAGCTGCGCGGCATACCGCCGATGGCTGCCGGCGCCGCACGCATCCGCGTGACCTACCAGGTCGATGCAGACGGCCTGCTGTCGGTCGCGGCGCGCGAGATGCACTCCGGTGTCGAGGCGTCGATCGAGGTCAAGCCCTCATATGGCCTGGGCGACGACGATATCGCGCGCATGCTGCAGGATTCCTTCACCTCGGCCGAAGACGACATGAAACAGCGCGCCCTGCGCGAGGAGCAGGTCGAGGCCGAGCGCATCCTGCTGGCGACCCAGTCGGCGCTCGACCAGGATACCGAACTGCTCTCCGCCGACGAGCGTACGGCGATCGATGCGCAGATCCAGCAATTGCGCGCCGCCGCGCAGGGCAGCGACCATCAGGCGATCAAGGCTGCCGTCGATGCGCTTGCCAAAGGTACCGAAGACTTCGCCGCCCGCCGCATGGACCGCAGCGTGCGTGCGGCACTGACCGGCCGCAAGCTGGACGAAGTCGCCTGATATACCGAAACGAATTCAAAACAAGGAAAATCCGTGCCCCAGATCGTCGTCCTTCCCCATGAAACCCTGTGCCCCGAAGGCGCGGTGCTCGAGGTGCCCAAAGGCACGTCGGTCTGCGATGCGCTGCTCGAGCACGATATCGAGATCGAGCATGCCTGCGAAAAATCCTGTGCCTGCACGACCTGCCATGTCGTGGTGCGCGAAGGTTTCGGTTCGCTGAACGAGGCCGAGGAGCGCGAGGAAGACCTGCTCGACATGGCCTGGGGACTGGAAGCCACGTCGCGCCTGTCCTGCCAGGCCGTGGTCGGCGACGAGGACCTGGTGATCGAGATACCGAAGTACACGATCAACCATGCACGCGAGAATCACTGAAAGAGGCCGGACTGCCCATGCGATGGACTGACACCCTGCAGATTGCCGAGGCGCTGTACGACAAATTTCCCGACGTCGATCCGCTGACCGTGCGCTTCACCGACCTGCACCGCTGGGTCACCGAGCTGGACGGCTTCAGCGACGAGCCGTCGCGCTCGGGGGAGAAAATACTCGAGGCCATCCTAATGGCCTGGATAGACGAGGCGCGCTGAGCGCGCCCCGGGTACTTAGCGTGCCGCCAGTTCGCCGTTCACCACCCGGATCGGGTCGCCCGAGCGCCATGCGGGCTCGCTGTCGAAGCTGAAGATGCGTGTCTGGCCGTCCTGCATCCGGACCACGACTTCATAGCCATTGGTCTTGCGGGTGCGCTTTTCGATTTCATTGCCGGCATAGCCGCCGCCGATCGCGCCGGCCACCGTCGCCAGCTTCCTGCCATTGCCGCCGCCGACCTGGTTGCCGAGCAGGCCGCCGACCACGGCACCCGCCACTACGCCGACGCCGCTCGGCTTGGAAGCCACTTCTACCGTACGAACCTCAGTGACCTTGCCGCAGTCGATGCAGGCGGGCGCCGCTGCGACCGGTGGCGTAGCAGGTGCTGCCTTCGCCACCGGAGATGCGGTTTCGGGCGCCGGCGCAGGGCGGGGCTTGGGCGCTGCGCTGCGCGCCGGCGCACTGCGCTCGGCGACCGGGGCGACCTGCTTCTCAGCTGCCTTGGGCGCAGCGGCCGGCGCTTCCGCGATGGCGGGCGCGGGCGGCTGTGTGCTCGTCACTGCCGGAGGGCTGTCCGCACTGTGCGAACCGGGCAGCCAGCCCATTATCGCTGCCGTGCCGACGGCGCTGACCAGAATGACGGAAGCGGCTGCTGCGGCAACCAGCGGGTGGATTTTCATGGAAGCGGTGCTCATGGTGTTCTCCGTACGATGCTCGATGGGTCGTTTGACCCGGCTGCAATGAAATTGGTTTCAAGAAATATCTGTTGCGATCGAAACTTTTCACGTTGTAAATCTTTACGCACCGTTTGTCGTTCAGCGCACGAATTAATGATGAGCTCCATCAATTTCTGTCGGCAGGAAAAACGCACTTGCTTACAAATCGCTGGCCCCCTCAGCGGCTTTCGCCGGCGTTGCGCACGCGCAGCCCGGGCGTGCTCCAGCCGTCGCCTTGCATGATGTCGAACATTAATTCCCGGTGCTGTGCGAAGAATGCATACAGCGTGTAGGCAACGCAGCTGGCCGACATTTCATCCATGCCGCCATCGACCAGTGCAAGGAACAGCACGTCACGGCCGTGCATCAGCATGAAGCGCAGCGCGGTTTTTGTGAGCAGCTTGTCGGCCTGCGGCGCTTTCAGGCCTTCCGCGGGACGCACGGCCGCCTCGTGAGTTCCGCTGCAAGGCGGACAAGCGCCGCAGTGCAGCAGCGCGGTATTTATTGCGCCCTTGATCACGTTCGACACAGCACCCACCAGCAGCGGCACCAGATAATCCTCGAAGCGCTCGCTGTGCATCTGTGCGCGCAGCAGGTTGCCCAGCACGCCGCTGAAAACAACGCTGGCCACGGCATACGGCAGCATGCCGATCAGGCCGGCCCGAAGCCGGCGCTCGAATGGCAGCCGGCTCTTGTCGATCCCGGGTATCGCTGTCTCTGTCGAACCCTTCAGCAATTCCACCGTGGCGGCCTCGGCGAGCAGGGCCAGTGTGCGGCGGCCCAGCCTGCCGTGATCGACCGATCTCAGCGCCGGCACGGCAACCGC
>JAIXTG010000002.1 GCA_027484285.1 Oxalobacteraceae bacterium | reverse complement strand
TTGCGCGAAGGTGGCGCCGCAAGTCAGGGCCAGGGTGATCGCCGCTGCCATCGGCAGCGGGCGGAACAGAAACGATTTCATGAACAGGTCTTTCGGAATCAGTTGGCTTTGACGACAAAGAGTTGCTGCTCGACGCCGGAAGGCAGCTTCACGCCGCCGTTGAGGATATCGACGAGGGAACCGCGGCTGGCCGGCACGCGGACTTCGCGCTCGCCACCGGCTGCGCCATCATCCTCAGCCTTGTCGCCTGCCGGCTTCAACATCGACGAGGCTTGCGAGATCGAGACCACCTGTGTTGGCTCGTCGCTGCGCGGCGAGGAAATCAGTGCGAGCCGTGCTTCGGGCCCGAACACCGATTCAATCGCTGCTGGTGCGACACGGACATTACTGAACATGGTGGTTCCGTAAGCGCCAATTTCGCTCCGGACAGGCAGACGCGGGATCAGCATCTCGCGCAGTGTTACCGTCGTGCTTCGGGCCGAATCAATGACGTTCTCGCGCAAGCCAGTCGGTGCGCTGCTGCCGCCGCCGAGGCCCGGGATTTCGGCCAGCACCTGGTCTACCGTTCCCATCGCGAGCACGGTGTTGTAGTTGAAATTGACCGATGCTCCGGCGGCAACCGTGCCGCCACTGAACACGAGGCCCATTGCGCCGTCGAACGAACCATCTGCGTTTGCATCGGTCGCGCCGAGCGTTGTGCTGCCCTTGCCCTGGGTGGCGATATGGGTCCGCATACCCGCGATATCCGAGCTCCAGAACGGAGAGTTATTCCACGAGTTGTCGAAACCGGCTGCCACCCGGCTGTCGCTGGTCGAGTAAAAGATGACGGTCTGTTTTCCGGCGAGCGCGTAATACGGCTCGGTGGCCAGCGGCGTCGTGTTGCTCCACGGATCGGTCAGCGGGCTGGTCGCGCTGACGATGGTCAGGCTGTCTCCGGCCGCGACGCTGCGATCCAGCTTCTGGATGGTGTCGTATACGCCGGAGCGGTTGCCGATGTCCACCGTGCTGTCCGGATCGAAGTTCCGCGAATACACCACGTCGTTCAGGGCGGCTGTTCCGGTATTGGCCAGCGTGACCGCATTGTTGAAGTACTTCTCGCCTTTGCCCAGCGAAATGATCTGCGTCACCTGCAGGTCTCCCTGCACCGACGTGACCTTCGCCTTCAGCACATTGTCTGCGCCCAGCGGCAGCAGTTGGACGGTCGTGCTCTGGGCGTTGCTGCGCATGTAGCTCATGGTCGCCTGAGTTGTGCCGCCCCAGCCGAACGAGGTGTTCTCGAAGGGCGCGCCCGGAAGGAAGTAGTCGACGCGAAGGTCTTGTGCAGTCGCGGTATTGGTGGTCTTGTCAAAGCTGTTGGCAAAACCATTGGCGGCGCCGGTCATGCCGATGCCGTAGGCGTACTGCCGTCCGTAGAACAGGCTGGGCAGCGGCGTATTGTTCATGAAGCGGGGCGCGGCGGCCGAGCCGTTGGCGCCGAAGTAGCCTCCCTGGTTGATGCCGAGTTCGATGAATTTCCCGCCCAGGAAAACGTCGCCATTGACGACCGCATAACGAATGCCGTCCAGGTCGCTTCCCTTGCGCCACTGCTGCGACGCGACGCCGATCGTTGCCGAGGAAGCCTGGGTGAAGCTGGCGGTGCCGCCGTCAGCGCTGCCCTGGCCGTACAGGAAGATCACGCCGGCCGATGCGTCGCTCGCACTGAGGCTCGCATTGAGGTTGATGTTGTTGTGGGCATTCAGCGTCAGGACATTCGCTCCGGACCAGCTGACGGCATCGTTCACATGGATGTCGCCGTTGGCCCCGGTGGTGCCGTACAGTCCGGTGGCCGAGTTGCTTCCGGCGACGGTCTGGATGGTCACGCTATTGCTATCCAGAAGAGTACCCAGCTGTGCGCCAGTGATATCGCCACCGCTGGCCGCAATAGTGAAGTCGACCGGGTCGATCAGCCACTGGCCATCGGCGCCCGACGTGGCGTTTGTGGTGATTTGCACATCAGGGGCAAAGCTGAGCTTCGCAGCCGACGTTTCAATGAAGCCGCCATTGCCGCCATTCGGGGCCGAGGCGTCCAGCGTGCCGGCGACATTGACGGCACCATGCTCCATATCGCCCAGCAGGAAAATCCGGCCGGCACGATTCTCGACGGTCTGCGCCCGCACCTCGCCGGTGTTGTTGACCATGGTCGACAGCACCGTATCGAGCCCCTTCGCAGTCAAGACCACCAGGCCGCCGTCGGCATGAATCGCATTGCCGTTTTCGACCAGCGCGTTCAGCGTGCCCTGCTCGATCGCCACGCCCACGAGAGAGTTGCCATTGAAGTTGAGACTCACCTTGTCGCCGGCGGCCAGCGCGGCCGTGCCGAGGCGCGCGACGATCACGCCCTCGTTCCTGACCTTGTTGCCGACCAGCGCCGCATAGCCGCCATCGGCGGTGGTGATCGTGCCGCGGTTGACGACCGACGCGCGGCTGCCGGTCGAGGTCAAGGTCGCGCGCCCGGCCATGAAGTCGGCGTCTGACATATTCAGCGTCGAGGCGACGAGGCCGCCGACGTTGACCTGCGCGCCCTGCGCAAACAGCACGCCATTCGAGTTCAGCACGAACACTTGGCCGTTGGCATTCAGTGCGCCAGCAATCACCGACGCCTCGTTGCCGACAACGCGGTTCAAGGTGACGGCAGATGCATTCGGCTGATTGAAATTGACGGTGGCATTGCTGCCGACCGAGAACGACTGCCAGTTGATTGCCGCGCGGTCGCTGGTCTGGTTCACGTTCAGCGTGGCACCCGAGGTGGCCAGCGTGGCAGCGCCGGCGGTCACGGTGCCGCCGGTGGGCAAGGCATTGGCATCGACCGCCGACGCATCCATCATCCCCAGCAGGCCGGCCAGCAGGCCGCCCATCGCAACGACGGTGGCGCCGCGGCCCTTGCGGCCCTGGCTGCGGGTATGTTCGGACGCGACAACGTACTGGCCGCGAGCTTCGCTCCAGACCAGCTGATACACATGATTCATGGGATGACTCTCGAAATGAAGAAACAAGCTTGACGCCGGATCGGCGGGCCAC
>JAIXTG010000330.1 GCA_027484285.1 Oxalobacteraceae bacterium | reverse complement strand
TTGCCGCGCATCGCCTCGTTCAGTACCTGCACGATGGTGCGTCCGTTGCGGCGGGTCACGCTGGTGCGCAGGTCAGACGCCCCCTGCGCCAGCAGCAGCGCGCGCGCCGATTCGAATACCCGCGGCTCGGCACGCCGGAAACGGTAAATCGACTGCTTCGGATCGCCGACGATAAACACGCTCGGCCTCTGTCCGTCGCCGTCGTAGGCGTCCAGCCACGCGCGGACGATCTGCCACTGCAGCGGATTGGTGTCCTGGAATTCGTCGATCAGGATGTGCGCATATCTCGCATCGATGCGCGAATGCAGGTAGGCCGCATGTTCGCCGCTGGTCAACAGCCGCCATGCATGCAGCTCGAGGTCGGAAAAATCCATCTTGCGGCGCTCGGCCTTGATCGCCTCGTAGTGCCCGATGACGGCCGGGCCAATCTCGAACATCGCCTCGTTCAGCCGGCACACCGTCAGCTCGGCACTGCGCCGCTGCAGCGCTGCCAGTGCTTCCGCCAGTTCCGGCACCTCCTGCTCGAACACGAGCTGCTCGTCCGCCGCCAGCGCAGTCTTCTGCGGCTTGGTCAGCTTGATCGAGCGCGGCTCTCCCTTCTGGGTCAGGAAGACGGCAGCCAGCGCTTCGAAGGACGTCAGGCTGGCGCCGGCGCCGATCGCCTGCTCGATCGCAGTCGCGGACAGCTGCTGCTTGTCGGTGCCGGTGCCGAGCTGGCGCGCGATGCGCATCAGGCGCGCCGTCAGCGCCGCATCCTCCCACAGCGACAGCCGTGCGTCGCGCACGCCATCGTCGCCGCACAACTCTGCCAGTGCCTGCAGCGGCTCGCCATGGCGGCGCGCGATCTCCCATTCGGCACGTCGTGCAAGGAAAGCATCGACCAGTTCCTTGCCGCTCCAGTCGCCCGCGATCTCGTAGACCGTCATCAGGGCCTCCCGCAGCGACTCGTTGCCGGGCTGGTTCAGCGACTGCATGAAGCGCAGCCACGCAGCGTCGGCGATCTCGGCCGTGCTGTCTTCCAGTCCCGCGCCGTGCGGTATGCCGGATGACAGCGGCGCAATCTGCAGCAGGCGCATGAACCAGCTGTGGAAGGTGTCGACCGACAGTCCGTGCGGGCTGGCCAGCACGCGCGCATACAGGCTGCGCGCAGCAGGCAGGCAATCGCGCGCGCGCGCAGGCGTAAGGCCCCGCTGCACCAGGGCGTCGACCACGGCGTCGTCATTTGGCTCGAGCGCCAGCTCGCGCAGCAGCTGGATCAGCCGCTCGCGCATTTCGCCGGCCGCCTTGCG
Organism: Oxalobacteraceae bacterium; assembly: GCA_027484285.1. Lineage (GTDB taxonomy): Bacteria > Pseudomonadota > Gammaproteobacteria > Burkholderiales > Burkholderiaceae_D > Pernthalerella. Next base: position 14,363 of record JAIXTG010000330.1, on the reverse strand, counting down.
GGTAAATGTGATTGCGAGCAGCTCGGCCGGCTGCGCGCCGTCGAGCAGCAGGCGCAGCATGCGCGACACCAGCAGCCAGGTCTTGCCGCTGCCCGCACAAGCTTCAACCAGCACCGAGCGGGCGGGGTCGCAGGCAATGCGGACGAATTCGGGTGCGTCGACCTGCCGGCCATCGGCGATCAGGGGCAATGCGTCTGTCATCACCACGCCCCCTTGCGGCACAGGCCGCGCATGTCGCACCACGCGCAGCTGCTGGCCGCGCCTGCAGCCGGCAATTCGGCGCCGCCGGCGATCGCGGACAGGTTGCTGCGCAGCTGGGCCTCGAGTTTCGCGCGCCAGGCATCGAGTCCGGCCGCATCCACTAGCGCCGGCTTCTCGTCATCCAGCGCGACATAAGCAGCCTGCTGCGGGGCGGGATCGAGCAGCAGCGCATAGAACGGCAGCTGGTGGTCTTCACGCTGCCTGAGGCGGTCCTGCAATGCCGCGCGCTTTGACGTCTTGTAGTCGAGCAGCATGGCGCCACCGTCGGCATCGCGGTCGACCCGGTCCAGCGTGCCGACCAGCTGCAGCGAGCCGCCGCCCCAGTCGAAGCTGCGCGCGAGGTGCTCCTCACCGAAGGCAAATGACCAGCCCTCGGCCTCCAGCGCATTCGCCCAGGCCACGTAGGCATCGCGCCGCCCGTTCCAGCGCGACAGGTAACCGAGCGCAGCCGGATTGCGCGCCAGTACCGGCACAAATACTTCGTCGGTGATGCGTGCCATCAGGGCTTCCCGCTGCCCGGGGGGCACCGGCGTCTCGGCCAGCGCGTCGTGGTAGCGGCTGAGTATCTGGTGCAGCCAATCGCCGTAATCGCGTTTCTCCGGCAGTTCGGCCAGCTCCTCCGGTGCACGCAGCCCCAGCATGCGCGAAGCAAAAAACTGGTACGGGCAGGCCACCAGGCTGTTGTAGCCGCTGGCCGACAGCCGGGCCGGCAGCAGCGCCGGCGCGCTCGGTGCCGGCCTCTGCTGCGGCAAAGGGTCCAGCGCCTGCAGGTCGAGCGACGGCGCATGGCGCGGCAGTGCGGGCAAGCCGGCCGCCTCCAGCGCCAGTTCGAGGCGCTGTATCCACGGGCTGGGCGCCACCGGCTCGCCCTCTCGCCTCGCCTGCCACGACAGCACGACTTGCGGGCAGCTGGCCAGCAGCGACGCAAACTCGCGCAGCTGCTGTTGCTGCCGGCTCTCGCGGGTCTCGAGGCCGAGCTCGCGCCGCACGGCGTTCGCAAAAAACAGCAGCTCGGCCGGGCGCGACGGCAAATGTTCGGCATCGGCACCGACCACGATGGCGGCATCGAACTCGCGCAGCATGCTGCCGTTGAGCGGCACCATCATGACCCGCAGGTCGTCGCGCGGCGCGACAAATACGGTCTGCTCCATTTGCAGGTCGAGCAGCACCCGCCACTCGGCCAGGGAAAATGCGTGTTCAAGCCGCTCGCAGTCGCGCGCCAGCTTCGCCAGCATTTCCAGTACCTGCACGCCGGCCTTGTCCTGCGCGATCGCCTCGGCGCAGCCGAGCGCATCGAAAGCCGCCACGGTAGCCGCTACCCAGTCGCAGACCGGCTTGCGGGATGCATAGCGGCCGGCCTCGCGCGCGATCGCCTCGACCAGCGCACGCGACTGCGGCTGGCCGTCCAGCGCGGCGACCAGTGCGTCCCAGCCGGCGGCCGTGCCGGCGGTGACCAGCGCCGACTCCAGCGCATTGCGCTGCGCAGGATCGGCCAGCGCCGGATGTTCGAGGAAAGGCGACTTCAGGAAATCCAGCAGGTGCTCCGGCTCGCCGCGCGATGCGGCCAGCGCGATCCATGCATGCAGCGCCGTCGCGGCACGGGTGGTCGAGAGCTTCCAGCCGGTTTCGTCCGCGACCACGATGCCGGCGCGCTCCAGCAGCGCGCGCAGCCGGCGCGCGACCACGCGGTCCTGCGGCACGACCGCGATCCGCCGCCGCCCCTCGATCACCCAGTCGACAATGGTGCGGGCAGCCGCCTGCGCCTCGTTTTCCATCCCGGTAGCTTCATACACGGACAGGCCCGGCGGCACCGCCGGTTGAACGGCAATTGCTTCCCCGTCATCCAGCAGCTCGGGCCAGCCGGCCGCATACAGCGCCGGCAGCGCCGGCGCCGACCAGTCGACGCAGATGCGATCAACCGGTTGCCGCTCTGCCCAGCGGTCGAGGAACGCCTGCTCCAGCGCATCCGGCTTCCAGGGCGAGCACCAGGCCAGGGGACAGGGCGCGCCGGCAGCGGCACGCTGCAGCAGCCGGTGGCGCGCCAGCCCGGGATCGCGTGCATCACGCTCGACCTGCCACAACTGCCAGACCAGCTGCGCCTCGTCCGACAGGAGCGCGGCCGCACGCGGCGACAGCCGGGCCAGTGCGGCCTGCCAGCGGTCTTCCACGTCGTCCGGTTGCGCCAGCGCAGCCGGCAGCAGCGCGGCGGTCAATTCGTCGCCCAGCCGGATCAGGGTCTGGGCCAGCGGCAGCAGGTCGGTGTTGCGGCGTGCGGCAAAGAGCTTTTTCAGCCAGCCGATTTCGCGCAGCGATGCATACAGGGTCATCAGCCGCTCGGTCGGCGTCGCCGGCGGTTCGGCTTCGGTGTCCGGCGGCAGCTGCTCGAGCCAGGAGTCGAGGGTACGGATCTGGGGCGGGATGAAGCTGCCGCCCAGCTCGGCGGACAGCGCGTCGCGCAGCTGCACGATGTGGGCATAGGTCGGCACCAGCACGAGGTGACCGGCCAGCGGGCCGGCCCCGCCGCTGCGCTCCAGCAGCAGGCGCGCGACCCGGGGCCAGAACCCGGGGCCGGGGGGGATCGGTAGCGCGGAGTCGGGCATGGGCAGGCCTTGGGGGATGATTCGGGAATGCGGGGCGTTTTCCTCCGGCATTGTATGCGAGCGCGCAAGCCATCCGGCACAAAGGCACACAAGCGGGAAAAATCGGTTATGATTCACGCCATTCCCGCCGCGCCCCCTCCTGCAAATCACCCCCCCGATGACGCGCGACACAGTCCGATGTGCGCAAGACACTGCAGGCGACGTGCAAGCCGATTCAAGCATCAACAAGAACGCGGGACCGTTAAACACCTCCGGTTGAGGACAACATGAGCGACAACATCAAACACATTTCCGACAGTTCTTTCGAAGCCGACGTGCTGAAGTCCGACAAGCCTGTACTGGTCGACTTCTGGGCGGAGTGGTGCGGCCCCTGCAAGATGATCGCCCCGATCCTCGAGGAAGTGGCAAAGGAATACGACGGCAAGCTGCAGATCGCCAAGATGGACGTCGACGCCAACCAGGCCGTCCCTGCCAAATTCGGCATCCGCGGCATCCCGACCCTGATCCTGTTCAAGAACGGCGTGCCGGCCGCCCAGAAAGTGGGCGCGATGGCCAAGGGCCAGCTGACCTCCTTCATCGACAGCAACCTCTGATTTCCAGCGGCAGCGCGCCCGCGCTGCCGCCACTCTCCTCCTGCCCAACGCAGCATCCCCACCTTCAGCCCGCACGACGCGGCACCAGACCATGCATCTTTCTGAACTCAAGGCACTCCACGTGTCCGCACTGCTCGAGATGGCCATTGGCCTCGACATCGACAACGCGGCACGCCTGCGCAAGCAGGAACTCATGTTCGCCATCCTCAAGAAGCGCGCGAAATCCGGAGAGCAGATCTTCGGAGACGGCGTACTCGAAGTGCTGCCGGACGGCTTCGGCTTCCTGCGCTCCCCGGACGCCAGCTACATGGCATCGACCGACGACATCTACATCTCGCCGTCGCAGATCCGCCGCTTCAACCTGCACACCGGTGATTCGATCGAGGGCGAGGTGCGCACGCCGAAAGACGGCGAACGCTATTTCGCGCTGGTCAAAGTCGACAAGGTCAACGGCGAGCCGCCGGAGGCCTCGAAGCACAAGATCCTGTTCGAGAACCTGACGCCGCTGCACCCGAACAAGCCGCTGCTGCTCGAGCGCGAGATGCGCGGCGAAGAGAACATCACCGGCCGCATCGTCGACATGATCGCGCCGATCGGCAAGGGCCAGCGCGGCCTGCTGGTGGCATCGCCGAAATCCGGCAAGACCGTGATGCTGCAGCACCTCGCGCATGCAATCACGTCCAACCATCCGGACGTCACCCTGATCGTGCTGCTGATCGACGAGCGTCCCGAAGAAGTGACCGAGATGCAGCGCTCGGTGCGCGGCGAAGTGGTGGCGTCGACCTTCGACGAACCGGCGACGCGCCACGTGCAGGTCGCCGAGATGGTGCTGGAAAAGGCCAAGCGCCTGGTCGAGATGAAGCGCGACGTCGTGATCCTGCTCGACTCGATCACCCGCCTGGCACGCGCGTACAACACCGTGATCCCGGCGTCTGGCAAGGTGTTGACCGGCGGCGTCGACGCCAATGCGCTGCAGCGCCCGAAGCGTTTCTTCGGTGCGGCGCGCAATGTCGAGGAAGGCGGCTCGCTGACCATTATCGCGACGGCCCTGATCGAGACCGGCAGCCGTATGGATGACGTGATCTACGAGGAATTCAAGGGCACCGGCAACATGGAAGTGCACCTCGAGCGCCGCCTCGCCGAGAAGCGCGTGTACCCGGCGATCAACCTGAACAAGTCCGGCACCCGCCGCGAGGAATTGCTGATCAAGCCGGATGTGCTGCAGAAGGTCTGGATCCTGCGCAAACTGCTGTACGGCATGGACGAGATCGAGGCGATGGAGTTCATCCTCGACAAGATGAAGGCGACCAAGAACAACGTCGAATTCTTCGACATGATGCGTCGCGGCGGCGGCTGAGGCCGCAGCCCGCCCGAACTTGCCCAAGCCATTGATTCAAATGTACAATCCGCGTTTCCCTTAACCGGGCAAGTGACCGCCAACCGGGTCAAGAGGCCGTACGGACCGACGAAGTGGCGATTGGCTACCCAACGATAGCGAGAATGAAATGAAAGAAGGCATCCACCCGAACTACCGTGAAGTTGTCGTCCATGACCTGTCGTGCGACTTCAAATTCATCACCCGTTCGACGATCCAGACCAAGGAAACCATCAACTTCGAAGGCAAGGACTATCCGCTGGTGAAGGTTGAAGTTTCGTCCGAGTCGCACCCGTTCTTCACTGGCAAGCACAAGATCGTCGATACCGCCGGTCGCGTCGACAAGTTCCGCCAGAAGTTCGGCAAGGTGGGCTCGAAGACCCAGGCAGCCAGCTGATCTCCAGCGCCGCCCCCGAAAATGCCGCCTAGAGCGGCATTTTTATTGGGCTTGCGGCAAAATACCGCAAGCCTTCCCTACCGCACATTCCCCCCGACCGGATGAAACCTGTACGACTGCCCGCTGCTGCCACCCATGCCTTGCCGCGCTGGGGGCTGGCAGCGATGTGCATGCTGTACATCCTGCCCGGCATCATCCGCCGCGACCCGTGGAAGACTGACGACGCCGCCGGCTTCGGCATCATGTGGACGATGGCGCATGGCGCCTTGTCCGACTGGCTGGCGCCCAACATCGTCGGGCTTGCGATGCCGAATGAAGGGCCGCTCGCCTACTGGGCCGGCGCGATCCTGGTCAAACTGTTCGGCGGCCTTGTCGGCGACGCGCTGGCAGCACGGCTGTCGACGCTGGTGTTCTTTGCGATCGGCGCGCTGGCCGTCTGGCGCACTGCCTTCGTGCTCGGCCGGCGCAACGAAGCCCAGCCGCTGAAGCTCGCTTTCGGCGGTCAGCCGGCCGCACTCGACTACGGGCGCACGCTCGCCGATGGAGCGCTGCTGATTTATGTCGCCAGCCTCGGCCTGCTGCTGCGCAGCCACGAGACCGCCGCGCCGGCGCTGGTGGTGTCGCTGGTCGCCGTGGCCTTTTATGCCGCGGCTTCGCTGTTTGACCGGCCCGGCCGGCGCGCAGCGCTCGGCCTCGGCGCCGTGCTCGGCCTGCTGGCACTCAGCCAGCACTGGCTGCTGCCGGCTACTTTGCTGCTGGCATTCACTGCAACGGCCGCGCTGCAATTCCGTCCGGTACTGCGCCGGCTGCTGACGATCTCGCTGCCGGTGGCCCTCCTGTCGGTGGCCGTCTGGCTGCTGGCGCGCCAGGCCCTGGTCCCTGATGCCGACGCTGGCCGATGGCTGGCAGCCGCGCTGCAACAGATCAGGCTGCCGGGCGCCGACCACCTCAAATGGCTGGCCAAGACCCTGGTCTGGTTCTGCTGGCCGGCCTGGCCGATCGCGGCGTGGACGGTCTGGGCATGGCGCGGGCAGCTGACGCTGCATGTGCTGCTGCCGGTCGCGGGCATCCTGCTGCTCGGCCTGCTGGCGCTGTTCGCCCCCGGCTTCAAGGACACCACGCTGCTGGCATTGCTGCCGCCGCTGGCGGTGCTGGCGACCTTCGGCCTGCCGACGCTCAAGCGCGGCGCAATTAATGCGATCGACTGGTTCTCCGTCATGACGCTGTCGGCAATCGCAGCATTCATCTGGCTGGGCTGGATCGCAAAGCAGACCGGCTGGCCGGCACAACTGGCAAAGAATGCCTTCCGGCTCGCCCCGGGCTTCGAACCGGAATTCAGCCTGATACCGTTCCTGATCGCGATTGCCAGCAGCATCGGCTGGATCCTGCTGCTGCAATGGCGGTTGGGCCGACGTCCGCCGGTGCTGTGGCGCGCGGTAGTGCTGTCGACCGGCGGCCTGGTGCTGTGCTGGCTGCTGCTGATGACGCTGTGGCTGCCGTGGCTGAACTACGGCCAGAGCTACGCGCCGGTCGCGCAGAAAATCGCCGCCAGCCTTCCGGCCGACTATCGCTGCGTGCAGACCGATGGTGTCGGCCCCGCGCAGCGCGCGTCATTCGCCTATCTCGGCCGGGTGCAGTTCGCCCGCGACAACAGCGCCCGGTGCGAGTTCCTGCTGGTGCAGGACGACGGCTTGCGCCGCAAGCGCGGCCAGCTGAGAGAAGTCGGCGGCGATCTCGAACTGCTGTGGCAGGGCCGGCGCGCGGCCGACCGGCATGAATTCTTCCGGCTCTACCGCCGGCAGGCGCAATGAGCACCGGCGTGATGCCGGCCGCGCCATCGTTTACCTCGCGCGTCGCGCACCTGGCCTGGCCGATCCTGATCGGGCAACTGGCCGTGATCGCCAACGGCGTGGTCGACACCATGATGACGGCCCGCCATTCCGCCACCGACCTCGCGGCGCTCGGCCTCGGCGCGTCGGTGTACGTCAGCATTTTCGTCGGGCTCTCGGGCGTGATGCAGGCACTCTCGCCCGTCATTGGCCAGTTGTTCGGCGCACGGAAATTCGAGGCGATCGGCAGCGAAGTCCGGCAGGGTGTCTGGCTGGCGATCTTTCTTTCCGTCGTGGGCAGCGTGCTGCTGCTGTTTCCTGATTTCCTGCTGGGCATCGCCGACGCGCCGCCCGCGCTGGGCGACAAGGTGCGCGAATACCTGGCGCTGCTGGCGCTGGCCCTGCCGGCCACGCTCGGCTTTCGCGTGTATGCCTCGCTGAATACCGCCATCGGCCGGCCGCGCATGGTGATGGCAATCCAGCTGTGTGCGCTGCTGCTGAAGATCCCGCTGAATGCGCTGTTCATCTTCGGCGGCCTCGGCCTGCCAGCGCTCGGCACGCCGGGCTGTGCGATTGCGACCGGCATCACCGCGTGGCTGGCATTGCTGGCCGGCTGGCTCATCGTCCGGCGCGGCGCATCCTACCGGCAGTTCGCAATCTTCGGGCGCGGCCTCGCCGGCCCGTCATGGCCGGCACAGGCCGCCCTGCTGAAGCTGGGCGTGCCGATGGGGCTGTCCTACCTGATCGAGGTGACTGCATTCACCTTCATGGCGCTGTTCATCGCCCGCCTCGGCAGCGAGACGCTGGCCGCGCATCAGGTGACGGCCAACTTCGGCACGGTGCTCTACATGCTGCCGCTTTCAATTGCGAGCGCCACCGGCACGCTGGTCGCGCAAGAGATCGGTGCCGGACGCCTGCAGGCCGCCCGCCACGCCGGCGATGCGGGCGTGAAGCTCGGCACGGCGCTGGCGGTGGCCGTCGGGGCCATCGTCTGGCTGGCGCGCGAGCAGATCATCGGCCTGTACACGCCGGACGCTTCGGTCGCCGCCGCCGCCATGCCGCTGTTTTTCTTCATCGCGTTCTACCAGCTGTTCGATTCGGTCCAGGTGGGTACTGCCTTCGTACTGCGCGCCTACAAGGTGGCGACCGTGCCGACCCTGATGTATGCAGTGGCCCTCTGGGGTTTCGGGCTGGGCGGCGGCTACCTGCTGGGCTTCGACGTCCTCGGCGGCACGCCCGAGATGCTGCGCGGCGCGGCCGGTTTCTGGCTCGGCAACAGTGTCAGCCTCGCGCTGGTTGCGGTGGCGCTGGTCTGGTACCTGCGCCGGGTGCAGCGGCTGCGCGAGCGCGAATAAGCGGGTCAGGCCTGTTCGGGATTCGGATCCGGCACCGGATCCTCCTGCGGTACCGGTTGCGGCACGTCATCCTCGAAAGGCTCGTCGTCGGGCGACGGTACGGGTGCGCGATGCAGGGACAAGCGACCTCCCCTCGGCTCAGCCGCGACGCCGCGGCTCGTTGCGGCGCCCCATGCGCCGCTCGGTGGGATGCGAGAAAGCACGAAACTCCATATTCACCACGCCGATCGCGCCTGGCGGACCCTGCACGAAATCGAAGCCGCTCCTGACCGGGAACAGCACATTGTCGAGCAGGACGACATCGGTGCGGCAGGTGGGATTGGGGTTCGACAGGTGCTGGCGCATTTCCTGCCAGACGCCGTTCGTCACCCAGCCCTCGAGATACAGCTGGTTCGGGTAGCTGCTGTGGTCGGCATCGAGATAGGCCTTCTGTCCGCCGGCGAGCGTCAGGTAGGCCGGCGCCTGCTCGGCAACCACCAGATTCACCCAGCCGTCGCCCATCGAGTGGGTAATCTCTTCCGGATAGCCGGGATAACTGAGTTCAAGCGTCCACTTGCACGCAAGGTCGAGACGTTTCTCCATCGCGCCATGGCCCGACAGTGCAGAGCCGTCCACCACCGTGAATTGCGTGCTGGTCACGCGTGCCTGCAGGGTCGGCTCCATCAGCCGGATCTCGTCGAGGTTTTCCTGAAGATTCCAGAAGAGCCACTTGCAGCGCTCGGCGTCGGACATTTCGGCAAGCTCGGCCACTGGCCTTCTCCCGGCCGGTTCCAGCAGTTGCAGCACTTCACGTCGCTGGCGCTCATGCAGGCTGGGTTCGGATTCGGTGGACGATGCGTGCGTAAAGGCTGATTGCATGTTCGCTCCGGAATTTTTCGCGAGGACAGGCCGTCGCCTCGTGCATGGCGACGGGCAATGGTTCCGGATTGGACTGGGGCCGGACGGATTAAATTCCGCCGGGCGGGAGAATCGGCGCCGGGCTCAGCCGCGGGAACGCTCGAATTCCTTCATGTAATCGACCAGCGCCTGCACGCCTTCGACCGGCATCGCGTTATAGATCGATGCCCGCATGCCGCCGACGACCCGGTGGCCCTTCAGCTGGACCAGCCCGTTCGCCTGCGCGCCTTGCAGGAACGCATCGTTCAGACTTTCGTCGCGCAGGAAGAACGGGACGTTCATCCGTGAACGGCAGGCCTTGTCGATCGGATTGAAGAAGAGCTCGCTGGTGTCGAGGCAGTCGTACAGCAGCGTCGCCTTCGCGACATTGCTGCGCTCGACCGCTGCCAGTCCGCCCTGCGCGAGCAGCCATTCGAACACCAGGCCGGCGATGTAGATCGAATAGGTCGGCGGCGTGTTCAGCATCGAGCCGGCTGCCGCCTGCGCCTTCCAGTGGAAGACCGACGGCGTCACCGGCAGTGCGCGCTCGAGCAGGTCGTCGCGCACGATCACGAAGGTCAGGCCGGCCGGGCCGATGTTCTTCTGCGCGCCGCCATAGATCACGCCGTACTTCGATACATCGATCGGCCGCGACAGGATATGGGACGACATGTCGGCCACCAGCGGCACGTCGCCCGACTCGGGCACCCAGAAATATTCGACACCGCCGATGGTTTCGTTGGTGCAGATATGCAGGTAGGCGGCGTCCGGGTCCGGCGTCCATGCGGACTGCGGCGGCACATAGGTGAACTTGCGATCTTCCGACGAGGCGATCACGTTCGCGCGGCAGTACTTGCGCGCCTCCTCGATCGACTTCTTCGACCACTCGCCGGTGTTCACATAGTCGGCCGAGGTTTTCGTGCCGAGCAGGTTCATCGGTATCAGCGCATTCATCGCCAGCGCCCCGCCCTGCAGGAACAGCACGCGGTAATTGTCCGGCACGCCGAGCAGCGTCCGGAAATCCGCCTCGGCCTTCTCAGCGATCGACGTGAACTCCGGTCCCCGGTGGCTCATCTCCATTACGCCCATGCCGCTGCCATGCCAGTCGAGCATCTCTTCGGCGGCGCGCTGCAGCACGGTTTCGGGCAAGGCGGCCGGGCCGGCGCTGAAATTGAAGACTCGCATGGGATTCCGGGGGGGTCTGGGTGGAATAAACAGGCTCCGGATTATAGGGCAAACCCACCCTTTGGCTGTCCGAAAGCCTGTGCCGGCAATGGGCTGGGCTACAATCGCCGCACGCCCCACAAGGGCGACAACGACAAAAACGGAGGAGAGCCATGCAAGCCGTTGCGACTGCAACCCATGCCGATAACGGATTCGAGGAAGCGACATACCGCAAGGTCGCGTGGCGGCTGATGCCGCTGCTGCTGATCTGCTACATCGTCGCCTATCTCGACCGCGTCAACGTCGGCTTCGCCAAGCTGCAGATGATGGACCAGCTCGGATTCTCCGACACGGTGTATGGCCTCGGTGCCGGCATCTTCTTCATCGGTTACTTCTTCTTCGAGGTGCCGAGCAACATCATCCTGCACAAGGTCGGCGCGCGCGTCTGGATCGGGCGCATCATGATCACCTGGGGCCTGCTGTCGGCGGCCATGATGTTCGTGACCACGCCGATGACCTTCTACGTGATGCGCTTCCTGCTCGGCGTGGCCGAAGCCGGCTTCTTCCCGGGCATCATCCTGTACCTGACCTACTGGTATCCGGCCCACCGGCGCGGCCGCATCATTGCGATGTTCATGACCGGCATTGCCGGCGCCGGCGTGATCGGCGGCCCGCTGTCGGGCGCAATCATGAAATTCATGGACGGCTACAACGGCTGGAGCGGATGGCAGTGGATGTTCCTGCTCGAAGGCCTGCCGGCGGTGCTGCTGGGCGTCGTCGTGATCCTGATGCTTCAGGACCGCATCGCACAAGCGAAGTGGCTGAGCGAAGAAGAGCGCGCGCTGCTGATCGCGAACATCGAAAAAGATGAGGAGCACAAGGAAGACGTGCCGGTGCTCCGCGTGATGGCATCCGGCCGGGTGTGGCTGTGCGCGGCCATCTACTTCAGCTATGTGATGGGCCTGTACGGCGTGTCCTTCTTCCTGCCCACCATCATCAAGGCCATGGGCTACAAGGACCCGCTCGATGTCGGCCTGATCTCGGTGATTCCGTACGGCGTGTCCGTGGTCGCCATGCTGGTCGTCGCGAAAAGCGCGGACCGCACGCGCGAGCGGCGCTGGCATGTCGCCATTCCCGGGCTGATCGGCGCAGCCGGCCTCGCGCTGTCGGTCGTCTTCTCGCAGGATACGATGCTGGCGATTGCGGCCCTGACCATCGGCCTGTCCGGCATCATGGCCACGCTGCCGCTGTTCTGGAGCCTGCCGACCGCTTTCCTCGCCGGTACCGGCGCGGCGGCCGGAATTGCGCTGATCAATTCGCTCGGCAACCTGTCCGGCTTCGTCAGCCCGTATGCGGTGGGCTGGCTGAAGGATGCGACCGGATCGACCGACACCGGCGTGTACATGCTGGCCTGCGGCATGGTGGTCGGCGCGCTGCTGACCCTCTCGGTGCCGGCACGCCTGGTCAACCGCTGACGCCATGCGCCGCCTGTCGCTTTCACTGGTACTTGCCGTCGCGCTGCTGCCGGTGGCGCGCGCAGCGGATGGCGCACATGAAACGGCTGCGCTGCGCTGCTCGGCCGTGTCGATGCTCCACTCATCGCTGACCGTGCCTTCGCCGCAGTTCGGCGAACTGATGGTGGAGGTCGCCGGCCTGTTTGCCGAGATCTACAGCACGCGGGTCGGCCTGCGCAGCGGTACCCGGCCTGCGCTGGCAGAACTGAAATCGCGCCGTGACGCGCTGCTGGTCGAACTGCGCCAGGGCTGGCCCGGCAACAAGGACAAGCTGGTGCGCGAGGCGGCCGCCTGCAACGCGTGGCGCGCCGGTTTCTTTGCGATGCTGCCCGAGAAGCCGACCGAGAAGCAATTCAAGGCCGCGCTCGAGAAAAGCGTTCCGCCGGCAGCGCCCCCGACGAAAGACGAGTTCGACAAATGGGCGAAGCTGACGTCGGAAGCGATGGGCGCAGCGGCCATCATGCACGCGCCGGCAAAGAAATAGCCGGCTGCGGCGCTCAGCCCGGGTCGATCGCGCTGGCCGACCCGGCCTCCTCGCGCAGCATGAACTTCTGTATCTTGCCGGTCGAGGTCTTCGGCAGCTCCCTGAACACCACGACCTTCGGCACCTTGAAGCCGGCCAGGAGCTTGCGGCAGTGCGCGATTACTTCTTCCTTCGTCAGCTCGACATCCTTGCGCGTCTCGATGAAGGCGCACGGCACTTCGCCCCATTTCGGATCCGGCGCCGCCACCACCGCGGCCGCCAGCACGGCCGGATGCTGGTACAGCGCATCCTCGATCTCGATGCTGGAAATGTTCTCCCCGCCGGAGATGATGATGTCCTTGCTCCGGTCCTTGATGCGCAGGTAGCCGTCCGGATTCATTACCGCCAGGTCGCCGGTGTGGAACCAGCCGCCCCTGAAGGCTTCCTCGGTCGCCCGCGGGTTTTTCAGGTAACCCTTCATGCAGATATTCCCGCGGAACATGATCTCGCCGAGCGTCTCGCCATCGGCCGGCACCGGCTGCAGGGTTTCCGGATCCATCACGGCCACCGACCTCTGCAGGTGGTAGCGCACGCCCTGCCGCGCATTCAGCTGCGCCTGCTCGCCCAGCGGCAGCGCGGCCCAGTCCTCCTGTTTTGCACACACCGTCGCCGGGCCGTAGACCTCGGTCAGGCCGTACACATGGGTGATGTCGAAGCCCATCTCAGCCATCTGCGCCAGCATCGCCGATGACGGCGGCGCAGCGGCGACCATGGTCGACACCTTGTGGCCGATGCCCGCACGCCATTCGGCGGGTGCATTTGCCAGGGCGCTCTGCACGATCGGCGCGCCGCAATAGTGGCTGACTTTTTCCCTTGCGATCAGTTCAAGCACCTGCTGCGCATCGAATTTGCGCAGGCAGACATTCACGCCGGCGCGCGCGGCCAGCGTCCACGGGAAGCACCAGCCATTGCAGTGGAACATCGGCAGCGTCCACAGGTAGACCGCATGCTTGGGCATGTCCCATTCAAGTATGTTCGAGATCGCATTCAGCGCCGCGCCGCGATGGTGGTAGACCACGCCTTTCGGATCGCCGGTGGTGCCCGAGGTGTAGTTCAGCGCGATCGCATCCCATTCGTCGGCCGGCGGCTGCCAGTCGAATTCCGGGTCGCCGCCGGCCAGCAGCGCTTCGTAATTTAGCCAGCCGGCCGGCACCGCCGGCGTGTCGGCGCCGACGTCCTTCACGCCGATCACGCGCAGCCCGGGCAGCTCCTGCTGCAGCTGGCCGACCAGCGGCAGGTATTCGGTATCGGCGATCAGTGCTTTCGCCTCGCCATGCCGGAGCATGTACAGCAGCGACGGCGCATCGAGCCGGGTGTTCAGCGTGTTCAGCACCGCGCCCGCCATCGGCACGCCGAAGTGCGCTTCAACCATCTCGGGAATATTCGGCAGCAGCACCGCGACGGTATCGTCCCTGCCTATGCCCAGCTGGCCCAGCGCGCTGGCCAGCCGGCGCGTGCGCCGGTAGGTCTCGGCCCAGGTTCGCCGCACCGGACCATGCACGACCGCCAGGCGATCGCCATAGACCTCGGACGCGCGCGCGATGAAATCCAGCGGCGTCAGCGGTGCAAAGTTGACCTGGCTGCGCTCCAGCCCCGAGGTGAAATCTGTCATGCCTGTCTCCGTAATGTCGTTGCCGGGCCGCCCAGCAGCCGCCCGGGTGCAAATTGTAGGCGCTGGCAGGCATCCGCCCGCCGCCGGCAGCATCAAACAAAAAATGCATATGGAAGTACAAACATATTCGTTCCCTTGAGGTTTCTGCAAATTTAAGCTTCGCCCACTTGAACAAGAAGGGAGAAAACTCATGCATTTCAAGAAAATCATCCTCGCCCTGTCGCTGCTGGCTGCCAGCGTGCTGCCCGTGCAGGCGGCCGAGCT
>JAIXTG010000220.1 GCA_027484285.1 Oxalobacteraceae bacterium | reverse complement strand
TGGTGGAGGCGGCGGGAATCGAACCCGCGTCCAGAAGTACTCTACAGACAGTTCTACATGCGTAGTGTCGTCTTTTGGTTTTGACCTGATTGACGCGAACGCACACGCTGCAACCAGGCGAGTCACCTTGGTTTAACGCCATGCCAAGTAACCCGACATGACGCGATTCGCTGTGAATGACTCTACTGCTGTTGCCAGCCCGCCCCAGCGACAAGACGGTGTAGAGCTAAGAAGTTATTAAGTTCTTAGGGGTTTACGCTGCGAGAGCGTAAGATTCATCGTTTGCATTTAAGCATTTCCGGCTGGATTAACGAGGTCACCAGTCCTCGGCATGCCCTGCGCTGCTTTGCAACCCCTGTCGAAACCAGGTCGCCCCCAAACAGACTTCGCATTGTAGACCAATAGCTGGAGGCGCAGCGTCGGAATTCAAGCCTGCGTCAGCAGCGCGAGGAGGGCGGAAGGCTGATTGGCGATGCAATCGGCCTGCCAGTGTTGCGGCTCGCTATGGCCGCAGTAACCCCATCCTGCTGCAATCGTGACCATCCCAGCCGCGTTGCCGGCCTGGATGTCACGCAGGTCATCGCCGACGTACCAGCAGGCTTCCGGACTGACACGCAAGCGCCGCGCGGCTTCGAGCAGCGGTTCCGGATGCGGCTTGGCATGCGCAGTGGTATCGCCGGAAATCGAGCAGGCCGCATGCTGAAGTCCGATCAGTGGCAGCAGGGCATCGGTGTAGCGTGCGGGCTTGTTGGTCACCACGCCCCACTGGATGCGCAGCGACTCAATCTTCTTCAGCAGCGTATCGACGCCGTCGAACAGTGTCGTTCCTTCGGCGATGCTGGCCGCATAGTTGGACAGGAATTCGGTGCGCAGCGCCTCATAGCCCTCGTCCGTCGGCGTCAGGCCGAACGCGACACCGATCAGTCCGCGCGCGCCGGCAGAGGCCAGCGGCCGCAGCTGCTCGTATGGCGCGGGCGCTAGGCCGCGATCGGTACGCAGTTTGTTGACGGCGGCAGCGAGATCGGGTGCGGTGTCGGCCAGCGTACCGTCGAGATCGAACAGTACCGCCCGGGGTGTCGGGAGTCGGATGCTCATTGGGCGTATTTGCTCACGCAGGCTTGCGGCAGGCGATCAGGTAGTTGACGTCGGTGTCGCGGTTAAGCGAGTAGACCTTGGTCAGCGGGTTGTAGGTCATGCCCTTGATGGCATCGACTTCGAGTCCGGCATCGCGGCAGAACTGGGTCAGTTCGGCCGGTTTGATGAACTTCGCATAGTCGTGGGTACCGCGCGGCAGCATTCGCAGCACATACTCCGCGCCAATGATCGCGAACAGATAGGACTTCGGATTGCGGTTCAGGGTGGAAAAGAACAGGTGACCACCGGGCTTGGTCAGGGTTGCACAGGCCCGAACGACGGCCGCAGGGTCGGGCACATGTTCGAGCATTTCCATGCAGGTCACCACATCGTACTGGGCAGGTTCGCGCGCGGCCAGGTCTTCGGCCGAAGTCAGCTCGTAGCGTACGGCCACACCGGACTCGAGACTGTGCAGGTCAGCCACCTTGAGCGCCTTTTCCGACAGGTCGATGCCAGTGACGGTCGCCCCTTTGCGTGCAATGGCTTCAGCGAGGATGCCGCCGCCGCAGCCAATGTCGGCTACTCGCTTGCCGGCCAGCGGCACCAGACCGTTGATCCATTCAAGGCGCAGCGGATTGATTTCGTGCAGCGGACGGAATTCGGATGTGGGATCCCACCACCGGTGGGCGAGGTCGCTGAATTTTTGTAGTTCCTGAGGATCGGCATTCATGGGCGTGATGATATCGGAAACCGAGTAGGCGCAGCGCCACCCCTGACAGGGGCTCTCATTTCTGCTGCAGGCCGCCAAGAAAAAAGCCGCCCGCAGGCGGCTTTTTTGTCCATCCCCCCAAAGGGGAAGCGTCAGTGCCAGTGTGTTACTTGGCGCGGGCGCCGACCACTTCCACTTCGACGCGGCGGTTCTGCGCGCGTCCCTGGCGGGACTTGTTGTCAGCGACCGGCTGTCGCTCACCCTTGCCTTCGGTGAATACGCGCGATTCCGGAATGCCCTTGGAGACGAGGAAGGCTTTCACCGCGTTGGCGCGACGCATCGACAGCTTCATGTTGTATGCATCGGTGCCTGTCGCGTCAGTGTGGCCGGTAGCGACGATGACTTCGAGGTCGGTGCCCTGCAGCTTGGAGACCAGATCTTCCAGCTTGGCTTTGCCTTCAGGCTTCAGCACCGACTTGTCGAAGTCGAAGAAGGCATCGGCGGCGTAGCTGATTTTTTCAGAAGTCGGGGCGGCTGCGGCAGGTGCCGGGACGGGTGCAGGAGCCGGTGCGGCTGCGGCAGCAGCGGCCGGTGCCGGAGCAGCAGCGGCCTGGGGGGCCGGAGCCGGCTCGCTGGCAGCCGCTTCAGGCTTGGACGCGAGGTCGCCATCGCAACCCTCGATTGCATCGGCGGGCGACCAGAAGCCGGTTCTCCAGCACAGGCCGAAACCGCTGCGAACCACTTCCTTGGCGCTGTCGACCACATAGCCTTGTTTTTCAGCAGTGTCTGCGGCGAACACGGCAGAGCTGACGGTCATTGCAGCGATCAGTACGCTTGCATTGCGCATATTGAGTTTCATGTTGTTCTTCCGGATGGGTTTACGAGGAGCGCGGCAGCTGGCGACAGCCAGTAAGCATTCGCTTGCGCCAACGCAATGCCAACAAGGCATTATTTTACAAGCAAAAACTGTCCGCGGTGCAATGCAACACGCAGTCATTTTTTAGAATTAACGGTCAGTTTGTTGCGAAGTTGCAATGGTACTAACCGTCCTGCCGCGGTGATGCCACCGCGGCAGGAGGTGTGTCGTGTTTGGAGGAGGGGGAGGGCTCAGCGTTGCTCGAGCGGGCGAGTGCCGACGACTTCAACTTCCACGCGTCTGTTTTGCGCGCGGCCTTCTCGGGTTTTGTTGGTGGCTACCGGCTGTTGCTCGCCTTTTCCTTCGGTGAAGATGCGGTCGGCAGGAACACCCTTACTGGCCAAGTACTCTTTGACCGCCTGTGCGCGGCGTTGCGACAGTTTTTTGTTGTAACTGTCCGGGCCGGTCCAGTCTGTGTGGCCGGTCGCGACCACGACTTCCAGTTTTGTCTTCAGCAAGCGTGACGCCAGTTCATCCAGCTTGCGTTGGCCTTCGGCCTTGAGCACTGCCTTGTCGAAATCGAAATAGGCGTCGGTAGCCAGTGTGACTTTTTCGGTTCTGGGCTCTTCCGGCGCCGGCTCGCGATCGGGTGCTGCGTCCGCCCGGTCGGGTGCCGCGCGCGGCGGGGCGAGGTCTGACGGCGCGGCCGACGGGGGCGTCGGCGGAGTCGGAACGGCCGCTGCCGGGGGCAACGGCTCGCTGGGCGCTGGCGGGGCTGCGGACGCCGAGGGAGCCGTCGGTGCAGGTACGGGCGGTGTCGGCGGCACGGGCAGATCGGGAGCCGCCTGCAGCTCGCTGCCGGTCGCCGGTTCCGGTGGGGGTGGCTCGGTCGCTGCGGGCGGAACCGGCTCGGGCCGCGGACTGGGCGCAGGCGCAGGAACCGGCTCGGCCCTGGCCAGCACGCCGTCGCAGCCGACCACATTGGCCAGCGCAGGGCTCCAGCTTCCGGTACGCCAGCATTCGCCCTGGCTGCTGCGCACGACGACACCGTTTGAATCAACCACATAGCCCGGGTTGCCACGTGCAGTAGCGGGGGCAAATGCGCCGGCTTTCCCGTTGCCGCCGGCCGGAGCAGCAAGTGCACTCCGCGAACCCGAAGCGGCAGACGGTTTCATCGCGGCTCCCGAGGTTGCTGCAGCGCCCGCTACTGCAGCGCCGCCAGCGGCGATGCCGCACGAGGAATCCGGTCTGGAAAAGCCGGTTCCCCAGCAGTCGCCGAAGCTGGTGCGCACCGGCTGGCCACTGGAGTCCACCAGTCCACCGCTCGTTTCAGGAACGCTGCCAGACCCGGCGTCGCTGGCGCCGACCAGCGGCCCGGGGCTTACTTCAGGAGGACGGCTGGCGGCAGCTGCAGCGGTGGCAGTAGTAGCTGCGGTTGCTGCGGTAGCGGCGGCCGACATGCCCCCTGAAGCTCCGCACGCCGGATCGGCGGGAGAAAACGTCGTGCCCCAGCAGTCGCCGAAGCTGGTGCGTACCGGCTGACCACTGGAGTCCACCAGGCCGCCGCTCGTCTCCGGAGCGCTGCCCGAGCCGGCGTCACTCGCACCAACCAGCGGTCCGGGGCTCACCTCCGGAGGGCTGCTGGGGACAGCCGCAGCAGCGGTGGCAGCGGTAGCTGCCGTGCTGGCGGCCGAAGCGCCGGCTGAAGCCGCGCAGGCCGGATCGGCACGGGAAAATGCAGTGCCCCAGCAGTCGCCATAGCTGGTACGTACCGGCTGGCCACTGGAGTCCACCAGTCCACCGCTCGTTTCAGGAACGCTGCCCGACCCGGCATCGCTGGCGCCGACCGGCGGACCGGAGCTGGCTTCCGGAGGCTGGCTTGACGTCGAAGTGCTCGCTGAAGGCGCCACCGGCGTCCCGCTCGCTGCCTGCGTGCCGGGCAGGCATCCGCGGGCCATGCCCGGGGTCCATGAACTGGTACGCCAGCAGGCATTGCTGCTGCTGACCACCGGATTGCCGCTGGAGTCGGTGACGAAGCCCGCACCGGCAGGTTCGGCAGCAAATGCCCGGGTGACGCACAGCGCAAGCGCTGCCAGCGTGAGGTTTCGTGGGGCTT
>JAIXTG010000431.1 GCA_027484285.1 Oxalobacteraceae bacterium | reverse complement strand
GGGCGGCCGCCTGCCGACTGCTACGGTATAATCCCGGGCTTTTGCAGGAAGCCCGAATCCATGGAAGCCGAACGCCTGAACGCCCTCTCCGCCCTGCTCGCCGACCTTACCGCGCGCGAGCAAGATCTTCGGAGGTATCTTTGACTTCGATCTGAAGTCAGAGAAGCTCGAACAAGTCAACGCCGAACTCGAAGATCCGACCGTCTGGGACGATCCCAAGCGCGCGCAGGATCTCGGCCGCGAGAAGAAATCGCTGGAGGCGGTGGTTGAATCGCTGACGGCCATCAACGGCGGCCTGCAGGACGCCACCGACCTGATGGCGATGGCCCGCGAGGAAAACGACGACGACACGCTGGTTGCGGTGGAAGCCGATGCGCATGCCCTGCAGCAGCAGGTCGAAGGGCTGGAATTCCGGCGCATGTTCTCGAACCCGCTGGACAAGAACAGCTGCTTCATCGACATCCAGGCCGGCGCCGGCGGTACCGAGGCACAGGACTGGGCGTCGATGCTGCTGCGCCAGTACCTGCGCTACTGCGAACGCAAGGGTTTCAAGACCGAGATCCTCGAACAGTCCGACGGCGACGTCGCCGGCATCAAGACCGCGACCATCAAGGTCGAGGGCGATTATGCCTACGGCTTCCTGCGCACCGAGACCGGCGTGCATCGGCTGGTGCGCAAATCGCCATTCGACTCGGCCGGCGGCCGCCACACCTCGTTCTCCAGCCTGTTCGTGTATCCGGAGGTGGATGAGTCGATCGAGATCGACGTCAACCCGGCCGACGTGCGGGTTGATACCTATCGCGCCTCCGGCGCGGGCGGCCAGCACATCAACAAGACCGACTCCGCGGTGCGCCTGACCCACATCCCGAGCGGCATCGTCGTGCAGTGCCAGAACGACCGCTCGCAGCACCGCAACCGTGCCGAAGCCTGGGCGATGCTGAAGTCGCGCCTGTACGAACTCGAACTGCGCAAGCGGATGAGCGAGCAGCAGAAACTGGAAGACGCCAAGACCGACATCGGCTGGGGTCACCAGATCCGTTCTTATGTGCTCGACCAGTCGCGCATCAAAGACCTGCGCACGAATTTCGAAACGGGCAATACCAAAGCGGTGCTGGACGGCGATATCGACGATTTCATCGCGGCATCGCTGAAGCAGGGTGTGTGAGCGCTGCCGCACCGACCTCTAAAGAAAAAACATGATGACTGACAAATACGAAGGCGTGCAGCAGGAAACGCAGGACGAGAACTCGATCATCGCCGAGCGTCGTGCCAAGCTGGCCGCGATCCGCGCGCAGGGCGTCGCTTTCCCGAACGACTTCCGCCCGCAGCACAAGGCGGCCGACCTGCATGCGCAGCATAACGACACCGAACGCGAGGCACTCGAGGCACAGGACGTCGCCGTCGTGGTCGCCGGGCGCATGATGTTGAAGCGCGTGATGGGCAAGGCCTCGTTCGCCACCATCCAGGATGCCTCCGGCGTGCGCGCCGACGGCCGCATCCAGCTGTACATCTCGAATGACGGCGTGGGCGAGGAAATCCACAACGCGTTCAAGCACTGGGACATCGGCGACATCCTCGCTGCCGAGGGCACGCTGTTCAAAACCAAGACTGGCGAACTGACCATCAAGGTCAGCAAACTGCGCCTGCTGACCAAGTCGCTGCGCCCGCTGCCGGACAAGTTCCATGGCCTGGTCGACCAGGAAACCAAGTATCGCCAGCGCTATGTCGACCTGATCATGAGCGAAGACACGCGCCGCACCTTCAAGGCGCGTACTGCTGCAATCGCCTCGATCCGCCGCTTCATGGACAGCGAAGGCTTCATGGAAGTCGAGACGCCGATGCTGCATGTCATCCCGGGCGGCGCGGCGGCCAAGCCCTTCATCACCCACCACAATGCGCTGGACATGGAAATGTACCTGCGGATTGCGCCCGAGCTCTACCTGAAGCGGCTGGTGGTCGGCGGCTTCGACCGCGTGTTCGAGGTGAACCGCAACTTCCGCAACGAGGGCGTGTCGCCGCGGCACAATCCCGAGTTCACGATGATGGAGTTCTATGCCGCCTATGTGGACTACCGCTGGCTGATGGACTTCACCGAGGCGCTGATCCGCCAGGCGGCGATCGATGCCCATGGCACCGCCAGCCTGACCTACCAGGGCCGCGAGCTCGACCTGTCGAAACCCTTCCACCGGATGACCATCGTCCAGGCGATCAACAAGTTCGCGCCGCACTACACGAACGAGCAACTGCACGACGAAGCCTTCCTGAAAGCTGAGCTGAAGAAGTTCGGTGTCGAGCCGCATGTGATTTCCGGACTCGGTGCGCTGCAGCTGTCGCTGTTTGAAGAGACCGCCGAGTCGCAGCTGTGGGAGCCGACCTACATCATCGACTATCCGGTCGAAGTGTCGCCGCTGGCGCGTGCTTCCGACACCGTGCCGGGCATCACCGAGCGCTTCGAGCTGTTCATCACCGGCCGCGAGATCGCCAACGGCTTCTCCGAGCTGAACGACGCCGAAGACCAGGCCGCACGCTTCCAGGCGCAGGTAGCGGCCAAGCAGGCCGGCGATGACGAGGCGATGTATTACGACGCCGACTACATCCGTGCGCTGGAATACGGCCTGCCGCCGACCGGCGGCTGCGGCATCGGCATCGACCGCCTGATGATGCTGATCACGGATTCGCCCAACATCCGCGACGTCATTCTTTTCCCGCACCTGCGTCGCGAAGACTGAGCAAAGCGCCCGACCGGTCGACGAAGCCCCTGCAAAACCGCAGGGGCTTTTTTTATGCCGTCTGCGGTCACCAAAGCGCTGGCGGGTGCATAAACATGTGCAAAAAAATTCGAAGGGATTGGCGGATTGTGTCCAGATGGCGGGTTACCTAGCTCTCGTTCGGAACACTCATCAAAAGGAACGTGCATGCTCGCCCGTCACTCCGCTACACGCAGCAACCCGCTCTCTGACGGATCCATCCGGTCGGTGCTTGTCGCAGAAGAAGTGAGTGCTGCTCGGCTGGCCACTGCCCACCCGAGCGCCGTGGCAGCGGTAAATATCGATCCCGCCATTGCACCCGCTGTTGCGGCGCCGGAGGTGCAGGCCCCGAAGCCAACCCTGTCGAGCCGTGCGGTAGCTGCCTGCTTCAGTCACGCCGCGCGCGATTTTACGGGTCAGGCGGCCGGCCGGATGCTCGGGCTGGCCGCGTTCTCGCTGCTGGCCGCACTTGACGACATGCCGCTGCGCGCCGTGAACAGCCTGATCGGCATGACGGCCGGCGGCAGGCTTGCCTATCTGGTCGCCAGCAAGCAGTTCGGAAATGACACGCCGATGCAGCAGGCCGGCGTCACGATCAGCACAGTGTTCGGCATGGTCTCCGGTGCGCTGATTGCCGCGCTCGGCAACAACCCCGTCATTGCCGGACTGGCGACCGGCGCTTTGCTGACGGCCGCCGTCTCCTGGTCTCCTGAACCCGCCCGGGACGAGCACGCGCGCAGCAGCATTGATCGGCGAAAAGCGATAACTGCCGCCGGCACCACCCTGCTTGGCGGCATCGCGGGTAGCTGTGTGGCGGGCAGGATCGGCGTACAGGCCGGACATCTTCCATCGCGCAATCTGGGCCTGCTGCTTGAATCGACCGTTATCAAGCTCTGCAAGTCCTCGTTCGAGCGCGTCGGCCCGTCGATGGACCGTCATGTGCTGACTTTCGAAGGACGCGTCGCCGTGGCGATGCTGGGCATGGTGCCGTACGTCGTTGCGACGGTTGTACTGAATGGGTATATATCGGGACTGCTGCAGCCCGCCTACGACTCATCGAAGTTCGATGAACTGGCCGTGCCGCTGGTCGTGGGTGCTATTGCGAATGCGGTCCGCGGCTTCGGCAATGCGCTGGCGGTGCACGAGCTGCAGCGGCACGGGACATTCATCATGAAGCCGAATTCGGACTGCGTGCGCGCGAGCGCCGGACCGAAACTTCCCGAAGCCGGGACCGTCGCCGACAAAACCTGCATCCGCTTCCTGCTGAGTGCTTGCCGCAACGCCGTCTATGCACATTTGCGCGACCGCGGCATGAGCGTGGCGCAGGCGTCCGAATTCGCGCAGGGCATCTATGCTTGCTATGCCCAGTGCCGCGACCTGATTCATGATGTTGCGCGCGGCGACGGCTGGACCGAGCCCGTGATCCGTCGGCGGGTCGAGGTAACCGTCAATACCGATGGAGCTGAAGGGCAGGATTGAGCACGCCCGGCGGCTGCGGCATCGGCATCGACCGCCTGACAATGCTCATCACGGACTCGCCCAACATCCGCGACGTCATTCTTTTTCCGCACCTGCGACGCGAAGACTGATCTGCACTTGCGGCATCGCTGCCTGAAAAAACCCCTGCCCGGCCGGCAGGGCATTTTTTTGGTCCCTGACGCTTCTGCAGTCATCGAACGGTCATCGTTCTGACATAAAAAAAATCGCACAGATTTAGGAATCAGGTCAGGCAGCGGGTTACCTACCGGGCGTTTTCCACTTCAGGAGCGCTGCATGCTGCCGCTTGGTTTCAGGCATTCGCCGTCCGCATCGAACTCTAGCGTCGAAGTTTCCTCTGCCGATCCATCGGGCGACGATACGTGCATCGAATCGGTCGACAGTTCCAGCGAACAGGAAGTCAGTCTGCCCCGGCTCAGTGCCAGTCGAATCGCGGTAGAGCCTCCAGACGACGGAAGTCGCATCAGGCAGCCGCATGGATACGGCGAACAGGCCGGTATTGGGGGCCGGACTTCGATCGCCGGCTCGGACTTCGATTCCCTGTCCCTGTCTTCCTCCGACGCTGATGACGAGAGCGAGTCAAGCGCCGGCACTGCAGCGTCGTCGTCGTGCGCCACGCACTGGGCCGCCCTGGGGGCCATGCGCGGGGTTGCCGAATACCTGTGGCAGGGTGGCGGGCGCATGGTGAATGCCGGCTGCTTCGTTGCTCTCTCGCATGGCGATGGCGAGTCACTGCGCATTGCCGCGACCGCCCTGTCGGCAGCCAGTGCCGGCTACTGCAGTTACCGCCTGATACGCTCGCAGTTGGGTAGCAGCACCTACGCCAGCACGCTGGCGGCGGCAGCCGGCGGCATCGTGCTGGGGGGAGCCGCCGGCATGGCTACCTATCTGGCGTCAACCATCCCGGGCGCCACCCTTGCCGCCACGGGCACGCTCGGATTCATCGTCTCGGGCCTGTTCCACCACGCGACAGCCAACGGGCAGAATCCGGACGACAGGTCCGCTGTGTCAGTGGCGGTTCCGCCCGTGCTGGTGGTGCTTGGCGGCGCAGCAAGCATCGCGGTCGCGGTTGCCGTGCCGGCGCTGAGATCGGTCGATCACGGCAGGCTGGGCCGCCGCACACTGGCCCTGCTCGCCGAGGCCGCCACGGTGGAATTGCTGAAGGGTTCGACAGAGACAGCGAT
>JAIXTG010000188.1 GCA_027484285.1 Oxalobacteraceae bacterium | reverse complement strand
GCGGCAATCACGGCGCGCAATTCGGGCGGCGTTCCGGGCGCCGGGGTGCCGGATGACGGCCCAGTGAAAAAATTGGCCATGGAAGGTGTCGGGTTGGGTGGGTGGGGGCAGCAACCCGCGGTCGCTGCCCTTTGAATTGCGCGGCGAGGCGCTTATTGCAGGCTGCCGTCGGGAGCCATCTCGTCATCCATCCTGGCCGGTGCCGGCGCAGGCTGGCGGCTGGCAGAGGCCAGCATTTGCTGCAACTGGCGAATCAGTTGGGCGACATCGCCCGCACCCATCGCGATGCGGCATTCGAGGCGGCCATCGATGTTGCCGGAAGGCTGCGATCCGGCGCGCATTGCACGGCTCACTTCATCGATCGCCTGCTGTTCAACGAAGCCGAAGTCGATGAACACCATGCCCGAGCCCGCATGCACGGCGCTGACATTCGAAACGATTGCGCGGTCCGAACGATCGCTGGCGCGCAGGCGCAACGAGAGCTGCACGGGCGAAGTTTCCGCAGCAGCGGCACCGTTGGCAGAAGGGGCGTGGCTGGACAGGTTCTGGGACATCGGGAGTCTCCTCAGTGAATGGGCATTGCCGGAATGGCCTGCGCCCGAATTGTTTGCAAAATACTAATCACTGGTGTGAACGGGCGGCAAGTTGCCTACGGACACCAAGAGGGCATTGATGTGGACGGCCGACAACAAAGGAGAACGAAAGAGGCAGTCACTGCCCGCAGAAGCGGCCAAATGCCGTCCGGCTATAGACGAGGATCAAAGCAAATGAGGGGCGGCGTAGTACGTGGCGTACGCATTGAAGGGCGCGGCGATGCCAACGACTGCGGTGCCGTCGTTGCACGAGATTAAAAAAGCGGAGGCTGGTCAGGCCTCCGCTGCGCTGCATCCCAGGTCGTCAGACCCGGTGTCAGCCAAAGTGGTTTTCAGTCGGCGCGGTCTCGGTACCGACGACCCCGAGGATGGAGGCAGGCAGCGGCAGCGAGTCGCTGCTGCTGGCCGACTGCGGCAATGTCCGCTCGCCGACGGCAAGCAGGTTGCCCATCTCCTCGTCGGATTCGCCCAGCAAATGCCCCATCTCATGAACCAGCACCGAGAACAGGTCGACCTTGTCCGGCGCGACTGTGCCGATCCCGAGCGACCAGCCGTGGCCGGCGCCGTCGTTATCGATCGTGATCATGCGCTGGCTAGTGTCGGACTGCGCCAATACTGTGCCACCGATGTTCGAGATCTCGACGGAAGCGTCCTTCAGCATCGCCACCTGCTCATCGGAGATGCCCTGGCCCTCCCAGTAAGCCATCGCCTGCTTCAGCACCTGGTTTACTTGGGATTTGCTGACGGACCGGGCCCCGTCGCCGGCTTCGCCGTCGAGCATCATTGCAGACTTGGCTGCCATGGACAGCTCGCCGGACTCGAGCACCGTCCCCGAACTTCCCAGCTTTGTCGCGTAGGTGTAGTCGAAAGTGGGTAGGGTTGCGCCGGGTTGCCCGACCACTGTTCCCGTGCTGTATTTGACCGAGAGAACGTACATGGTGCCGGCCGCACCGCCATTGAACGACACCGTGATGTCGCCGTGGTCCGACCCTGTCCCGAAGGTCACATTGCCTGCTCTGATCCTGACCGAGGAAAGCGTATCCGCGCCATCGACCATGCCGTTCGCGTTCAGGTCATTCACCCTGTACAAAGCGATATTCTGGAACGTCGGAAGGAACGAATAATTCTGTGCCGTCTTGCCTGCGGAGAGCGTATCCGTGGTGGTGACGGTCTGGTCAACGACAATACTCATCGTCCCGGTCCCGCTGGACACCAATTGCCCCGAGGCGCCGGTGAAGTAGAAGAAGACACCGGGGTTGGTCTGATTGATGTTGCCGCCCTTGACGCCGTACTGGACCACTCCGTTGTTCGCGCCAGGCGAGCTCTCGTAGTACTCCTGGAAGGTATCGTAGAAGGCCGGACCCTTGATGTACTGCAGGGGAGAGGTGTTGGTGGGAGCGATCAGGCCACCGGCGGGTACTTCATAAATATCGATGCTTGCCGATGCAGACTTCGAAGCCGTCTCGGCAGTATCGCCGATAGCCGTATTGTCCAGCTTGCCGTCACCACCGCCGTTATTGTCGAGCTCGGCCTGCGTGACTGTGTGCTGGGCTGTGTAGGTCCAAGTCTCGCCAATACTCAGCTTGCCGTCACTGTTGGCATCACCTGACGAGAAGACTGGAGTACTGTCTGCGTAAGGATCCGCAATCGTCACGCCAGTGAGCGAAACATTGCCGGTGTTCTGCATCGTGATTGTGTACTTGATGATCTGACCGGCTGAATCCGCCTCTCCATCGCTATCCAGCGTTGTTCCGTTTGACTGGTACAAGGTGGCTGCCTTTGTGATGGCAAAGTTCGGGTTGCGGGCAACCGGCACCGCCGCATCGTCGCTGTCCTCGCCCGTCTCATTGCTGTCGGCCGTGGCCACGTTGTCGATGTCGCCGTCGCCGCCACCATTGCTGTCGATCTCGCCCTGCGTGAGCGTGC
>JAIXTG010000119.1 GCA_027484285.1 Oxalobacteraceae bacterium | reverse complement strand
TTCACCAGCGACACGTCGGCCACCAGCGAGCGTTCCATCACATACTGCTCGCCGTCGAACTCCCGCACTTCCTTGCCGTCGGCCACGATGGTGCCGACGCCGGTCTTCGTGAAGAACGCGGGGATGCCGGCGCCGCCGGCACGTAGCTTCTCGGCCAGCGTTCCCTGCGGCGTGAAATCGAGTTCGAGTTCACCGGCAAGGTACTGGCGCTCGAACTCCTTGTTCTCGCCGACGTAGGACGAAATCATCTTGCGGATCTGGCGGGTAGCCAGCAGCAGGCCGAGGCCGAAACCGTCGACGCCTGCGTTGTTCGATATGGCGGTCAGTCCCTTCGCGCCGGTGTCGCGCAGCGCAGCGATCAGCGCCTCGGGGATGCCGCACAGGCCGAACCCGCCGACGGCGATGGTCTGGCCATCCTTGATGATCCCGGCCAGCGCGCTGGCGGCATCCGGATAGACTTTGTTCATGGGTCTCCTCAGGTAAACTGTGCGGGCTGGTCCAGCCCGATGGACAGTGCGGGCAAGAATAAGAGCGACCCGCCCCGCCGACAATACCGTAAAAGTACGATCCCGCCCGGATGACCGACGCCCAGTCCATCGATTTCCAGATGATCTTTGCCCATGCGCCGGTCGGCCTGTGCGTCTCCGAGCAGCGGACGATACGGGCCTGCAACCAGGCGCTTGCCGCCATGTTCGGGCACACGCCGGCCTCGCTCGACGGCCAATCGCTGTCCGTCCTCTATCCGAGCGCCGACGAGTTCGAACGGACCGGCGCGCGCATTGCCCCCATCCTGAACCGGCAAGGGCTCTATTCCGACGAGCGGATCATGAAGCGCGCCAGCGGCGAGCTGTTCTGGTGCCATGTGACCGGACGCGCGCTGTCGCGCGATGACCCGCATGCCGCCGGCATCTGGACTTTCGAAGACCTGTCGAGCCGTCGCCCGGTGACCGCCGAGCTCACCGCACGCGAGCGCGAGGTCGCTGCGCTGCTGGTGGAGGGCAAGACCAGCAAGCTGATCGCGAAGCAGCTCGCTCTGTCGCCGCGAACGGTCGAGATGCACCGGGCCCGGCTGATGAAAAAGTTTGCTGCCGCCACCTCCAGCGAGCTGGTCAACCGCCTGCTCGGCGGCCAGCTCGCCTAGGGCGATTCAGCCGGCCCCGCCGAGCAGCAGTTCCCTGACCGATGCAGGCAGCGGCATTGACTTTTCGACCCGCTGGTCGACCCAGACCACCTTCGCGCCGCCCTCCGCATACAGCAGCTCGGGCGCATCGAGGCGACGGATCTGGTGCAGCGTCTGGAAGCTCGAGCGGCCCAGCTCGCCTGCCCACGAGCTGACCTCGATATCGCCCGGATAGCGCAATTGCCGCAGGAAACTGCAATGGGCATTGATGATCACCGGACCGATGCCGCCCGGCGTGGCCGGACAGCCGAGTGCTTCGAACAGCTCGATCCGCGCCTGCTCGAGATAGCGGAAATAGACGGTGTTGTTCACATGGCCCATCGCATCCATGTCGCCCCAGCGCAGCGCAATCCGGGTATGGCCGAGCAGCCGGTAGTTGTCGGGAATCGCCATCAGAATGCTGCCATCCCGTCATCTGCGGTGATTGCCGCGCCATTCATGAAACGGGACTCGTCGGCCGACAGCAGCAGCAGCAGGCCGTCGAGGTCCTCGGGCTGGCCCACCCGCTTGCGCGGCAGCATGCCGATCAGCTTCTGCCCGCTCTCGCTGCGGAAATAGTCGCGGTTGATCTCGGTCTCGATATACCCGGGGCAGATGGCATTCACATTGATGCCGTAGCGTCCCCATTCCAGCGCCATCGCCTTCGTCATCTGCACCACCGCCGCCTTGCTCATGCAATAGATGCCGATCTGCGACAGCACGCGCAGGCCGGCCACTGACGCGATATTGATGATCCTGAACTGGCGGTTCGGTTCGGCGCGCGAGCGCAGGATCATCCGCTTCGCGACTTCCTGCGCGACGAAAAATGCCCCCTTGGTGTTGGTGTCCATCACGAAGTCGTAGTCCTCCGGCGTCACGTCGGCCAGCTTGCCGGTGCTCGACACGCCGGAGTTGTTGACCAGGATATCGATCGGCCCCGCCTCGGTTTCGGCATGCGCGATGGCCGACTTGATGCTGGCATGGTCCGTCACATCAAGCTGCACCATGCGCGCGGCGCCGCCTGCCGCCTCGATTTCCGCACGCAATTCTTTCAGGCGCTCGGTGCGGCGCGCCGCCAGCACCACCGTTGCGCCCGCCTGGGCCAGCACGGTCGCAAAACGCGCACCCAGGCCGCTGGAAGCGCCCGTCACCAGCGCCACTTTGCCTTTGAAATTCACTTCAATGCCCACAAAGCCTCCCTTTGTCGTCGTACCTCGAAAATCAGCCCTTATCATTACACGATAAGCACGCGAGGCGGCTGCCTGCACGACTGGCGCGCGACCCCGAAATCCGTGACAATCCCGCCACCAGAACAACAGGCCATGCCATGACCAGTCCCAGCCAGAATCCCAACTTTGTCGAACAATTCGGTCCGCGCGAGGCCATGGACTACGATGTGCTGATCGTTGGCGCCGGTCCGGCGGGCCTGGCGGCTGCCATTCGCATCAAGCAGCAGGCGGAGTCGCGCGGCGAAGAGATCAGCGTGTGCGTGCTGGAAAAAGGCAGCGAGCCGGGTGCGCACATCCTGTCGGGTGCCGTGATGGATCCGATCGCGATCAATGAATTGTTCCCCGACTGGAAAGAGCGCGGCGCGCCGCTGAACACGCCGGTCAGCGAGGACCGCTTCCTGTTCCTTACCGAGAAGAGCGCGGTGGGCACGCCGAACTGGATGCTGCCCGGCTGCTTCAAGAACCACGGCAACTACATCATTTCGCTCGGCAATGTCGTGCGCTGGCTGGCCCAGCAAGCCGAGGCGCTCGGCGTTGAGATCTTCCCGGGCTTTGCTGCGGCTGAAGTCCTGTTCGATGCACAGGGTGCCGTGACCGGCGTGGCCACCGGCAACCTCGGCGTCGACAAGAGCGGCGAACCGACCGGCGAATTCCAGCTCGGCATGGAACTGCGCGCGAAATACACCCTGTTCGCCGAGGGCGCACGCGGCCACCTCGGCAGGCAGCTGATCTCGCGCTTCAGGCTGGATGCCGGCCGCGATCCGCAGACCTATGGCATCGGCATCAAGGAATTGTGGGAAATCGACCCGGCAAAACACCAGCCCGGCCTCGTGATCCACACCGCAGGCTGGCCGCTGGATACGGAAACCTACGGCGGTTCCTTCCTCTACCATCTTGAAAACAACCAGGTTGCGGTCGGCTATGTGGTCGGCCTCTCCTACCAGAACCCGTATCTGTCGCCGTTCGAGGAATTCCAGCGCTACAAGACGCACCCGTCGATCCGCGGCTTCTTCGAGGGCGGAAAGCGGCTGTCCTATGGCGCTCGCGCCATCACGGCCGGCGGCCTGCAGTCGCTGCCGAAGCTGGTATTCCCGGGCGGTGCACTGGTCGGCTGCGATGCCGGCTTCCTGAATGCCAGCCGCATCAAGGGCAGCCATTCGGCAATGAAGACCGGCATGCTGGCCGCCGACGCGGCCGTCGAAGCCATCGGCGCCGGCCGTGCTCAGGACGAACTGGCCGCCTATCCGGCGGCATTCGAGCAGTCCTGGCTGCATGAGGAACTCCATGTCGCACGCAACTTCAAGCCCTGGATGAGCAAGGGCCTGTATCTCGGCACCCTGATGGTCGGCATCGACCAGCTGGTCTTCCGCGGCAAGGCGCCGTGGACGCTGCACCACCGGCATGCGGACCACGAATGCCTGCGGCCGGCGTCCGAGTTCCAGCCGATCGTCTATCCGAAGCCGGACAATGTGCTGACCTTCGACCGGCTGTCCTCGGTCTTCATCTCGAATACCAACCACAACGAGCACCAGCCTGCGCACCTGACGCTGAGGGATGCCGGCATTCCGGTGAACGTGAACCTTGCGCAATACGCCGGTCCCGAGCAGCGCTATTGCCCGGCCGGCGTGTATGAATATGTCGGCGACGGCGATGGCCAGCGCCTGCAGATCAACGCGCAGAACTGTGTGCACTGCAAGACCTGCGACATCAAGGACCCGACCCAGAACATCGTCTGGGTCACGCCCGAGGGCGGTGGCGGCCCCAACTACCCGAACATGTAATGGCGGGCGCGCAAGCAGCGGCGGGGCCTGCCGCACCCGCTGCCGTTTCGCTGCGCGAAGCGTTCTGGTACTGGCTGAAGCTGGGCTTCATCAGCTTCGGCGGTCCCGGCGGGCAGATCGCCCTGATGCATGCCGACCTGGTCGACAAAAAACGCTGGATTTCCGAGCAGCGCTTCCTGCATGCACTGAACTACTGCATGCTGCTGCCCGGGCCGGAAGCAATGCAGCTGGCGACTTACATCGGCTGGCTGATGCACCGCACCGCTGGCGGCCTGATGGCCGGCGCACTGTTCGTGCTGCCCTCGCTGCTGATCCTGATCGGGCTGTCATGGACCTATCTCGCGTTCGGTGACCTGCCGGTCATCGCCGGCATCCTGTACGGCATCAAACCGGCCGTCGTCGCAATCGTGGTGGCTGCGGCCTGGCGCATCGGCACTCGCAGCCTGAAGAACCGCTGGCTGGTCGCGATTGCGCTGCTTTCCTTCGCCTTGATTGCGCTGCTGCATGTGCCCTTTCCCGCAGTGGTGGGACTCGTTGCAGGCATCGGCCTGTTCGGCGGCTGGCTTGCGCCGCAATTTTTCAGGCCGGGCGGCGGCCACGCCGCCAGCCATGCCAGCGGCGGCCCCTCATTGATCGACGACCATACGCCGCCGCCCGAACACGCGCGCTTCGGCTGGACGCGGCTGTGGCGCACTGCCGCGCTCGGCATCGCCATCGGTGCTGCAATGCTGTTGCTGCTCAACCTGCTGTTCGGCTGGCGCAATCCGCTAGTGCAAATGGGCTGGTTCTTCACCAAGGCCGCGCTGCTGACCTTTGGCGGCGCGTATGCAGTGCTGCCCTACGTCTACCAGGGCGCGGTCGGGACCTTCGGCTGGCTGACCCCGGCGCA
>JAIXTG010000332.1 GCA_027484285.1 Oxalobacteraceae bacterium | reverse complement strand
GACGAGGACGGCGGCCTGCGCGAGGGCTACAAGCTCAAGCTCAATTCCTACGATCTCGGGGTCGACATCGAGCTGCACGACGCGGTGCAGCGCATCCGCTTCGAGCATCCGGAAGTGCGCACGGTCGTGGTCACCAGCGGCCGCGATCGCATTTTCTGCTCGGGTGCAAACATCTTCATGCTCGGGCTGTCCACCCATGCGTGGAAAGTCAACTTCTGCAAATTCACGAACGAAACGCGCAACGGCCTGGAAGACTCCAGCCGCCATTCGGGCCTGAAGTTCCTGGCGGCAGTGAACGGCGCCTGCGCCGGCGGCGGCTACGAGCTGGCGGCTGCCTGCGACGAGATCCTGCTCGTCGATGACCGCTCGTCGTCGGTCAGCCTGCCGGAAGTCCCCTTGCTGGGCGTGCTGCCCGGCACCGGCGGACTGACCCGCCTTACCGACAAGCGCAAGGTACGGCACGACCATGCCGACATTTTCTGCACCACCTCCGAAGGCGTCCGCGGCCAGCGCGCGAAGGACTGGCGGCTGGTGGACGAGATTGCGAAGCCCGCGCAGTTTGTGCAGGCAGTGCGCGAGCGCGCGCTGCAGCTGGCCGAGGCCAGCGACCGGCCGGCACAGGCGCAGGGAGTGAAGCTGACCCCGTTGCAGCGCGAGTTCGTGGCCGATGGCGTCCGCTACGGTTATGTGACCATTGCCATCGACCGCGTTGCCCGCACCGCCACGCTGACCGTCAACGCGCCGACGACGGCGCAGCCGTCCGACATCGCCGGCATCGAGACTGCGGGCGCCCAGTGGTGGCCGCTGCAGATGGCGCGCGAACTTGATGACGCCATCCTGCACCTGCGCACCAATGAAACCGACATCGGCACCTGGCTGCTGAAGACCGCCGGCGACGCGAACGCAGTGCTTGCCTGCGATGCAGTGCTCGATGCGCACCAGTCGCACTGGCTGGTACGCGAGACCATCGGCATGATCCGGCGCACGCTGGCGCGCATCGATGTGTCCTCGCGCAGCCTGTTTGCACTGGTTGATGAAGGCTCGTGCTTCGCCGGCACGCTAGCCGAACTCGCTTTCGCTGCCGACCGCAGCTACATGCTGGCCCTGCCGGACACGCCGGAGAAGGCACCGGCGCTGACGCTGTCGGCAATGAACTTCGGCCCCTTGCCGATGGTGACCGGCCAGTCCCGGCTTGCGCGCCGCTTCTACGATGATGCAGGCCAGCTGGCCGGGCTGAGGGCGAAGGCGGGCGAACCGCTGGATGCCGATGCCGCGATGACGCTCGGGCTGGTCACGGCCAACCCGGATGATATCGACTGGGCCGACGAGATCCGCCTTGCGCTGGAAGAGCGCGCCAGCATGTCGCCCGACGCGCTGACCGGCATGGAGGCCAACCTGCGCTTCAACGGGCCGGAGAACATGGTCACCCGCGTTTTTGGCCGGCTGTCCGCATGGCAGAACTGGATCTTCATTCGCCCGAACGCCGTCGGCGAGCTGGGCGCGCTGAAGGTCTACGGCAGCGGCAACAAATCGAAATTCGACTTCAACCGCGTCTGATCGAAACGAATTACCACAAGAGAAACCGAGAATTTCCGACCCCTGATACACGGGCTGGCCATCGAGAGGAGATGACATGAGCAGCATTAATTACAGCGACAAGATCCCCAACAATGTGAACCTGTCTGAAGACCGGGCACTGCAGCGCGCACTCGAACACTGGCAGCCGAATTACCTGCAGTGGTGGCAAGAGATGGGGCCGGAAGGAGCGCAGGGCTTCGATGTCTACCTGCGCACCGCGGTCAGCACTACCCCGGACGGCTGGGCCCAATTCGGCCATGTAAAGATGCCGGACTACCGCTGGGGCATCTTCCTTGCTGCGCAAGAGGCCGAGCGCAAGGTGAACTTCGGCGAGCACAAGGGCGAGGCCGCATGGCAGGACGTCCCTGGCGAGCATCGCGCCAACCTGCGCCGCATCATCGTGACGCAGGGCGATACCGAGCCGGCGTCGGTCGAGCAGCAGCGTCATCTCGGCCTGACCGCGCCGTCGCAGTACGACCTGCGCAATCTTTTCCAGATCAACGTCGAAGAGGGCCGTCACCTGTGGGCGATGGTCTACCTGCTGCACAAGTATTTCGGCCGCGACGGCCGCGAGGAAGCCGAAGCGCTGCTGCACCGGAATTCCGGATCGCAGGACAATCCGCGCATCCTCGAAGCGTTCAATGAAGAGACGCCGGACTGGCTGGCGTTCTACATGTTCACCTACTTCACCGACCGCGACGGCAAATTCCAGCTGTGCGCGCTGGCAGAGTCGGGCTTCGATCCGCTGTCGCGCACCTGCCGCTTCATGCTGACTGAAGAAGCGCACCACATGTTCGTCGGCGAGTCGGGCGTGTCGCGCACGATCCAGCGCACGGTCGAGATCATGAAGCAGCATGGCATCGAGGATCCGGAGCAGGTGCGCAAGCATGGCGTGATCGACCTGCCAACCATCCAGCGCTATCTGAACTTCCATTTCAGCGTGACGATCGATCTGTTCGGCGCCGACCAGTCATCGAATGCAGCGACCTTCTACTCGTCGGGCCTGAAAGGCCGCTACGAGGAGACCAAGCGCGGCGACGACCACCAGCTCAAGGGAGAGCACTACCGTATCCTCGAAGTCCAGGGTGACCGGCTGGCAGAGAAGGAGGTGCCGCTGCTGAACTCGCTGAATGAAGTGCTGCGCGACGACTACATCAAGGATTCGATCGCCGGCATCGGCCGCTGGAACAAGGTGATCGAAAAGGCGGGCCTGTCGTTCCGCCTGCAGGCGCCGCACAAGGCCTTCAATCGCCACATCGGCAGCTTCTCGGG
>JAIXTG010000282.1 GCA_027484285.1 Oxalobacteraceae bacterium | reverse complement strand
TTCAAATGCTTCGTCTTTCGGCGCCTGTATCCGCACGAAGGAGCTGATGATGCCGGTACCGGTCGAACCGGCCGTCGTATAGGCATCAAATATCAGGGGGGTTGAGCCGCTCACGGTAGCCTGAATCGGGGTACCGCCCGTATTCGGGCCTGCATCGGTGAAGGTCGCCGTTGCACCCCACCCGTCACTGGCCGCCGCCGTCAGCAGAAACCGCGCACCCAGCGAGTCATCCGGATGCACGAACCATTTCGTCACGACCTCGCCATTGACCTTGCCATCAAGGTCTTTCTTGCTGCCATCCTTGACCGTCCACGGGTCATGGCCTTTGCCGCCGAGGTCGACGATCACGTCGTCCGACGTGCCATAGATCCCATCCGCGCCGGGATCGGTCACGTGCTCG
This sequence comes from Oxalobacteraceae bacterium, assembly GCA_027484285.1. Taxonomy (GTDB): domain Bacteria; phylum Pseudomonadota; class Gammaproteobacteria; order Burkholderiales; family Burkholderiaceae_D; genus Pernthalerella. The sequence continues at coordinate 2,256 of JAIXTG010000282.1, read as the reverse complement.
ACCTCGAAAGTCACTTCGCTTCCAGGCACGAAGCCGCCGGCGGTGATGGTGGCAGTCTCGCCGGGCTGGTAATCTGACTTGTCGGTTTCGAGGCGGGAAATGGTCATGACGGTCTCCTCTTTCTTATTGATCGGGATTGGCACGGGCAGTCACCGGCGTAGCACACGCCGGCGCGTCGCCAATACCCATGAATCGTAAAGAGGGGGGAAGGCAGCGGCATCCTTCATTTGGCGTAAGCCAATGTACTAGCGGGAGTGGCGGCGGCGCGACGGACTGAGGCAGCGGCGTGGCCGCCGGGTTGACGTACGTCAGTAACTGTCCGCGCCGTGGTTGAACACGAGGAGCGGGGAGAGCCGCCGTACCAGATCGCTCTGGCGCTGGGCGCCGGTCTTCTTGAGCACCGCAGACAATTGCGTGCGTATGGTCGCGACGCTGACCCGCAACGCGCTGGCGGCATCGCCGGGCGATTGGCCGTCCAGGATCAGTTGCGCGAGGCGCGCCTCGGCCGGCGTGAAGCCATACAGATGCTGCAGCAAGCGCTCCACTGAATCGGCGCCGCTGCTCATTCCCTGGACAAGCACGAGAGCTACCTGTTGCGGCTGCGGGCTGCCGCGCATGACCAGCGGAAGTACGAGCAGGTGGGCACCGGGCCGGGACTGCAACCCGATGATTCCGCCTGCGGCCTGTCGGGCCACCGCGCGCCTCACCAGTTCCGAAAACTGGGACTCCGGCACGCCGGATACGGACACCGCAAGCCTGCCGCCAACCGAGTGCGACGACATCCGGAACAGGGAAGCCGCCGCGGCGTTTTGCGCCAGCGGACGCCGCGAGGCGTCAAGCAGCATCATCGGCATGCTGAAGCTGTTCAGCATGGTCGACAGCATCGTTGTCTGCTGACCCAGCTGCCTGAGCCGGGCAATCGGATACAGCGCGGGCAACAGTGCGCGACAGGCCGGATTGGCCCGCTCGAGCAAGGCAGGAACGTCATGCCAGTCACTGGACTTGCGGCCAAGCGCCAGCATCGCCTCGGCTTGCGGCAACAGCAGGCGCGTGCACAGCAAGGCCTCGCCGCCGCAGTCAGATGCTCCGGGCGATCCATCCGGCCGCGGCGCAGCACGGCGCAGCTGCTCGACCAGTTTCCATTGTCCCGGCTCGAATTTTTTCAGCAGCGCGCGCAGTGCCTGCTCGGGCAATTCGCTGTCGTTGATCTCCAGCGCCCAGCCAGCTTCGCGACGGATCACATCGCTGCGGCAACCCCACTGGCCACGCCTGTCCCAGATCCGCAGCGATACACGGTCACAGCCAAGCAGCTGCCCCATGCGCTGCAAGCCTTCGCCAAGGCGCTGCGGCTTGGAAATGCCTTCGTAAAAGCAGGCAAGCAGGCTGGGATCTGGGACTGACGGGGATTCCATCGCGACTCCGCACACGGGGAAAGTGACGTCGGCACGAACCAGTCCCCGTGCCGGCGCATGCAATTCATGAGCGGCAAAGGATATCAATCATGCAATGAATTGCGCATGCCTTCAGGGGCATACGGGCGGCAGTAGTACACCGCAGATACAGACGGTCGCGGCCAGCCAGATCCGGAAGATCAGGAACCGGACAGCAACTCGAAATGCTCGACTTGGGGCGGTGTCGCGAAAAACGGGCCGACGATGCTGCGCCATTCCTGGAATGCGGGAGACTCGCGGAAGTCAACGGTATGGTTCTCGAGCGTCTCCCAGAAAATCATCAGCAGGTAGCGCTCGGGCGACTCGATGCCTTTATTGATTTTGTAGCCGCAGAAACCTTTGGCCCGGCTAATGACGGTTTGCACGCCATGAAGGATGGCGGCATCGAACGCTTCCTGCTTTCCCGGCTGGATGCGGATATCTGCAAGTTCAAGAATCACGGGGTTCTCCTCATTGGAACTAGCGATCATCGCATCGACCCTCGACAAAAGTTTCTGCTTTTTAAAAGTTGACACTTATGCCGGCAAAAGCCGAATATTGTGAATACGCAATTGTCGTAACTAATTGGCCGATTAACAAAGCGACAACCCGCCTGTTTCCCGATCTTCATGCGCATTGCCGTCCTCGATAATGACCCCCAGCAGCGCGCCCTGATGGCGGAGGCGCTGGCAGCCGCACAGCATGACTGCATTGCGTTCGGCAAAGTCGAGGCGTTGGCAGCGGAATTGCGGAATGCGCCCGCTGATTTGCTCATTTATCACTGGCAGCCCGAATCTGAAGGATTGCGGCAGCTGCGCGAGCTGCG
>JAIXTG010000147.1 GCA_027484285.1 Oxalobacteraceae bacterium | reverse complement strand
GGCAGGCGGTCGGCGTAGTGCACGCCGGGCAGCCCGGGCCGCAGGTCCGACAGGATGCGATCGCCTTCGCGGCTCCACACATGGTGGAAGAACTCGCGCCAGCCGAACTCGAACGCCAGTTTGTCGGCCAGCGTCAGCCGTGGCAGCTGCTCGAAGAGTTCGGGCACGCTGGTGAAGCCGTGGGTGAGGTAGGGCGAGAGGCGGGTCACCCGCCCGTCGAGGAAGTTGCGGGTTTTCGCGTAGCGGGCGATGTCGATGGCGGCAATGCGTGCATCGAGGGCGGCGTCGGTGGCAGGGAAATTAGAGGGCATGCGGCATTGTAATGTTGCTGTCCACCACCTGCTTGGCAGCCCGCCGCTGGCAGGCTGGGGGTGAATTCCCAACTGCGATAGCGCGTCTTTCCCTCCAGTGCCTGCCATCCGGGGGCAAAGTTGGCGGTCTTCAGCGGCGTGGCCTCCGAACGGCTGTAAACAGCGGCAATGCCGCCGTCGGGGCCGATGACGATGCCCCATTCATGTGAGCCCGTGATCGGATCTGCGGGCAGCTTGCGCAAATGGCGACGAATGGACGGATATCTCGGATCCCGCAACAGGTCCTGCAACGTTGCGGGCGACGGTCTTTGGCCAAGCGGCGTCGCTGCACGATAGCTGTCGATCGCACGCCGGAAATCCGCGCCGACCTCGAGCAGTGCTTCCTCTGCTGCGTGCCGCTGGAATCGCGCGCCGGCTTGCAGGCTCATTGCGGCCGTCATGCCGGTCACGGCCACCAGCGCCAGCAGTGCGACATAGCCATAGCCCGGGCTGGCTGGCTGGGGGCGCAATCGAAGTCTGGGCATCACAGGTCACCGAACCGACGGCCGTCACGAGTAAGACCGACCGCGCCGCTGTGGATGTCAAACACCTGTCCTTCGAAGTCCTCGCCGGGCGCCTCGATGATCCAGCCATCGCTGCGCCCGGTAATCGGGTCGATTGGCAGTGTGCGCAGATAACGCCTGTCAACCAGTTCCTGCAGAGAGTCCGGGTAGCGCCCGTGGTCGCCATAGAACTGGTCGATGCTGTCGCGCAGCCGGCGCAGGTTATCGGCCAAAACGATCTCCTTGCTCCGCTCGACATGCTGCACATAGCGCGGCAGTGCCAGGGTGGCCAGCAGCGCGACGATCGCCAGTACCACCAGCAACTCGATCAGGGTGAATCCGCGCGGGGTTCGCTGCATCAGCAAACGCATGGATTTACCAATCCCGGTAGGGAACGCCGTTCAGGCCGATTGCGGTGGACACCGAGCAGATGTCGTAGACATCCTCGCCGGGTTGCGGGTCGTCGGCTTCGCTGGCGTGGCTGCGCAACTGCCAGCCGCCCGCTTGCGCTGCCGGATCGGGATGGAACGGATCATGCGGAATGCGGCGCAGGAAGTAGATCATGCGCCGCTTCGGGTGGCGCTGGTCGGGCACGCCATCGACCAGTCTGCTCAGGCTTTCCGGGTAGCCGCTGGCACCCGCACGCCTTTCGATGCGCCCTTCGTCACTGGCGCGCTTGTAGGCGTCGATCGCCTGCCGAATCTCACGTAATGCGTGCCGCAGTTGCTGTTCTTTTGCCCGTTGTTGGGATATTTGCGCCACCGGCAGCACCGTCGTTGCCAGCACGCCCATGATCGCCAGCGTGACCAGCAGCTCCATGAGCGTAAACCCAAGGTGGCGATAGCGCCTCAAGGCTGCACCTGCACTGACAACACAGGAAGAGGGCCCAGTCCGGCATGCTTGTCGCCACCTGGACCGCCTTGGCTGAGGTCCAGCTTCAGCAATCCTTCAGCCAATGCCCGCAGCTTTACCGTGATCAGCACACCTGCCTCGCCGAATCCGCCTCCATCAGGGGCGCGTGCGGTCAGGAGTACCTTGCCCGCGGGATCGATGCGACTGGCCAGCAGGCCTGTCGCACCTCCGTCCCCGAGCAGATCGCCGGCCACTACCTGCGCCACTTCGATTGCCTTCGGGTCGTGACTGAAAGTCAGTGGCAGCGCCTGCAGCGGTGGCCCCGCCTGCAATACCAGGTCAGCCGAGAACAGTTCACCGGGCTTGACGTTTGCGGGTGCACGCCAGGCGAGGCGTGGCTTGGCTGCCGGTGCTTCTGCAGCGGCTGCTTGCGGCCGCTCCGGCGCAAGGCTGTTTGGCCAGGGTCGGAAACTGTTCTCGGTGCCGCTGGCAAATTCCAGCAGGCTGGCGCCCGGCCGCTGCAGGTTGCGCACCAGCCGCGGTGTGATCGACAGCACGATCTCGGTTTTCTGGCGGTTATCCGCGCTCGCACCAAACAATTTGCCCAGCAGCGGCAAATGGCCCAGCAGCGGCACCCGGCTGGCGGTACGGCGATCTTCGTCGTTGATCAGGCCCGCCAGTATCTGGTTCTCGCCGTTTTTCAGGCGCAGCACGGTGCTCGCAGTGCGCGTGCCGATCTGATAAGTGACCGAACCGGCCTTGGTCTGCACCTGACTGACGATATTGCTTACCTCGAGGGCAATTTTGATCGCCACCTCGTTGTCGAGATGGATCTGCGGCTCGACCTCGAGCTTGAGGCCGACGTCGACATAGCTGACCGACTCGGCGACAAAGCCGGTGGCAGTCGACGTGGTGGTGATGTTCGGCACCCGCTCGCCAATCAGTATCTTTGCCTTTTCCCGGTTGCGGGCGCGGATGCGCGGATTGGCGAGGATGTTGGTTGTGCCGGCTTCGTCGCGCGCACGGACTGCCAGTGGCGACAGCGTCACGCCGGTGCGCTCGGGTGACAGCTGCTGCAAGTCGCGCAGCGTAAGGCTGGTGCCGGAGCCGGCCGGCAGCGGCGTCAGCGACAGCGAATCGGGCCAGCGCACGCCCAGCTCGGCCAGCCGCTGGCGCTTGACTTCGAGTATCTCGACTTCCAGCATCACCTCCGGTTCAGGCGCGTCTTGCAGTGCGACGAGCTTTTCGGCAACCCTGATCGCCTCCGGACTGTCGCGCACGATCACCAGGTTCAGCTTGTCGTCGGTCACGATGTCGCGCGCTTTGATGACGCTCTTGAGTGTCGCCGCTACTGCTTTCGCGTCCGCATTCGTCAGGTAGAAGCTGCGGATCACCGTCTGCTGGTATTCCTTCTGCTTGGCAGCGGTGGCCGGATGAACAGGACGGTGCCTGCGTCCAGCACCCGCTGCTCAAGCTGGTTGGTGAGCAGCAGGTAATGCACTGCCGCCTCGATACTGGTGTCTTTCAAGTAAATCGTTGCCTTCTGATCGCTGCGCACCTCGCGGTCGAACACGAAGTTCAGCCCGGACACGCGTGCGATCACGTCGAAGATTTGGCGCAGCGTGCCATCCCGGAATTCCAGCGTGATCGGCTTGCGCATCGCGGCCGACAGGCGAGCAGGCATCGCGTCTGCCGCTTCGCGCGCTGCAATCGTCTCAAGCAGGGCGAGCGCTTCCGGATGGACCGGGTTTTCACTGACCAGCGCCTGCAGCTGTTGCCGGGCGCGCATGGTATCGCCGCTCGCCATGGCCGCATGTGCGTCGGCCAGCCAGCCGGCATGTCGAACCAGTGTGTCGCAGGTCCGCAGGCCCTCGCGCGCACGTTCATGGGACGGGGCGATCGCCAGCACGCTCTGACATGCAAGCTCCGCCCGCTTTGCCTGTGTGTTGGCCAGCAACCGGTCGGCTTCTGCCAGCCGGGACGACAGCAGGTGCTCGCGCGTGCGCAGCCATGCACTGCGCACTTCCGGGTTGCGAGGCGCTTGGGTGAGCAGTCGTTCGAACACGGCAAGTCCGGCTTCCAGCTCGCCGCGCGCGACCATCGCCTCGCCCTCGCGCAGCCCGGGCGTGCCGGCACAGGCGCACAGCATGCCTGCTGTTGCGAGCAGCATGGCTCGCCATGCCTTGCCTGCGCATTGTCGCGCTGTTGCATGCCTTCGCTTCATGGCGCCTCGCCTATGCTCAATGCCTGGCGTGTGCCAAGCGGCAGATAAGTCAGGCGGAGTTCCGGCGGCGCGATCGCCTCGACCCGGTACAGATCGTCGACTAGGCTGCCCTCACGTGCTACCAGCGTTTTATCTCCGTTGACCAGAAAGACTTCCCATTGCCCGCCCTCGAACTTCTTTCCGAGATAGATGAATGGCAGCGCCGGTGCCGCAGGCAATGACGGCGTCTCGGACTCGGCTGCTGGCGGAAGCGCAGGCGATGGCGAAGACTCGCTGTGTACCGCAAACAGGTCGTGAACATGGCCCTCGGCGTGGGATGCGATCAACCGGCTGCGTGGCAGCAGGGTGGCCAGCGCCGGTTGGAGAGGGCGGGCTGGTGCCATGTGTCGCGGGCGAGCAGTGGCAGCGACCGGCTCTGCTGGTGCCAGCAGCCACCACCATCCGATTCCACCCACACCCAGCGCAAGTGCGATGCGTATCGGCCTCATGGCTTTCCCCCGGCAGGGTCCGTCAGGTAGAACGACAGCGAGAGCCTCGCCTCCAGCACCGCCTCGCCAGCATGCTCGCGCTGCAGCAACAGCTGGTCTACCGACACGAAAGGCATCGTCAGCAGGATCTGTTCACAGAAGGAGCGAACGGCACGATAAGGGCCGGTCAGCGGCAGCGTCGCGCGGTAAATGAGAAAGCCGTCCGCGACATCGGTCAGCAGCTGGTAGTCGCCACGCTCGATGCTGACGCCGGTTTTGTCTGCCAGTGCAAATAGCAGCTTCAGTATCCGGGTGACCTGCGACAGCTCCCCCAGCGCAGCGCGAAAGCCTTCCGGACCAGCGTCTGTTTCCGATTGCCGGACTACCGGTGGTGGTCCGGGCTGCCGCGCTTGCCGGGCGACAGTCGCGGCAATTGCAGCCTCGGCTTCCTGCTCACGCAGCGGGTAAACGACTGCCAGCATCAGCCAAAGCAATGTGCCGCCGGCACACAGTGTCCATGCAGCCAGCTGTGCCGGCGATTGTCGCAGCAGCCACAGCCACAGCCGCAGCACGGTCGGGGCAGTTGGCCTCATCGGGCAGAGCCTCCCCAGTGCGCCTCGAAAACGAAGCTTAGGGGGCGCTCGTGCTGCTCAGGCTGGCGTTCATGCCGTACCAGCAGCACGTGCCCGAAGAACGGCTGCTGCTGCAGGCGCGCGAGGTAGTCAAGCATCGCGTCGCTGTTGTCGGCTTCTGCCTTCCCAGTCAATCGGCGGTTGCCGGCATCGGGGGACAGTTCCAGCAGCGCAACCGACGTTGTCGGGGTGGCTTCCAGTGCGTCAAACAAGTCGCGCCACGGCAGATTCAGCTGCAATACCGCACGATTTATTACTTCCGCCTGCGCTGCACTCAGCGTCGGTGCGGGTGTTGGCTGGTGCATGCTTGTCGGTGGCGCTGGCACGGGCAGTGCAGGAAGCTGCTGCCAGCCGATCAGTGCGCCCAGCGTCAGCGCCGTGCCCAGCACGATGCCGGCCAAGACCATCGGCGATGCGGAGTGCAAGGCAGTCAGCGGCGTGCGCGGCGCAAATTCGATCATCAGTGCCCGCATCAGGTGGCTCCGGTGGCGGCAAGGATGGTGCCTGCGCTCGCGTCGGGCAGGGCGGCACGCATGTCGAGAAACTCAATTCCGTCGCAGCGGTCCGGGTGAGCATCGCCGAGCCAGCGCAGGCGGCGCGGCATCGGCAACTGCATGCGCAGCGCCTCGCGCCTCAGCGCATCAGTCAGCGTCCCCGGCATCGGCAGGGCCAGTTGTCGCACTGCCGAGAGCCGGCCATGTGCCAGCAGCCCGAGCACCAGTTGATACTGGTGACTGACTGCGAACCAGGTGGCTCGGTTATCCAGTGTGCGCCACGCATTGAAGGCCGCGATGAATTGCGGCTGCAGCGACAGCAGTCGGAGGCCCGAATCGCTGGTGGCGCTTTCCAAGTGGTCAAGCAGCGCAGTCGGCAGTGCGCAGGCAAGGAAGGGCAGGTCAGCATGCCAGTCGGCGCGTATCGTCCACGCGTCCGGCGAAGTGCCGTACAACTGTGTGAAGCGCAGGCCCGCTGCCGCGCGGCAGTCGCTCGGGCTGCGTGCCGCTGGTGGCGGCGTGACCATGAAGTAACGTACCCATGCATCTGCGAGCACCATCCGAACGCGACATCCGTAGCCGCGCAGGCTGTCGCTTGCCGCTTGCAGCGGGTTTCCGATGTCTTGCACCGCATGTTCAGCGATTCATAACCGACGCTGGAGGTAGTGGCGGCGCCATGCCAGCACCGTCACCGTTTGTTTCGACAGCCCGATTCGCACCGCGTCAATCATGGAGCGTCACCCGCAGTACCTCGTCGAGCGTGGTCAGCCCCGCTTGCGCCAGCGCCAGCGCCGCCTCGCGCAGGCTGCGTGCACCGCGCTCGCGTGCAGCCTGCTTCAATTGGCGCGGCGGGCGCTTTTCTATCACCATTTCGCGCAGCACATCGTCTAGCCACAAGATCTCGGCGATCGCGCGCCGGCCCCGGTAGCCGCTGCCGCGGCAGGCGGGGCAGCCGACGGCGTGGGCAAACGCCTGGCCTGCGCATGCAGTTGCATCCAGCTGCAGCCGCTCCAGCAGCGAGGGTTCGGGCATTGCCATGCGCAGGCAATGCGGGCAGGCGAGCCGCACTAGCCGCTGCGCCCAGACGCCGTTGAGCGCCGATACGAAGCCGTAAGGATCGACACCCATGTGGGCAAAGCGGCTGAAGACGTCATACACGCTGTTCGCATGGAGGGTGCTCAGCACCAGGTGTCCTGTGAGTGCCGACTGCACCGCGATCTCGGCGGTTTCGCGGTCGCGTATTTCGCCGACCATGATGCGGTCCGGATCATGCCGCAGTATTGATCGCAGGCCGCGCGCAAAGCTCAGCCCTTTTTTCTCGTTGACCGGGATCTGCAAGATCCCCGGCAGCTGGTATTCCACCGGGTCTTCGATCGTGATGATCTTGTCGCCGCCATGATTGATTTCCGACAGCGCCGCATACAAGGTGGTGGTCTTGCCCGAGCCAGTCGGTCCGGTCACCAGCAGCATGCCGTAGGCTTGCCCGACCAGTGCGCGCAGCAGGCCGAGATCGCGCTCGTCGAAACCGAGGGTGGCTAGCGTCAGCAGACCGCCTTCCGGCCGCGCGATGTTGCGCTTGTCGAGAATCCGGATCACTGCATCCTCGCCATGGATGCTAGGCATCACCGAGATCCGCAGGTCGATCGTGCGCCCCGCAGCCTCGACGCGAAAGCTGCCATCCTGCGGTACGCGCTGCTCGGCAATGTCGAGTTCGGCCAGCACTTTCAGGCGCGAGATCACCTGTGCGCTCAAATCCTGGCCACCGACCGAGGCTGCATGGCTGAGCACGCCATCGATCCGGTAGCGCACGGCGACACCAGTCGCGGTGCTTTCGAGATGGATGTCGGAAGCGCCGGCGCGTAACGCGTCGAACAGGGTCGAGTTCACTAGTCGCACGGCCGGACTGGCTGCTTCGGATGCGCTTGCCAGGGACAGCACGGCGGCTGCATGCGAATGGCTTGCGTCGTCGCCGGCTTCGCTGTCCAGCTGCAGGCTGTCGACTGCACGCACGGTGGCCTCCTGTGCCGCGATGCAGCACTGCAGTTCGCTGCCTGCCATTAGCAAGTGGCGCGCACTGCCGCCACTCAATGCATGCACCAGCGCCAGCAGGTCGGCATCGAAGGGATCGGCAAGTGCTGCATGCAGCTGGCCGTCCGGTCCGCGCAGCAACAGGCACTGACGCTGCTGCGCGCGCGCCAGCGGCAGCAGGTCGAATGCCGGCTCGAAACATGACAGGTCGGCTGCCTGTGCATGCGTCCAGCCAAAGGCTTGTGCAAGGCGCTGCACGAGTCCGGCTTCTCCTTCGCCGCTGGTCGCTGCCAGCGCAGCCAGCGTGGAGCCGGGCTGCGCGGGGGCGGCTGCCAGCGCCCCGTCCAGCCAGTCCAGCGCTGCCGCGGTGCTCAATTCAGGCTCCCGGCGAGGTCAAATACCGGCATGTAGAGCAGTACCACGATGCCGCCGATCACCAGCCCGATGGCAGCCATCAGCAGTGGTTCGGCGCTGCGCGTGAAGTGGTCTATCCGGCGAGCGAGTGTGGTTTCGTGGAAGGCCGCTGCTTCTTCCAGCATGCGTGCGAGCGCACCGCTGCGCTCGCCGACCCGAAACAGACTGAGAGCGACTGGCGTTGCTAGCCCTTCGTGCTCCATTGCATCCGACAGCCGTCCGCCTGCCTGCACCCGTGCGCTCGCTGCATTTAGCCGCGCCTGCAGGCTCGCGGGCACAATGCCTCGTGCCTCCTGCAGCGCTGCCACCAGCGGCATGCCGCCGTCGAGCAGCATCGCCAGCGTCAGCCACAGGCGAGTCAGGTGATACAGCAGCAGGTGTTTACCGACCATTGGCAGGCGCTGGGGCAGACCCGCCAGTGCGCTCGTCATGCGTGCACGTGCCGGTGGCGAGCACAGCACGATGATGAACAGCAGCAGTGCAGCCAGCAGCGTGCCCTGATAACGGGCAGTGAAGCTGCCCATGTCAAGCAGGGCCTGTGACAGCGCCGGCAGCGAGCGACCGGTGCCGCGGTAAACCTCGGCAAACCGGGGTACCACATACAGCATCAGGAACAGCGACACTGCGGAGCCGGCAGCCAGCAGGATGGCCGGATAAATGGCCGCGCTGACCAGGCGCGCGCGCACGGTGTCTATCCGCTGCTGGTAGTCGAGATAGCGGGTAAGCGCGCGTTGCAGGTCGCTGCCTCCCTCGGCCGCCCGCAGCAGCCCGACATAGAGTGGCGGGAAATGGGCCGGTTGCAGCGCAAGTGCGCCCGAGAAGCGATGGCCGTTGCGAAGCGCCTCCAGCAGTTGCCCGATGACCCGCCCTTTCGGCTCGTTTTTTTCATTGTCGAGCAAGGCCTCCAGGCACTCGACCATCGACAGACCGGCGCGCGTCAGCGCCAGCAGTTCCTCGCTGAACAGCCGCAGAGAAAAGCCGGCACGTGCTTGTGCTGCAGCCTGTAGCGGTGCACGGGAGATGGTCGCTGCAATCAGCGAGCGGGCTGCCAGCTGGCGGTGTACGCCGGCTTCGTCATCGGCCTCGATAGCGAGTTCGCGCAGTTCGTTCTCAACCGACAGGGCACGCACACGGAACTGCATGGCGCGCCTGTCAGCGGATCAGGTCGGCGGCATCGCCGTTGCCGCCCGGCTGACCGTCGCGGCCGTAGGACACGACTTCGAAATCGGCATGCGTTCCGGGCGAGCGGTACGAAAATGGACGGCCCCATGGGTCGTTCGGCACCGCTTTCTTCAGGTAGGGGCCGTTCCAGCGAGCGAGCGACGCAGGCTGCTGGATCAACGCGGCAAGGCCTTCGTCGGTGGTCGGGTAGCGACCCACATCGAGGCGGAATGTGTCGAGCGCCTTTTCGATGGCATCGATCTGGGCCAGCGCCACCGTGGCTTCCGACTTGCCCAGCTGCGAGAAATAGCGTGGTCCGACATAGGCGGCCAGCAAGCCAATGATCACTACCACGACCAGCAATTCAAGCAGCGTGAAGCCGTGCTGCGTGTGATTGATTCGGCCGGCGTTTGCGCGCATTCCCTCACCTCGTGGTTCAAATTGCGCGAGAGGCTAGCATGCATTTATGGCAACAAACAAACGGTTTCACGGCTGTCCCGTGACCTTCCGAGGACAGCGTGGCAGGCACGCTGCATTCGCATGCGCCGGCAGTCCAACTCACCGATGAAGCGGTACGCAAGTGCAGTCACGCCGCGCTCGACGGGCAATGCGCACGCCAAGCTGCGAGTCCCGCCCGCCTGGTCCGCCACTATCCGAATGTCTGCACTCTTTGTCCGACTGACCGCCGTTGCCTGCAGCATGGGCTGCATGATTCCGCTGCCTGCATTGGCTTGCCGCGAGGCGGTGCTGCTCGAGCCGGCGGCGGGCCTCAGGGTGTCTTCTCAGGAATTGCCTGTGCGTTGGAAGCCGCTGGATGGCGTCTTCGACTACCGACTGCAAGCAGAGGCACGCCTTCCCGAAGGCGGCATCGAATGGAGTGTCGACCTGATCGTCAACGGCACCGACTACCGGCTGCGCCTTCCTCCGAGCTCAGGCCTGCTGGCCGTGAAGCTGAGGGTATCGGCCGGGTGCGTTAGCGTTGGCACGCCTATCAGTGCGCTGCCTGCGCGCATTCTGATTGATCGCCGCTAGAGGTCAGCCATTTAACGCCCAACCTGCGATTGCCGCCTCGGCGAGGGCCCTGCCCAGCGCCAGCCCCGCGTCGTTGTCATTGCGTGTGTGAATGCCGCCCAGCAGCCGCGACCATGCGGCTTGTTCGGCCATTGCGTCCAGCGTGGCGCGCCGGTCCGGCATTAACCAGGCAAGTACCCGGGAGGCTGCACCGGACACGGTGGCGTGCCCTGACACATAGGCGGGAAACGGTGGTGTCAACAGCCACGGGGTGAAGCCCGGATCTATGTGCATTCGAATTGCAGTGACTGGCCGCTCGGTCCACCAGCGATATTTGGTGCGCCAGCAGACGATCAGCGCATCCATCATCACCGCATTCAGCAACGCCAGTGCGGCAGTCATTTGGTCGGCATCCAAATAGTGTTCTTTCAGCAGGGGCAACGCGATCTGGTTCCACAGTCCGGCGGGAGTGATGGTGCCTCGCCCGAGATTCCAATACTCGGCAATCGCCTTCTCTTCATCATTCAGTGCCTGCCGTGTCCTCCATACCTCTTCCAGTTCGGCAGTCGCTTGCGTTCCACTGACAGGGGAGGGTGGCTGCAGCGCGTCCGGGTCGGTCAATATCCATGTTTGCCACTCACCGGCCAATGCCTCCAGCGGCGTCGCAATGCGTAAAGGAGGACTCGGTCGCCATCGCCGTCGATCTACGGGTGGCAGCAGATCGGCCGTCCATTCACGGTCCGATCCGTCCCGCCATGCGCGATCGAGTGCGGCATCGACTACCTGGCCGGCCAGTTTGGACGCCACCGATGATCGATCGCTGCTTGCATCAGATAGCCAGTGGTTCACTGCAGGACCCATCGTGGTTGACCATCGCACGCCACCTTCTTGTGGAAACAGATAGGACAGCATTTGCGCCACTGCGCGATGTGCAGTCGCGCTGCGCAACGCCGGACTCTGCCCGCGCGAAATCCATAGCGCGTCGTGCAGGACGGCATGCAGGTAGCAAAGGCCGCGCGCCGCGCGCAGCGGGTTGTGTCGGTACCTGCTGATCAGGGCCAGCAACCGATGGATCCATTCGGTCAGCGTATTGTCCGTAAATTTAGAGTCATGCGCAGTCGATGATGTGACTGCGCTTTCATTCATGAGCACAGCAAACCAGGGACGCGATCGGCGGCGCAGGTCGATTGGGGCGGCAGTCGCAACGCCGGTACAAGGCACGCACATGCCAGTGAGGGCAATGCACAGCTTGCGCCGTTGTTCATCGCAATCGGAAAGGAGTCGGTTCGAGTCCATTTTCAAGGGAGCACATTTGTTTAAAAACGCCAGTTGTCGGCATTGATGCAGGTCTGTGTTTCATAAACAGTAGCCATGAAGACGAGCGCACATCAATGCGCTCGTATCGTTCAATAGGATCGCCACGCGATCTCGGCAGTGAGTCGTGCACACCGCCGGGCCTGTGCCCAACCCGTTGAATGACCTGGCAGATGACTCATTTCCCTCACGACTTGCAGTGCCCGGGCTTCACGCGCCCCGTGCTGCGCCTTGCTGCACTTCCCGTATTGCCTGCACTGATGCTGCTGACCGCATTCGCCGGTACCGAAAGCTATGACTACGACGCTGCCGACCGCCTGCAACGCGTGATCGATGAGCAGCAGCGATCCACCACGTACCACATGGATGCCGCAGACAATCTATTGAGTGTGGATGGCGGTGATCGTGCTGCCGCACCGGTGATTACGTCGGTCGCTCCGGCCGGTCTGCGTCGTGGACAAGCACGCAGTTTCACTATCACTGGTCGGAACCTCGGCTTTGTTTCGGTGGCCGCTGCGGTGGCAGGCCTGTCGGTCAGCAATCTGAAGCGGAGCGCGACGCATATCTCATTCAGTCTTCATGCCGGCGCCGACACACCGCTCGGGCCGCAGAGCCTCGTGCTGAAAGACGCAGCGGGCAGCCTCAGCGCGGCCGTCATGGTCAGTCCCGCACTGCCTCTGCTGACAGCCGAACCTGCGCCGCTGGCCCTGCCGCCGGACGGCAGTGCACGGCAACTGACTTTGCGGCTGTCTGCTCCCGACAATCTCGATCACCTCGTCAGCTTGCGTTCGCTCGAGCCGGCCATCGCTTCGGTCGGCGTGAGCACAGCCACGATACCGGCCGGTCAGACGCAAGTACGGGTGCCCGTCACCGGCAAGTCGGCCGGCACGACCATTCTGTTGCTCAGCTCAGCCGAACTGACCGGTATCAGCCTGCCGGTGTTTCTCACCGGTGAATTCCGCGGACTGAGCACCAGTCATGCGGCACCGGTCGGCGTGGTGCGACCACAGGCACCGTCCGTCGTGCATAGGCCGGCCGGTGCGAACAGCGGGGCACTTGGCATCGTGCGCGGCACCGCACTGACGGGCCTGCGGCCTGCGGCGCTCATGCGCGGCACCGAGGGCGTGCTCACCATCGACGGCATGGCGCTGCAGCGCGAGCTCAGCCTGAGCGTGCTGCCGGCCGCGGGCCTCAGCTTTGGCACGCCGGTGGTGGCCGACGATGGCCGCTCGCTAAGTGTGCCGTTCGTGGTCGCGGTCGATGCCAGTCTGGCCGAGCGCGAGCTGCGCGTGCAGTCCGGCAGTACGCTGCTGCCCTGGACCGATACCCGTCGTGCGCGGCTGAACATCAGCATGGGTGTGCCCGAGGTCGAATCCGTCCGGCCGTATTACGCCATGCCCGGCCAGACCCTGTCGCTCGTGGTGGGTGGCCGGCGCTTTGATGACGCCAGCAGTGTCCGTTTCACGCCGCCCGATGGCCTGACGGTCGAAGCACCGAGCGTGAATTCGGCAGGTACCGAACTCAGCTTGCGCGTGCAGGTCGCACCCGAGGCGCGTGCAGGTACCCGCGTGGTCACCGTCACTACCCGAGGCGGCACCTCGTCCGCCGAACCCGTGCCGGCCAACAGTTTTCAGCTGCTCGGCACCGGGCCCGAGGTGTTTGCGCCGATCGCTGCGCCGCTGGTCGGGGTGAAGCGCGAAACCGTCGGCACCGGACAGCCTGTGCCGCAACAGGCCGCCAGCAGCCCGCTCGGCGTCGCAATCGGCAGCGTTGCGACCCGGCTGCTGCCGCGTGCGGCCATCGTCGGCCAGGTTACGCGCATACGCATTGAAGGTCATGGCCTGCAGGCGGTCGACAGCGTGCGGCTGCTGCCGGACACCGGCCTCGCTGTCAGCGCGCCGCAGCCAGCGGCTGATGGCAAGTCTGTCACCATCGATGTCACCACCGCCATCGATGCGCCGCGCCTTCCGCGCCGGGTGTTGCTGCAATCCGGTACGACCCGGTTGTCCTTCATGCCCGCCGACGCCGACCAGCTGGTCGTCAGCGAACCGCTGCCCTTGCTTTACTCGGTGTCGCCCAACGTGGCAGCGCCCGGCGTCACCCTGCTGACCCTGCGCGGCATGAACTTGCAGAACGCACAGCAGTTGCGCCTGCTGCCACCGGACGGTGTCGCCATCGACAGTCTGTCCTGGTCGACCGACGGCACTACGGCCACTGCCCGGTTGCAGATCGCACCTGATGCCGCACCCGGCCCGCGCACCGTCGTCCTGTCCACCCTGGCCGGCGACACCGACAGCACACCCTCGATGGCCAACACCATCACGCTCGGCGCGCGTGTCATCGATGGGCCGGGCCCGCTGCTATCGCCGGCACTGCGCGTACAGCGAGACATCGCGGTAGTCCCGCAGTCGGTTCCAACCGACGTCCGTTCCGCTGCGCTGGGCCTCGTGCGCCAAGGCCAGGTCCAACCCGCCACGCGTAATCAGTCGGCCGCCTCGCCGGCGCTGCAGGTCGTGCGTGGTGCAGGCCTGCGCACACTCGGGCCCCGTGAATTTAGCGTGGGCAGCACCGGCCTGCTGACGCTGCAAGGCCAGGGGCTGGATGCAAATACCCAGGTGAGCGTGTTGCCCGATACCGGTATACGGCTCGGTTCACCGCAAGTCAGCCTCGACGGCAGTGTGCTCGAAATGCCGATCAGCATTGACGCCAATGCGCCGGCCGTGCCCCGTCGGGTGCGCGTCAGCAATGCGCAGGACGAACTGCTGTTCGTCGATCCGAATGCGGGTCTGCTCGCCATCGGCCCCGGTGCTGTCGAGCTGCTGTCGATCGACCCGATCATCGTCAAGCAGGGCGCCACCGTCACCCTGACCCTGCGCGGCAGCCGCTTGCAGCCCGCCACGGCCGTGCGGATTGAACCGCCCGAGGGCATCACGATCGAGGCCGACCCGCCGGGTTGGTCCAGTGATGCGCTGGGGCAGAAGCTCAGCATGCGCATTCGCGTCGATGCGGGGGCCAGCCTTGGCAGCCGCGTGGTGCGCGTCCTCTCCCCCGGCAGCATCAGCACGGGCACGCCGCTGCCGGCCAATACCTTGACCGTGATCGCGCCCTGATGTCGCGCCATCCCGACCTTCTACCTGAGCCCATGAGAAAGGGAAAACCCATGAAAGCCTGCTTCTACTCCCGGCCGGCCCTGTGGCTGGCCGCCATGCTTTGCCTGCCGCTGTCCGGTCATGCATTCGACAGCGGCAGCACAGGCGCCGACGGCGCCCTCAAGCCGACGGTCAATGTCGTCATACCGCTGCCACCCAGCGGTGTGCTGAACTACACTGAAATCAATATCCCCGCCGGTGTGACCGTCAGCTTCAGGAGGAATGCCACCAATACGCCGGTCGTGCTGCTGGTGGCTGGCAACGCGGTCATCAATGGCGCGTTGAACCTGAGCGGCTGGAATGCCTGGGAAACTGGTACCGCCGGCAACGGCAACCAGGGTGACGACGGACTGCCGGGTCCCGGTGGGCCGGGCGGCTTCGACGGCGGGCGCGGTGGCCCAGGCGGCATCAGCAGCACGCCTTGCGCCAGCGAGGCTGAGGCCGACAAGTTCCGAGGAGGCTCGGGTCTGGGGCCGGGCGGCGGCGGCGGGGGGCGGCCGGTTTTAGATGGGTATTACAACAGTTGTTATCGCGAAGGCGGCGCCGGCGGTGGCTTTGCGCAGAGCTCGGAAAAATCTGGCTTGGCTGGCGGCAGTAGCTCGTACAGATGGCTAGGCACCGCCACTGCCGGCCCGGCCTATGGCTCAGACCTGTTGCTGCCGCTGATCGGCGGTTCCGGCGGCGGTGGCGGTGCGGGCGGGTCCATCTATGGCGGTTCCGGTGGCGGAGGAGGCGGCGGTGCGCTGCTGCTTGCGGCCTCGGGCACGATCACGATAGGCAGCGCCGGCAAGATAGTCGCGGTTGGCGGCTCGGGCGGCACTTTGGAAGGCCCGAGCGATTCGGTAGGCGGTGCGGGCGGCGGAGGTGCGGGCGGTGCGATTCGCCTCGTAGCCACTACGATTGCCGGCAATGGCCTGATTGAGGCGACCGGTGGCGGAAGCACTTCTCCAGGCGGTCATGGATCTGGGGGCACTAGAGGTTCTTCTGGTCGCATCCGCCTCGAGGCCGAGTCCATTACCTACAACCGCAGTACGAACCCGCAGTTCACCAAGGGCGCTCCGGGCAATCTGTTTATCGCCGGGCTGCCAACACTGAAAATCGTCAGCGTCGCTGGCCTGCCTGCACCTGATCAGCCCAGCGGCAACGCCGACATCACGCTGCCCGCAGCCACGACCAATCCCGTCAAGGTCGTATTCCAGACGGCCAATGTCCCGCTCGGCAACACCATATTGCTGACAGTGGCTCCCGCCTTCGGGCCGGTGATTCGCGTGCAGAGCCCGGCCCTGAGCGGCGTTACCGAAAGCGCGACCGCCAGTGTCGACGTCAACCTGCCACCTGGCCCCAGCGTACTGCAGGCGACCACCACCTATACCGTGCTGGCCTCCGCCGGCGATGCGATGTCGCATTTGGCTGGCAATGAACGTGTGGAGAGGGTCGAGCTCAGCGCCAGTCCCGGCCAGCCCGCGCTGGCTACGCTGATCACCGTCTCCGGCAAGCGCTTCCCAGTCTCGACTGCTGCGTTGGCAGCGGCCGGCGGCTGAAGCCTGGCCTTGCCCATTCGTCGTTTCCTGCTGCCCTGACTTTCCTTGTCACTGCCCGGACCTGCCATGCCTGCTGCCCGACCCGCTTCCGCTGCTGTTCGTTCTGCCGCCCTTGCTTGGTTGACTAACTGCCGGCGGTGCTGGCCGGCGCTACTGCTGGCTACGCTGCTGGCCGGGCTGCTGCCGGCGGGTGCCACGCCGCGCCACAGCCAGCGGCCGGCACCGGTGCCGCCTGCGGCCAAGGCCCCGACACCCGCGCCGACCGTGGCCACGCCGCTGCCCGGCGGGCTGGTCGAGCGCACCGCGGCCCCGGCCCCGGTGTCGGTGGCGGCGCAACCGGTGTCCACGGGACTGCCGCGCCCGGGCTGGCTCAGTGCCGTGGCCATCGACCCGGACAGCAGCGACGTCTTTGTCTTGCAGCGCAGCGCCGGCCAGCTCGCCCGCATCGATGCCCACGGCACCCCCGGCACGCCCTTGACGGTCCCGGTCGGGGCGGATCTGCTGGCGCTGGATCCGGCCCGCGCGCAAGCACTGGTGGCCGACGGGCGCCGGCTGCATTTCATTGCGCTGCCGGTGGCCGCGCCGATCACGCCAGCGGCTCCCGCGGCGGCGGCCGACCCGTCCGCCCCATCCGCCGCCCCATCCGCCGAGACGTCTGCCGAGACGTCTGCCGACCCGTCCGCCGACCCGTCCGCCGACGGCATTGCCGGGGCCGGGGCCGGGGCCGAGGCTGACGCCGATCCCTCCGTTGCTGCGCCGGCCGACCCGGCGCCCCTCCCCGCCAGCGCGGTCGCCGCATCCGGTACGCCCTCCGCCCCCCCGCCGGCGGGCGCTGCCGCCGAAGCGCCCGCCGCACCGGCCGCGGCCCCGCGTGCGCGCGTGTCACCGTTGACGCTGCCGTCGGCAATCCTTGCGCTGGCCGTGGACGTTGACCGCGCGCAGGCACTGGTCTTCACGCACGGCCGCACGAACCTGCATATCATCGACCTGGCCCGCCGGCAGCTGCAGGCCTCGCATCGCCTGCCGGTGGCCGGCGCCGGGCAGCTGGCGCTCGACCCGGTGCGCGGGCTGCTGTGGCTGCTCGATGGCCCCGACCAGCTCGTGGTCTGGGACCTCGCGCGCCAGGAACTCGTCCTCCAGCGCATGCTGCCGTTCTGGGTCGAGCAGCTGGCCATCGACCCGGGCCTCGGCCAGTTGCTCTTCACCCGCCGCCAGCAGCAGCAGCTGCTGCGCATCCCCATCGACGACGTCCTCGCGACCGGCTCCCTGTCGGCCCGCTCGTTTGCCGCCACCGACTTGCCGGCCGACGCCGGCGCGCTGGCCATCGACCCCGAACGCCACCTGGCCGTCGTCAGCCTGCCGCAGGCCGACCAGGTCGGCGTGCTTGATTTAGTCAGCGGCCGCTGGACCGCCGCCTATGTGCGCCTGAGTCGCCCCGGCGCTCTCGCCGTCGCCCCGTTCAGCGGCAAGGCCGTCGTCCTCTCCGGCCTGGAGGCTGCCTACCGGTTCGAGCTGCCCCAGCCGGTGCCGGAACTCACGCGTGTCACCCCGGCCGAAGCCGCCGCCGGCAGCACTGCCGTCACACTCGAACTCACAGGCCGCGGCTTCACACGCCAGAGCCAACTGCACTTCGGCCCACTGCTGCTGACCACCCGCTACCGGTCGGGAACGCGCCTCGAGGCCGAGGTGCCGGCCACCGCGCTGGCCTATCCGGGCAGCGTGGTTCTCACCGTCACCAACCCCGCCCCCGGCGGCGGCACGGCCCAGCGCCCCTTCACCGTGCGCGCCTTTGCCCCCGAACTGCTGTCGCTGGCCCCCGCCCAGCTCGTCGCCCACAGCCAGCCGGCCACCGTGCAACTGATCGGCCGCCAATTCCAGCGCGGCGCGCGCGTGGTGGCCGGCGACCAGGTGCTGGCGGCCGACTGGCAATCGGCCACCGCGCTCATCGTGCGCGTGCCGGGCGAATTGCTGACGACGGCCGGCCAGCTGTCGCTGCACGTCATCCATCCCGACGGCCAGCGCTCGGGCGCGCTGGCGCTCATGCTGGCCGCACCGTTCCCGACCCTGGCCATCGACCGCATCGTGCCGCCGGCAGCCGCCCCCGGCGCAACCATCACCGTCGAAGGGCGCGGCTTCGATGCGTCGCCCGCAGCCCAGCAGCTCACCCTGGCCGGCCAGCCGCTGGCCATCCTCGCGGCCAGCCCCACCGCCTTGACCGCCCAGGTGCCGATGGATGCGGCCAGCGGACCCATCGCCCTGCGTCACGCGCGCGGCAGCGTCAATGGTCCCTGGTTCGACGTCGTGCGCGAGCAAGACTTTGCGCTCACCGCCAGCCCCGGCCAGCTGACCCTGGTGCCCGGCGCACGCAGCAGCCTGACCGTGCAGCTGGCCTCGCGCGGCACCCGCGCCTTCGACGGCGTCGTGGAGCTGGCCATCAGCGGCCTGCCCGAGACGGTGACGGCCGAGCTGAGCCACCCGGTCCTGGGCCTGGCGCAGTCCGTCACCCTGCGCCTGATTGCCCGTGCCGGCACGCTACCGGCCAGCCTCCCGGCCACCTTCGCCGCCGAGCTCATTGCCACGGCCCGCATCGGCGGCATCGTCCTGACCCGGCGCGCCCCGCTGCGCCTGACCATCGCTGCCGCCAACACCGCCGCGCGCGCCGTGCAGGGCCGCTTCGTCACCCCCGACGGGCGCGGGATTGCCGGCGTGCGCGTGCGCGCCGACGTCGGCGACGATGCCGGCCTGCTCACCGCCCCGCACACGGTGTCGGACGCCGGCGGCAACTTCATGCTCGCCGGCCTGCCGCCCGGCACCGTCACCCTGCGCATGGACGCCACCCCCGCCCATCCGCTGTACCCGATCTGGCCGCTGTCAGTCACCGTCCCGGACCAAGGCGTCGTGTCCCTGGCCGACTGGACGCTGCCACCGCCGCCACTGGATGCGCACTACACGCCGATCGCCAACGCCAGCCGCGACCAGGCCGTCACCGACGACCGCTACCCCGGCTTTGCGGTCGTCTTGCCCGCCGGCGTCACCATCACCGGCTGGGATGGCGTGCCCAAGGAGCGCATCGCCATCAGCCGCTTAAGCCCCGACCAGCTGCCGGTCACACCACCGCCCTTTGCGATGAAAGAGGCTTACCAATTGCACTTTGGCAGCGCCATGGGCGGCATCCCCAGCGCCCCGATTCCCGTCACCTTGCCCAACGTGGCCGACCTGGCCCCGGGCGAGACGGCCGAGATCTGGTGGTTTGACGGCAGCCCCATGGGCGGCAGCGGGCAATGGCAAGTCGCCGGTCTGGGCACCGTCTCGCCCGACGGGCGCACCGTCACCAGCAACCCGGGCGTGGGCCTCCCGCGCTTTTGCGGCGTCTGCGGGCTGGTGTCGCTGGCCTGCCCGCCGCCGTCGACCCCGCCGCAGCCGCCGCCGATGGCTGACCCACCCGCCTGCGGCAATCCCGTTGACCTCTACACCGGCCAGTCGCTGGCCACCGCCTCGGGCCTCACCTGTGGTGGGCGCACGCCGATGGCCACCGACTTGCGCTACCACCCGGTCGACGCCTTCAACAACCGCGCCGGCACGATTGCCAGCGCCGGCCTCGGCTGGGTGCTCGAGTACGACATTGCCTTTTTGCCCTTTGCCGGCCCGCAAAAGCGCCTGGTCTTGCCCGGCGCGCGCTTCGTGCACTTCATCGACGATGGCAGCGGCCACTACCGCGTGCCCGACGATCCGCGCTTTGCCGGGGCGGTGGCCACCGAAATTAATGCGGCTGCCCCGCGCTGGCAAATCCGCTTCAAGGACGGCGCCACCTGGACCTTTGCGCCCTTTGCCGGCATCGGCGGCCTCATCCGCGGCGGCCCGCCGCTATTCCTCACCGCCATCACCGACGCCGCCGGCGTGACGCAAACCCTCACCCGCCGGCCCGACGGCCGGCTGACGGCCATCGGCCGCCCCGAGCGGCAAGTGCGCCTGCAGTACGGGTCCCACGGCTTTGCCGAGCAGATCAGCGATGACGCCGGGCGCCGCCTGCACCTGACCTACAACGCGCAGCATCGCATCGCGACCTTGACCGACGCCGACGGCCGCACGACCGGCTTCACCTATGCCGGCGACGACGAGATCGCCCCCGACCCGGTGTGCGGCGCGCAGCCCGACGGGGGGCAGCGCATCACCCGCATTACCTACCCCGGCAAGGCCAGCGCCACCGTCAACGACTACGGCGTGGGTCGGCGCGTGCTGCGCCAGCGCGGCGCCAGCGGCCTCGAGTACCGCTTCGCCTACCACCTCAGTGGCGCCTGCGTCACCCACACCGACCGTCCCGGCCAGCGCTGCCTAGGGGCGGCCTGCCCGCAAGTCGACTCGTGGGAGCACCACCAGGCCGGCTGGCGCCTTCATGGCGGGCGGGTGGTGGCCACCACCGTCACCCAGCCCGACGGCACCCCCCACACCGTGCGCTTCAATGCCCGCGGCCTGCCGATCGAAACCCTCGATGCGGCCGGCCAGCGCCACACCCGCGACTACGACGCCCGCGGCCAGCTGGTGGCCGAGACCGATGGGCTGGGCCGGCGCTGGCGCTCTGCGTACGATGAACAAGGCAACCGCACCCGCCTCACCGACCCGCTCGGGCGCGTGACCGAGTTCAGTGTCGATGCGCGCTGGGGCACGCCGCAGACGATCACGCAGAGGCTGGACGACGGTCGCCGGCTCGTCACCCAGCAGCAAGTCCACCCGACGCATGGGCGACCGGTCCGCGTGCAAGATGCGGCCGGGCGCGTCACCACCTTCGACTACGACGCCCAAGGCCAGCTGATGACGCTGACCCTGCCCTTGGAGCGGCGCTGGACCTTTGGCTACAACGCCGCCGGCGACTTAACGAGCGCCACCGACCCGTTGGCGCGCACCACCACCGTCGGCACCGATGCCGTGGGCCGTACCGTGAGCACCACCGATGCGCTGGGCCACACCGAGCACTTCGCCTATGCCGGTACTCAACAGCCGGTCAGCACCACCGACGCACTCGGCCGCACCGTGCGCCTCAGGCAAGACGCGGCAGGCCGGCAGGCCACCGTCACCAATGCCGCCGGCGTCACGATTGACACCCGGGCCTACGATGAGGGCGACCGCGTGATCGAACAAGTCGATGCGCTGGGTGCGGCCACGCGTTTCACCTATGACGCGGCCGGGCGCTTCGTCACCCGCACCGACCGCAACGGGCAGGTGACGCGCTTCACCTACGACGCCATTGGGCAGCGGGCGAGTATTGACGACGGCGAAGTGCGCCAGATATGGCGCCATGACGCGGCCGGGCGCATTATCGAACTGCACCAGCAACAGGCCGACGGCACCTCCCACACCCTGGCGTTCCAGTACGATGCGGCCGACCGCGTGGTGGTGGCCGACAGCACCGCGCCCGGGCTGACCAGTCGCGTGCGCCATGCGTATGACGCGCTGGACCGGCGCATCGAGCGGCGCGTGGCGATCAACGACGGGCCCGAAGAAGTCACCCGCTACCAGTGGAACGACGCGGGCCAACTGACGGCCATCGAGACGGGAGAGCAGCGCAGCACGTTCACCTATGACGACGCCGGGCGCCTGACGGGCCAGCGACTTCCCAACGGGATTCAAAAGACGCTGGTCTGGGATGCGGCCGACCAACTGACGCGCCTGGCCTACACCACCACCTCCGGCCAAGTGCTCGAAGAGGTGCGCTATGCGTACGATGCGGCCGGGCGACGGATCCGGCGCGAGAGTCTCGGGCCCACCGTGCGCGACACGCCGATGACGGCCACCTACGATGCGGCCAACCGGATGCAGACGCTGGTGATCCAGCCGGGTACGGCGCAGGAGCGGCGGTATCGGTTGACCCATGATGCGGCTGGCCAGTTAACGGCCAAGGTACGCGTCGATGCCAACCACCAACCGATAACCGGCGCGGCGGCCGCCCGCACGAGCTACACGTGGAGCCGGCCAGGGCAGCTGCTCGCCATCGTCAGCACCGCCGGCGACGGCGACAGTGCCCGCACGGTGACCAGCCGCTACCGGTACGATGCGCTGGGGCGGCGCAGCGAGCGCGTGATCGAGGTCCGCGACGGTGCTGCCCCCGCGACCCGGCAGACCGTGCGCTACGTCTATGACGGCCTGCAAGCGATTGCCGAAGTCCGCGAGAGGGGTGACAGCAGTGACAGCGGCAATAGCGGCGCTGCCGTCACCACCCACCTGCTGACCGGCCTGCAGCTCGATGAACTGATCGCCCGCGCCACGGGCAACGATCGACAGGTGGCGCTGACCGATGCACTGGGCAGCGTGCTGGCCACGACCGATGCGAACCAGCAAATCACGGCCAGCTGGGCGTATTCACCGTATGGGGAGACGGTCGCCATTGGCCCGAGCGTGGAGCAGCCGGTGCAGTACACGGGCCGCGAGCATGATGAAGCGGCCAGTGCGGAGCCCGGCAGTGCCGCGCAGGTCTACTACTACCGGGCGCGGTACTACTCGCCCGGCAGCAAGC
>JAIXTG010000278.1 GCA_027484285.1 Oxalobacteraceae bacterium | reverse complement strand
GTTGTAGGAAATGCCGGCATCATTGATCAGCTTGCCCATCAGCCCGATGTCGCCGCGGCCGAAGATCTGCCAGATGGTGCCGACCACGTTCCAGGGAATCAGCAGCGGCAGCGCGACGAGCACCAGCGACAGCGACGCGCGCCAGCCTTGCGCCGGCATCGTCAGTGCAACGCCGATGCCGAGCGGTATCTCGATCGCGAGCACCGCCAGCGAAAACCACAGCTGGCGGAGCAGGGCCGAGTGCAGGTCCTGATCGCGCATCACCGCCTTGAACCATTCGGTACCGACGAACACCGCCTGCTCGGGGCCGAGGATGTCCTGCACCGAGTAGTTCACCACTGTCATCAGCGGCATGACGGCGGAGAACGCAACCGACACGATCACCGGCAGCACCAGCCACCATGCCTTGTTGTTGTGGGTCTTGTTCGTATTCATTTAAGCCACCCGCCTGTCATTCACGTAATACAGCGTCCGCTCCGGTGGCAGGGTCAGCCACACCGGGTCGCCTTCGTTCAGCGGCTGCAGCGTGCGCTGCTTGGCAGCCACCCGCAGTTCGCCCAGCTGGCAATCCACCAGCCAGTGCGTGCCCATGTCGCGCGCCTTGATGACCCGGGCCGGCAGTGCGCCGTCGGAGCGGACCGGCGAGCAGCCCACGTATTCCGGCCGGATGCCCAGCGTCAGCGACGCTTCGCCTCGCGGCAGCGTCGCCGGTGCGGGCAGCGGGCCCGGCACGCCGGCGATTTCGACCCAGTGATCGGTTGCCCGGCAGGGCAGCAGGTTCATGCCCGGATTGCCGATGAAATAGCCGACGAAGGTATGCTCCGGCGCCTCGAACAGCGACTGCGCGCTGCCGACCTGAACCACTTCGCCCTCGGTCATCACGACTACCTGGTCGGCGAAGGTCAGCGCTTCGATCTGGTCGTGCGTCACATAAATCAGCGACAGCTTGAGCTCATGGTGAATCTCCTTGAGCTTGCGCCGCAGCAGCCATTTCAGGTGCGGGTCGATCACGGTCAGCGGCTCGTCGAACAGCACGGCGGCCACATCCGGTCGCACCAGCCCGCGTCCGAGGGAAATCTTCTGTTTCGCGTCCGCCGTCAGGCCGGATGCGCGGTGCTTCAGGTCGCCGCTCAGTTCGAGGATCTCGGCGATCTGCGAGACGCGCCGGTTGATGTCGGCCTGCTTCCAGCCGCGATTCTTGAGCGGGAAAGCGAGGTTTTCTCCGACAGTCATGGTGTCGTAGATCACCGGGAACTGGAACACTTGCGCGATGTTGCGCTGCTCGGGCGGCAGTCTGGTCACGTCGCGGCCGTCGAACAGTACCTGGCCCTGCGACGGCGTCACCAGGCCGGAAATGATGTTCAGCAGCGTGGTCTTGCCGCAGCCGGACGGGCCGAGCAGCGCATAGGCGCCGCCATCCTGCCAGGTCATTTCCATCGGGCGCAGCGCGTAATCGGACGGTTGCGAAGGATTCGGTTTGTAGCTGTGCGCGAGGCCAGCCAGTTCAATGCGTGCCATCTCAGACTCCTGCCGCGCCCGGGGCGACAATCAGTTGGCCGTCGGGACCGAACAGGAACAGTTCGTCGGGCTGGAAGTACATGTTCACCTGCGCGCCGTATGCCAGCTCGTGCACGCCCGGCAACTGGGCTACCAGCGACAGCGAGCCGCGCCGCAGGTGGACGAAAGTTTCGGAGCCGCTGATCTCGGCCAGGTCGACACTGCCCTCGAGCGCGAAGTCGCCTTCGCGCGGTGCGGCATGCAGGCTGTGCGCGCGCAGCCCGAGCTGCACCTGCGCATGGCCCGCGAGCCGCGCCTGCTGCGCCGGGCTCAGCGGTATCGCAATGCCCTCGGGCAGCCGGGCGACCCCTGCGGAAACCGTCGCATCGAACAGATTGATCGGCGGGTCGCTGAAGGTGCGCGCAGCCGTCACGGACGCCGGCGTGTTAAATACCGACAGCGTCGGTCCGTGCTGCAGTACCCGTCCCTCGTGCATCAGCAGCGTGTGGCCGCCGAGCTGCAGCGCTTCCAGCGGCTCGGTGGTCGCGTAGACGACCGTGGTGCTGCCGGACGAAAACAGTTCGGTCAGTTCGCGCCTAAGCTCCTCGCGCAGCTTGTAGTCGAGGTTGACCAGCGGCTCGTCGAGCAGCAGCAGTCCGGCGTTCTTGATCAGTGCGCGCGCGAGTGCGCAGCGCTGCTGCTGCCCGCCGGACAGTGCGCCGGGCAGGCGGTCAAGGTATTTCGAAATATGGAGCCGCTCGGACACTTCGTGCACGCGGCGGCGGATCTCGTCGTCCGCCAGATTGCCGGCGATGCGCAGCGGCGACGCGATGTTCTCGAACACCGACATCGACGGATAGTTGATGAACTGCTGGTAGACCATCGCCAGCTTGCGCTCGCGAACCGGCACGCCGGTCACATCGACGCCGTCCGCGATCACCCGGCCTTCGCCGGGCCGGTCGAGGCCGGCCATGATGCGCATCAGCGTGGTCTTGCCGGCGAGCGTCGCGCCGAGCAGCACGTTGATCGCGCCGGGCACCAGCGTTGCCGACGTCGGATAAAGATGGGTGTCGGCGCCGACCCTGCGGGTCACGCCGTGGAGTTCCAGACGCACGTTATCTCCTCTGGCGCAGGCGTCGTTACCTGCGCAGCTGCAAAGTCTATTCTTTTGTGCGGGCGATCCACTGGTCGATCTTCTGCGCGGTATCGGCCGGCAGGTGCAATCCCAGTTTTGAGCGACGCCACAGTATATCGGCGCCTGAAGATGCCCACTCGTATTTGGTTAAATATTCCAGCTCGGCCGCGTACAGCCCGTCGGCCAGCTGGTCCCCCATATCGGCCGCACTGCGGCGACCTTCCAGTAATTTGTGCGTGCGCGTCCCGTAGGCGCGTGCATAGCGCGCGACCAGGGTCGGCGGCAGCCAGTGATAGGTCTGCTGCAACTCGCCGACCCAGGCATCGAAACCCAGCACGGCGCGGTTCTGCGGCGCGCCGTACAGGGCGCCGCCGGGCAGGCAGGCATGCTCGGTCCAGGTGCCGCGGTCGTTGCCGAGCTTGGGCGCAATCATGTCGACGGCTTCTTCGGCGAGCTTGCGGAAGGTCGTGATTTTGCCGCCGAACACCGACAGCAGCGGCGCGCTGTCGCCTTCCATCGCCAGCTTGTAGTCGCGCGTGATCTCGGACGCATTCGCCGAGTCGTCTTCCAGCAGCGGGCGGACGCCCGAATAGGACCAGACCACGTCCGAGGCCTGCAGCGGCTTGTTGAAATAGCGCGCGGTCAGCTCGCACAGGTAATCGATCTCGCTCTGGTCGATCGCCACGTTGCCGGTGTCGCCGGTGTATTCGAGGTCGGTGGTTCCGACCAGCGTGAAATCCTGTTCGTAACTGATCGCAAAGACGATCCGCCCGTCGGGGTTCTGGAAGATGTACGCATACGGGTGGTCGAACATCTTCTTCACGACGATATGGCTGCCCTTCACCAGCCGCAGCGACTTGCCGCTCGGGCGCGCCACCGCGTCTTTCAGGAACTGTGCGGCCCACGGACCGGCGGCATTCACCAGGCAGCGCGCGCTGACCTCAATCGTGCTGCCGTCGGCCTGGCGCAGCGTCGCCTGCCAGCGGTCGCCCACGCGCTGCGCCGACTCGCACGCAGTGTGGGTAAAGACCCTGGCACCTTTGTCGGCTGCATCGCGCGCATTCAGCACCACGAGGCGCGCGTCATCGACCCAGCCGTCGGAATAAATGAAGCCCTTTGAAAATTCCGGTTTCAGCGGCGCGCCGGCAGGGTGGGAGCGCAGGTCGATCTGCCCCGAGCCGGGCAGGATTTCGCGCTTGGCCAGGAAGTCGTAGAGGAAAAGGCCGGCGCGGATCATCCACGCGGGCCGCTGTCCGCGATCGTGCGGCATCACGAAGCGCATCGGCCACATGATGTGCGGGGCTGCGCGCAGCAGCACCTCGCGCTCGATCAGTGCCTTGCGCACGAGGTTGAACTCGTAGTGCTCGAGGTAACGCAGCCCGCCATGGATCAGCTTGGTCGACGCCGACGAAGTGTGCTGGGCGAGGTCGTCTTTCTCGCACAGGACGACCGACAGCCCGCGCCCGGCTGCATCGCGTGCAATGCCGGCGCCGTTAATGCCGCCGCCGATGATCAGGACGTCTGTTGTCAGTGCTGTAGATCGGGTCATGGTCTGTAAATGGGTGCAGGCGCGTGCCGGGTCGGGCACAGCAGAATCGCGCGGGTCGGCGAGGAAGGCATCGGCATGGGCATATGAAAGCGGGTGGGCCCTCATGCATGAGTTGCCAGATCAGGGGGACCTGACCATAATTCCGCACAAAGATAGACGCTAAACGAACAAAAATCAACAAAACGAACACTCATGTGGTTCGTTTTGATTCGAAATGTCACATTTGCAATTGCCCGGAGCGTTGATATGACCTTGAATCCCCGCCAGCGGCGCCTGCTCGAGGCAGTGCGTCGCCAGGTTGCCGTGTCGGTCGAAGCCCTCGCGCAGGAGCTTGCGGTGACGCCCCAAACCGTACGGCGCGATGTCAAGCAGATGGAAGAGGCCGGCCTGCTGGCGCGTTACCACGGCGGGGTGGGATTGCCGTCTTCGGTCGAGAACATCGACTACAGCCAGCGCCAGGTGCTGAATGTGGAGGCCAAGCGGCGCATCGCGACCGCCGTCGCTGCGCGCGTGCGCCCGGGAAGTTCGCTGCTGATCAACATCGGCACCACCACCGAGGAGGTGGCGCGGGCGCTGTTGCACCACACCGGCCTGCATGTGGTTACCAACAACCTGAATGTCGCATCGATCATGGCCGGCCAGCCCGGGTGCGAGGTCATTGTCGCCGGTGGCGTGGTGCGCGGCAGGGATCGCGGCATCGTCGGCGAGGCGACGGTAGATTTCATCCGCCAGTTCAAGGTCGACATCGGGATCATCGGCATATCGAGCATCGAACCGGACGGCACGTTGCGCGACTTCGATCCGCGGGAGGTGAAAGTGGCGCAGGCCATCATCGAGCAGTCGCGCGAGGTATGGCTGGTCGCCGACCAGGACAAGTTCGGACGGCAGGCGCTGGTGCGGCTGGCGCATCTTTCGCAGATCGACAAACTGTTCTGCGACGTGGAGCCGCCCGCCGGCATCCGGCCCATGCTGCGGGAGGCACAGGTCGAGGTCATCGTCGCGCCCTGAACTCCCGCGAAGGGGGCATCCCAAAAAAACCGGGCGGCAAAAGGCTTTCGGCGATAATACGCGCTTCCTTTCATCGCACAGAAGCCATTAATGTCGACCACCTTCGCCCCGCTGAAAAACGATACCTTCCTGCGTGCGCTGCTGCGCCAGCCGACCGACTACACCCCGCTGTGGCTGATGCGGCAGGCAGGTCGCTACCTGCCGGAGTACCGCGCCACGCGTGCGAAGGCGGGCTCGTTCATGGGGCTGGCCACCAATCCGGATTACGCCACTGAAGTCACGCTGCAGCCGCTCGACCGCTACGCACTGGACGCGGCGATCCTGTTCTCGGACATCCTGACGGTGCCTGATGCGATGGGCCTCGGCCTGTCGTTCGCCGAGGGCGAGGGGCCGCGATTCGCGCACCCGCTGCGTGACGAACAGGCGGTGCGCGCGCTGCAGGCCCCCGATTTGTCGAAGCTGCAATACGTTTTCGACGCGGTCACCCAGATCCGCCGCGAACTCGACGGCCGCGTTCCCCTGATCGGCTTCTCGGGCAGCCCCTGGACGCTGGCCTGCTACATGGTCGAGGGTGGCGGCTCGGACGATTTCCGCACCGTGAAGACCATGCTGTACGACCGTCCCGATCTGATGCACCACATCCTGTCGGTCAATGCGGCGTCGGTGGCGGCTTACCTGAATGCCCAGATCGATGCCGGCGCGCAGGCCGTGATGATCTTCGATACCTGGGGCGGCGCCCTTGCCGACGGTGTTTACCAGGCGTTCTCGCTGCATTACATGCGCGAGGTGATCCGCCAGCTCAAGCGCGAGCATGACGGCGTGAAGATTCCGTGCATCGTATTCACCAAGGGCGGCGGCCTGTGGCTGGAAGAGATCGCCGACAGCGGCGCCGACGCAGTCGGCCTCGACTGGACGGTCAACCTCGGCAAGGCGCGTGCACGCGTTGGAGACAAGGTGGCGCTGCAGGGCAACCTCGATCCGAACGTGCTGTTTTCCAAACCCGAGCAAATCCGGGCCGAGGTTGAGCGCACGCTGGCTTCCTTTGGCAAACCCGCGGCCGGCAGCGGCCATGTGTTCAATCTTGGCCACGGCATTTCCCAGTTCACGCCGCCGGAGTCAGTGACAGCGCTGGTGGAAGCGGTGCACCAGATCAGCCGGGACATGCGCAGCCGGTGATCGCCTGAGTGGGCGCGCGCCTAGTTATGCACAAGCATGGGGCGCGATTCGACAATCAAGCACTTGCAGAATTTTTTGAAATTCTTTGGCAAAAAAACTCTGCAAGTGCCTGATAAAAATGGGTTTTTCTTGGTTCGTCGAATATCGCGCCCTTGGCGTCGTAGGTTTCTCGTAGGAAGCGGGCCCTCGTATTCGCGCCTTTTGTTCACAAAGATATCCACAGCCTTGGCAGAAATTGTGGAGAACAGGCTTCGATCGCCGCTAGGGCTGTTTGTCTGGCCACGGCGGACGCGGCGCTATCGCGATGACAGCTTCCCTCAGGGAACGCCTGGCTTTTCCCCGTCCGGTCGCTGATTCCATGACGCGAAGCACGGAGCAACAGAAAGTGCAAGCCGTTTGCGTTGCCATCGCCGCACTTATTCACAAAATCGCGTCTTGTCAAGACGCCCAAAAAAAATCCGCCAGAATTTTTTCGTGCGTAACGCGATCATCGCAAGTCATTGATTTATAAAGAAGTGCAAGATTGCTTTTGTAATGGGCAGCCTGTTCGAAGCCGCATGGAATCTAGGTTTTCGGCTGTCAAGCCCCGGTTGCCCACAAAGTTATCCACAGAATGTGTGGATAGCTGAAAAACCCTTTGTGTGACTGGCGTTTAGCTAATTTTTTTTGAAGTCTTACATTAAGTTGTGACGCGCTGCATTCTGACCCTCGCCCTCGATACCCCGCTGGATACGGAGTTCGATTACTGCTGGACGCCACCGCACCCCGATGCGCTGCAACCGCAGGTGGGGCAGTTTGCACTGGTGCCTTTCGGGCGTCGTGAGGTGGTCGGTCTGATTACTGCGGTCAAGCACGACAGTGAATTCGACGCCGCGCGTATTCGCGACGTGATTGCCGTGCGGACCCAGGTCGCCCCGGTATCGGCCGAATGGATGCAGCTGTGCCGCTTCGC
>JAIXTG010000130.1 GCA_027484285.1 Oxalobacteraceae bacterium | reverse complement strand
GCCATGCAACTGGTCGTTGCCGCCCCTGCTGTAGAGGCGGTCATTGCCGTCGCCGCCGCGCAGGGTGTCGTTGCCGAGTCCGCCCAGCAGCACGTCGACCCCGGCACCGCCGCTGAGGAAATCATTGCCCTCCCGTCCGTGCAGGCGGTCATTGCCGTCTCCTCCGCTCAGGCTGTCGTGCGAATTGGTGCCATCGATACGGTCACTGCGCTCGCTGCCGACGATGCCCTCGTCATTGCTGTCGGTGCTGGTGATCTCCATCGTCTTCTCCTGGTTGAATGCCTTGGCCGCGCGAGTGAACGCATGTCGCGTGTTGCGCAGGTGATGCAGGCAGTCTAGGTAGCAGGTGAATACGGCAGGAATAGCGCAATTGCACTAGCGCGCCACAGCCGGATGCGTCAGGTGCTGTCGCCGGGGGGAGACAGGGAACGATCGATCCGATAGAGCCACGCGAGGAGTTCTGCAATCGCGGTGTACAGCGCGGGCGGGATTTCCCGGTCGAGCTCGACCTGCATCAGCAGCGCGACCAGTTCGCGCGATTGGTGCACGAAGACCTGGTGTTCGCTGGCGCGGCGGATAATCTCGTCGGCGATCAGGCCGCGCCCGCGCGCGACGACGCGCGGTGCGCCGTCGCTGGCGCCGTAGGCAAGGGCGACGGCTTCGCGGCGCTCGCCGGAATCGGGCGGCGTGTCGTCAGGCTTCGTCATCGATGCGGCTTGCGAAGGACTGCAGCGCGAGTCCGCCTGACTGCAGTGCGGCACGCAGTTCATCGGCATGCCGCGTCATCAGCCGGGCGCTGCCGGCGTCGGCGCTGCCCAGTTCCAGCCAGACGCGGTCGCCTTCGAAGCGCAAGCGCGCGCAGACACGGCCGAGCGCGGGCAGGCTGCTGACCAGCGTGGTCTGCCACGCGGGTTCGTCTGCCGCGGCGGCGGCTGCCGATGGCGAATCCCGCCGTGGTTCTTTTGCGATGCTCATCTGCAGCGGCTGCCCGGGCCAGAGTTCGCCGCGCCATTGCAAGGGCTGCCCGTCGAGCATTTCCAGCTGCTGGCGCACGATGGCCGCGATGCCGGGGTCTTCTGTCGCTGTCGTACCGGCCTGTGCCGCCTGCGGCTCCTGGCGGATCGATGCCAGTTCGCGCTGGCCGGCGACCCAGTCGGCCTGGTGGGATTCATAGAACAGGCCGCTGCGCGCGATGCCGTCATGCAGTGCCTGCGAAATCAAGGGCGCCAGCGCAGTCGGCACCGGCAGCAGCGGCGGCAGGGGAGGCGGGGTGGAGCCGAGCGCGGGATCGACCAGTACCGACAGCAGGCGCGCGGCGCTGCTGAGCTCGGGCCGCAGTCCGGCGGTCGGCGCCGGCAGCGGCGCGGGCAGGGCAGGCGCCGGAGGCAGGTGGGCATCGGCCGGCGTGGCAAGCGGTGCGAGGCCGGCTACCGAGGCTGCCGCGATCACGCCTGCCACACTGCTGTCGCCGGCCATGGCGGCTTACTTGTCGTCGTACATGCGCGCCACCTTGCACTGCGCATTGGCTGCGCCGAGCAGGCGGCCGATGCGCTCCATCCAGGGCGCGGTCAGCTTGCGGATTTCGCGGTCGTTGGAGAGGATGCGGCGCAGCAGGTCGGCTTTCTGCTGCCGCGCCTCGTCCGACAATTGCGCCGGTACCGGACAGCCTTTGATCGATTCGATGCAGTCCGCGCAGCCGGCTTCCAGCTCGACCAGCCGGTCCCAGTCGCTCTGGTGCGCGGCCGACAGCATGCTGCCGGTGATTTGTTCGATCTCGTGATACAGCGCGAGCACGTCGCGGTTTTCGCCGGCCCCGGTCATGCAGCGGCTCCGTGCGGCACGGCCTGGCTGCCGATCGCCAGCCAGTTGACGCGCATCTGCGCCAGCATCTGGCGGGCTTCGTCGAGCTTGTCGCTGTCATTGTGCAGGTTGGCCTCCACCAGCTGCCGGATGACATAGTCATACAGCGACGCCAGGTTGGCGGCCAGCTCGCCGCCGGACTTCAGGTCCAGGCTGGCAGAGAGTCCGCTGCCGACGATTTCGATGGCTTTCGAAATCGACCGGCCCCGGCCCTCGATGTCGTTCGACTGCATCTGCGTGCGTGCGGTATCGATCGCGCGCAGCGCGCCGTCGAACAGCATCACGATCAGCTGGTGCGGGCTGGCGGCCAGTGCATCGGTATCCACGCTCATCTGGCGGTAAGCATTGGCTCCGGGACGGGAGTTGCCGAACATTCTGTCTTTCTCCTGGGGTTACAGGTTGGCCAGCGCGGACAGCTGCTGGCTCAGGTAGTTGCTGGTGCCCTGCATGCGGGTCAGTGAGGCATCGAGGCGGGTGAACTGTGCGCGGTAGCGCGCCTCGATCGATTCCATCCGTGCCTGCAGCGTGGTCTCGCGTTGCGCCAGCCGGCGCTGGGTGGCGCTCAGGCCCTCGGTGCGGGTGGTGACGACTCCCTTCTCGCCGAGCATGTCGGCAAGGCGCGTGCCGAGCCGGGTTGCGATGCCGTCGGCGCCGGAGAACAGGGCCTTCAGGTCGGCCGGCACGGTATCGATCGCCGTCTGCAGCTTCGCGTCGTTGACGGTGAGGGTGCCGTCCTTCTGGAACGACAGGCCGATGTCGGACAGGGTATCGAGGCTGCCTGCGCCGGCGACTGCGCCGCTAATGGTCCCCCGCAGCTGCGAGAGGATGGATTTCGGGCCGGAGTCGCCATGCAGCACGGCGCCGGTCTTGGTGGCATCGTTGTAGGCGGTCTGGGTGCCGACCAGCGAGCGCAGTTCGTTGTAGGCCTTCACGAAGGCATTCACCGAGGATTTCACTGCCGCGTCGTCGCGGGCGATGCCGACGGTGGCCGGCGTGGCGGTGACTTCCTTGAGCTGCAGCGAGACGCCGGCGATGGCGCCGCTGACGGTGTTGGTCGGCGAGCTGATGTTGAGCCCGTCGATACTGAGTTTGGCATCTTGCGCGGCCTGGGTCTGGCTCATTGCCGCCGGCGGGTTGCCGCCGCCGTCGTAGCCGAAACTGAGCGGTGCCGCAGGATCGTAGCTGAATGAGGCGAGCGCGCCGCTGCCGCTCAGGGCAATCGTCTTGCCGGCGCCGCTGTCCTTGCCGGCAATGGCCAGCCGGTAGCCGCTGGCCGTGCCGTCGCTGACGATGCTGGCGCTGACCGCGAGGCCGCTGGCGTTAATGGCGTCGCGCAGGTCGCGCAGTGAATTGCTGGCCGGTGCCAGCACGACCGGCGCGCCGCCGGCAACCGCAATCGACAGCGTGCCGGCACCGAGGTCGGCACTGTCGCTGGCAAAGCCGGGCGAGACCAGTTTGTGCGACTGGGCCAGCTGGCTGACTGTCACCGAATAGCTGCCGGGCGTGGCGCCGACGCCGGTGGTGGCGGCGAGCGCGGTCGACGAGCTGCTCGCGCCGACGGCGGACAGCCCGTTGGCGGACAGGCCCTTGAGCGAATTTTGCAGGCTGGCGAGCGCCGACGACAGCTGGCCGTAGGCCGAGATTTTGGTGCCGACGGTTTTCTGCTGGGTTTTCAGCAGGGTCATCGGGCGCGACTCGGCGCTCATCAGCTGCGACACCAGGCCGTTGATGTCGAGCCCCGACCCCATCCCGGATACGGATATGCCCATGGTGTTCTCCTGGCAGGTGCGCGATCAGGCTTTCTCGCGGATCAGCACACCCTGCATCCTGTCGAGTATGCGCGCCATTGACAGCGCTTCATCCCCCGGTATCTGGCGTAAAACTGCCCCTGATTCGGCGTCTGTCACGCGCAGCACGGTCTTGCCGGTATCGTTATCGACTGAGAATTGCACCTGCTGCCCGGTCATGCCGATGGTCTGGGTCAGTTTGTCGGCCAGCTGCTGCAGGGCGGCCGGATCAGCCGTCGCGGCCGCGGCCTGCTTCGGCGGCGCGGCAGCGACCGCCGGCGCAACGGCCTGCGGGCCGGCCGGCGTGTCCACCGCGGGCGGGTTGGGGGAAAGGGAAGGAAGTTTCATGTCGGCCTCGGTGCCATCTGCGCCTGCCTGAACCTGCGCAAGGTTTTCGATAGCTTGCAGGCCTTTGCATCGCCTTCACGGTGACTTCCCGGATCCGGCTATGCGCGGACTGCAAGCGACTACGGGCGGGTTGCGCTGTGGTCAACCCGCCCGCTGGCCTGCTGCGTTTGATTAGCCGCGCAGCAGGGCCATCACGCCGTTGGGCAGCGAGTTCGCCTGCGCGAGCATTGCGGTGCCGGCCTGCTGCAGGATCTGGCCGCGGGTCAGGTTCGCAGTCTCGGACGCGAAGTCGGCGTCCATGATGCGGCTGCGCGATGCGGTCTGGTTCTCAGACGCGATCTGCAGGTTCGAGATCACGGCTTCAAAGCGGTTCTGCGAGGCACCGAACTTGGCACGCGCGCTGGAGACTTCATCGATCGCAGTGGTCAGCGCGTTCATTGCGCCCAGTGCCAGGGTACCGGTGGCGTCGGCGATGCTGGCCGATGCGCCTGCGCCGGTGACGGCGGCGATGCCGGCGCCTGCGGTGATGTCTGCCGTGGCGATGTTGATCTTTTCGTTGGCGTTGTTGTTGGCGCCGACCTGGAAGTCGAAGCCGGCGGCCGGCGCGGCGCTGTTCAGCAGCGACAGGCCGTTGAATTTCGTGCTTTCCAGTACGCGGGTGACTTCACCGGCCAGCGCGGTGTATTCCTGGTTCAGCGTCGTACGGTCGGCGGTGCTGTTGGTGCCGTTGGCTGCCTGCACGGCCAGTTCACGCATGCGCTGCAGGTTGTCGCCGACTTTGCCCAGCGCGCCTTCGGCGGTCTGCGCCAGAGAGATGGCGTCGTTCGCATTGCGGATGGCGACGTTCATGCCCTTGATCTGCGAGTTCATGCGCTCGGCGATCGCGAGGCCGGCAGCGTCGTCTTTCGCGCTGTTGACGCGCATGCCCGAGGACAGGCGCTGCAGCGAGGTGTTCAGCGATGCCTGCGAGGAGGTGAGGTTGCGCTGGGTGTTCAGCGATGCGAGGTTGGTGTTGATGACTGCGGGCATGGTGCTCTCCTTGGCTTGGTCCGTTTTCAGGCCAGCGTTCCTGGCCTCGACTAACGTTGGTCTTGGCTGCCGTTGCCGGCGTTATCGACCTCTGTTGAGTTGTGTTACGGGCGGGGAGAGCGAAATGTTTAGTGGCCGCTGAAGTTTTTTTGCGCACCGGCGGCCGCGGCAGTGATTACTCCGACATTTCGGGCACCAGCTTCTGCCGGATCGCGTAGTGGGTCAGTTCGGCGTTATGGCGCATCTTCATTTTCTGCAGCAGCCGCGTGCGGTACATGCTGATGGTCTTGACCGACAGCGCCAGCTCGCCGGCGATCTCGCTGACCGTCTTGCCGGAGGCAATCATGACCAGCGTCTGGTATTCGCGGTCGGACAGCAGTTCATGCAGGGGCCGGCCGGCGTCGCTATCGCCGAGCTGGTTCGCGAGTTCCTGCGCGAGCGCGGCAGTAATGTATTTGCGGCCACAGGCGACCTCGTGCAGCGCATTCACCAGTTCGGCCGGTGCGCTCTGTTTGGTCAGGTAGCCGGAGGCACCCGCCTTGATGGCGCGGATCGCATACTGGTCTTCGCGGTGCATGGTCAGCATCAGCACCGCCAGCGTCGGGAATTCTTTCTTTACCTGCTTGAGGACATCGATGCCGTTGCGGTCGGGCATGGAGATGTCGAGCAGCAGCACGTCGAAGCCGCCGCAGCGTACCTGCTGTATCGCCTGCTGGCCGTTTTCCGCCTCGCCGGCCACCACGATGCTGCCGCTGCTGCCGATGATCTGCTTCAGCCCCTCGCGCACGATCGCATGATCGTCGGCGATCAGCACGCGGATCGCGGAGCCTGTCCTTGTTGCCAATGGATTCATTCCGGTGCCGGCTCCCGGTCGCGCAGCGGCAGGCTGACGCGCACCATGGTGCCCTTGCCCGAGCGGCTGGCAATCAGGAAGTCGCCGCCCAGTGCGGCCATGCGCTCGGCCATCCCGCGCAGGCCGTAGGAGCGCGGGCTGTCGCGCCGGTCTTCCGGAATGCCGCAGCCGTTGTCGATCACTTCGAGCACCAGTTCATGGCCGGTATCCTGCAGGTGGATGTCGACCTGCGTCGCCTGCGAGTGCTTGCGCACGTTGTTG
The DNA here is from genome assembly GCA_027484285.1 of Oxalobacteraceae bacterium. Taxonomy (GTDB): domain Bacteria; phylum Pseudomonadota; class Gammaproteobacteria; order Burkholderiales; family Burkholderiaceae_D; genus Pernthalerella. The sequence continues at coordinate 8,416 of JAIXTG010000130.1, read as the reverse complement.
CAGGCTTCCTGTGCGATGCGGAACAGCGAGGTCGCAAGCTTCGGGTCCAGTTCGATGTCCTGCTCCGCGCAGTGCAGCAGGCAGCGCACGCCGGTCTGCTGGCAGTGTTCCTGTGCCAGCCATTCCAGTGCGGCCACCAGGCCGGCGTCGAGGATGCCCGGGCGCAGGTCGGCGGCGATCCGGTGGATCGATTCGATCGACCGGTCCAGCAGGGCGGCCAGGTAGGCGCGTCGCTCCTGCAGCAGGTCGGACGGCGGCAGCTGGCTCCATAAATGCTCGAGCATCATTTTGAGTGCCGACAGATTGCCGCCGAGGTCGTCGTGCAGGTCGCGCTCGATGCGTTCGCGCTCGGCTTCCTTCACGGCGTCAATATGGGCAGTCAGCTCGGCCAGCTGGCGGCGCGAACGGCTGATCTCTTCCTGCAGCTGCTTGCTGTGGCTGATGTTGGTCATCAGGCCGGTCCACTGGACGCCGTCGTCGCCTTCACTGCGCGGGGTGGCCCGGACGTTGATCCATTTCGTGTCCTGCCATGCATCGATCCAGATCCGCCCCTCCCAGTTGAACGTGGCGAGGCTGGCAGCGGACTCGCGCAGCTTTTCATCCCAGACCGCCCGGTCTTCGTCGCGGATCAGGGTCAGGAAGCGCGCTGCATTGGCATACATGACTTCGCTCGGCTGGCCGAGCAGGTCCTGGCAGGCCTGCGACAGGAAGCTGAACTGCAGCACGCCGGACGGGCTGCGCCTGAGCTGGAACAGCAGGCCGGGCACATGCGCCTCGATTTGCGCGAAGCGATCCTCGCGGCTGACTGCCGCGGGCGTTTCGCGCCGCCGTACGGCGACCGCTGCCAGCACCGCCATCGCCGGCAGCTGCAGCAGCGACAGCCTCAGCTGCAGCGGATCCTGCGAGCCGTCCAGTCGCCGCTGCACCGCATCGACCAGGATCTCAGTCTCGCCGCCGGCACGCAGCCGGCCGGCCAGCTGGCGCAGCCGTTCGGCCGGCAGGTCGTGCAGGATGTCGGATGCCGTCATGGCCGCCAGTGCTTCCTTGGGAAATCGCAGGTTGCGCCGCACGGCATCGCTGACCTCGAGCAGGGCCAGCGTGCTGGCGTCGATCAGGTAGATCTCGCTGCCGGCCGTACGGATCAGGTCGGCGAGCCAGGTGTCTTCGAGCATTCGGTGGGCATTCGACAAGGTGCAGGGGACGGCGGTCATTGGCTGCTTTCTTTTTGATGGAAATTAACCGCTACCTTCGCTGCAGGCAGTGATCGTGGGCTTGAGATTCCTCAATGCATGTCAAAAAGAAATATCTTTATGGAAATATTCCGACGGGCTGGGGCGGTAATCTTGGCCCGTTCATCCATTCACCCGCATAGCATTCTCCACGGCAAGACTCGTCTGACAGAAATGAAAAGCAAGGGTTCCCCCCGTCTGTTCTGGCACTCGTATCAGGTGCGCACGTGATCTGATCTGGGCTTTGCTGCCTGTCTCTTGTTCGCCCGATGGAAAGAAAAACCAAGGAATTCGCTTTCACGCCCGCCGACTTCGAGCGCGTGCGCGCGATGATCCATCGCTGTGCCGGTATTTCGCTGGCCGAGGGCAAGCACGAGATGGTCTACAGCCGCCTCGCGCGCCGGCTGCGGTCGACCGGCCATGCGTCATTCCATGCCTACCTCGACATGCTGGATGCCGACAATGGCAGCGGCGAATGGCAGTCGTTCACCAACGCGCTGACCACCAACCTGACGGCGTTTTTCCGCGAGCCGCATCATTTCCCGATTCTCGCCACCCATGCGCAGGGCCGGCCGGAATTCTCGGTCTGGTGCTCGGCCAGTTCGACCGGCGAAGAGCCTTATTCGATTGCAATGACACTGTGCAATGCCTACGGCTCGCTGAACCCGCCGGTGAAAATCGTCGCCACCGACATCGATACCGAGGTGTTGCAGGCGGCAGCGGCCGGCGTGTATCCGGCCGAACGGGTGCGCTCGATGCCGGCTGAGCAGCTGCGCCGGTTTTTCCTGCGCGGCAAGGGTGCGCAGGACGGGCTGGTGCGGGTGCGTCCGGAATTGCGCAAGCTGGTCAGCTTCCAGCCGCTCAACTTGCTGGGCCGCGACTGGCCGCTGAAGCCGCCGTTCGACGCGATCTTCTGCCGCAATGTGATGATTTATTTCGACAAGCCGACCCAGAAAACCATCCTGTCGCGCTTCGTGCCGCTGATGAAGCCGGATGCGCTGCTGTTTGCCGGCCACTCGGAAAACTTCCTGTATGTGTCCGACGCGCTGCGCCTGCGCGGCAAGACGGTTTATGAGCTGCAGTCGGCGAAGGCAGGCACTTGATGGCAATCGACCAGCACCTGGCCAAGCATCTGTATTTCGACCGCCATTTCAACTGCATGGCAGCGCGCGTGCTGCCTGGCGAATACTATTTCACGACCAGCGAGATGGGACTGCTGACCGTGCTCGGCTCCTGCGTGTCGGCCTGCATCCGCGACCGGGTCAACGGCATCGGCGGGATGAACCATTTCATGCTGCCCAGCGGCGGCGACGTCGACGGGCCGGCGTCGGCCTCGATGCGCTACGGGGCCGCCGCGATGGAAATTCTCATCAACCAGCTGCTGAAGTCGGGCGCGCAGCGTGCGCGCCTGGAGGCGAAAGTGTTTGGCGGCGGCCGCGTGCTGTCCGGCATGCAGGCGATGAATGTGGGGGAGCGCAATGCCGCTTTCGTGCGCGACTACCTGCGGGCGGAACAGATTGCGATCGTGGCCGAAGACCTGAATGACGTCCATCCGCGCAAGGTGGCTTATTTTCCGCGCACTGGCCGCGCGCTGGTCAAGAAGCTCGAGTCGACCGACCAGCAGCTGGTGCAGGTGGAGAAGCAGTACTCGACGCAGCTGCAGTCCGGGCCAGTGGCCGGCGAGATCGAACTGTTCTGACTTCCTGTGGCATCATGCCCACGATTCGGGCGGAGGCAGGAAGATGGGCTGGGTAATCGTAGGTCTGGAGCTGGGAGTGGCGGCGATCGTGGCGATCGCCGTCTGGCTGACGCTCAGGAAGTGAGGCCGGCGCTCAGCCGGCTTTCTTGGCTGCCTGGACCAGGCATTTCGAGAGTTTGTCGAAGTGCAGCAGCGCCGCCTGCGTCAGTTCGAGCTGCTTGCGCCGTGCATCTTCCGTGTCCGCCAGCAGGATCCAGCCTTTTTCCCGCATCGACTTGAGTCGTCCGTGCAGCATTGCCGGCGAGCCGAGCTCCCGCTTTCCCATCAGGTCCTTCACCGACAGCCGTTCCTGGGTCTGGCGCGCATAGGCGATCAGCTCGAGGATCCGTTCCTCCAGCGGCTCCAGCGGCGGCAGCGACGGCATGCCTCGAATCGCCTCGGCCAGTTGAATGAAGCGGAGATAGATATCTGCGGGACGGCTGCGTTTGCTCACAAAAACCTTTCAAAAAACCGTAGGTAAGTTTCTTATGTGGAAATATGTTAATCTAGCCGCGTGAAATATGCACCAGTTGCCTAATATCATCAATCACATAAATATTAACTTTCAGTAATAAATGGATGAGATTGATGAAAACTATTCATATTTCCAATGAGTTGGGGCGATAAGCGAACAAATTCTTCTGCAATTCATATGTTTTTTTGACATAAATTGCAGTCCCAGCATGGCATATTCTCTTTTCCCGATGGGAGCGGCGACTTGCTTGACCGTCTTCCAGCCAGTCGATACATTCCGCGCAATCCTCGTTGACCCGGCTCAAGTACGCGCTGCCAGCCAACCGGCTTTTACGCCTGCCGCCGGCCACCGAGGCTGCTGAATCGCGTTTGCCGCTGCAGGTTTGACCCGCCGGCCAACACGCCGATCCGCTGACCCGTGTCCTTGCCCTCCGATGGGCATTTACCGTTCGGGAGCCCGCATGAAGATGCCGTTGCGCCGCCGCCGCTTCACCCTGTGTGCCGACGATTTCGGCCAGTCGGGTCCGATCAATGCCGCCATCATCGAGCTGGTACGCGTCTGGCGCATCGGCGCCACCTCGGTCATGTCGCAGGGGCCTGCCTGGCCGGAAGGCGCCCGCGCGCTGCGCGATTACCACCACCTGACCGATGTCGGGCTGCACCTGAACCTCACCCGGCGCTTCGAGGCCCTCGACAGTACCCGGCCGCTGATCTGGTGGCTGTATGCCGCCCCCCGCGGCAAGGTCGACCGCGAGCAGGTGCGCGCGGCCTTCCTTTCGCAAATCGACCTGTTCGTGAAATATTTTGGTCGGTTGCCCGATTACCTGGACGGCCACCAGCATGTGCACTCGTTCACGGACATCCGCGAAGTGCTGACCGAGGTCATTGCCGAGTGCTGGAAGGACCGTCCCCGGCCCTGGGTCCGGGCACCGGATTGCGTGCTCGACTCGTGCGGCGTGCCGCTCAAGGGCTGGGTGCTGCGGCGTGCTTCGCGCGGCTTTTCCGAGCATGCGGCAAGGGAAGGGCTGCGCTACACGAAGAAGCTCGCGGGGCTGTATGCGCTCGATCCGGCCGCGGATTACCCGCGCCTGATGAAGCGCTGGCTGCATCGCCTGCCGAGCGGAACAGTGCTGATGTGCCACCCCGGGCACCAGACCTACGACCTGTCGGATCCGATCCGCGAGGCGCGTTACGCGGAATACCTGTACCTGAACTACCGCGGATTGTCGGATGACTGCTTGTCGGCCGACGTCAGCCTGGTCAAGTTCGCCGATCTCGAGGCCACGTCGCCGCAGGCCGATTCCCGCTTCCTGCGCTACTGAGTCTGGCGCGCTGCCGACAGCCGGCTTTCGCGCTCGCTGCTGATGGCGCGCTCCGCACGTTCCCCCTCGATCCCGCTGGCATGCAGCACGAAGGCGGACAGCTGCAGTGCCGCCTCCAGCGCTTCCGGCATCACCATGCTGGCGCCCGCGCTGCGCAACTCGCGCGCATGGGCCTCGTCGTGCGCCCGGGCCAGCAGCGGTATCCCGGGGAAGGCCCGGCTGATTGCCGCCGCGGCCTGCACCGCCGATTCCGGGTGGTTCATCGTGAGCACGATGGCCGCCGCGCGGCTGGCATGCACCCGCTGCAGCAGTTCCGGGCGGCGCACGTCGCCGAAGTACACCGGTTCGCCCAGTGCGTGGTGCCGGGTCGACTGGCTGACATCGTTCTCGATCGCGACATAGCGCACGCCCTCGGCAGTCAGCACGCCGGCCAGCAGCTGGCCGATGCGGCCGAAGCCGACGATGATCACATGCCCGGACAGGGCCTCCGGACTGGCCTCGTGGAGTGGCATTTCCGGCGCACGCCGGGCGAGGGCATCGCCGGCCATGCGGGCAGCGCGTGCCACCAGCGGCGTTGCAAACATCGACAGGCTGACCACCAGCAGGATGAACTGCACCAGTTCCTGCTCGAACAGCCCGCTGGCCAGCGCATAGCCGGTGACGATAAAAGCGAATTCCCCGCCCTGGCCCATCAGCAGTCCGCCCTCGATCGCCCGTCCCCAGGAATGGCCGCCGATGCGCAGCACGACTGCCAGCACGCCACCCTTGAGCAGGAACAGCCCGGCCACCGACAGCGGGATCATCAATGGCTCGGCGAGCAGGGCGCGCAGGTCGATCTGCATGCCGACCGACATGAAGAACAGCCCGAGCAGCAGGCTTTTGAACGGATCGATGACGACTTCCACCTCGTGCCGGAACTCGGTCTCGGCCAGCAGCAGCCCGGCGAGGAAGGCGCCGAGCGCCATCGACAGCCCGGCATAGGCCGTCAGGCTGGCGATGCCCAGTGTGGAGAGCAGGGTGAGGGCAAGGAAAGTCGCCGGCTGCTGCTGCTCCGACAGCGAGCGGAACAGCGGACGGATCACGAACCGGCCGAGCAGCGTGATGAGTACGATGGCACCCACCGATTTCAGCAGCACGCTGCCGGCCAGCGACGGCAGGCTGACCTCGTTGCCCGACGCCAGCACGCCGATCAGCAGCAGGATGGGCACCACGGCGAGATCCTGCAGCATGAGCACCGAAAAAGTTGCCTGGCCGAGCGGCTGGTCGAACATCTGCCGATCGGTCATGAGCTGCATCACGACGGCGGTCGAGGAGAGCGCCAGTACCAGCCCGAGCACGACCGACGCCTGCATGGTGTTGCCGAACCAGAGCGCGGCCGCGCCGATCAGTGCGGCCGACACCAGCACCTGCGCGCTGCCGGCGCCGAATACCCAGCGGCGCAGCGCCCACAGCCGCTCGGCCGACAGCTCGAGGCCGATGCTGAACATCAGGAAAATCACGCCCAGCTCGCCGAGCGCCCGGATGCCTTCGATGCTGAGGAACGTGATGTTGGCCAGCCAGGGCAGCTGGCCGGCCCACTGCAGCAGGCCGTAGGGGCCGAGCACGGCGCCGGCGGCCAGGAAGCCGAGGATCTGGTTCACCCGGTAGCGCCGCAGTACCGGCATCAGCACGCCGGCCAGCGCGAGGAAAATCAGGGTTTCGCGAAGAAAGGGGAGTTGGATGTGGGCTTCTTCCATGGACGTGCCGCTGGGGTCGGTGCGCCTATAATTCTTCCCCATTCTACCCGCCCGCCTGTCCACCGAATCCCCGGAGAATCGCATGCAGTTGGTTTCCCGCTTGTTGCTGAGGCTGATGCTGGTCGGCATGGTGGCGATTTCGCTCTCGCTGGTCCTGACCCTGCTCGCTGCCCAGCGCGATATTGCCGATGAGGTCGACAGCAGCCAGCGCATCGGCCCGCTGATCGCAGCCATCAGCCAGCTGAACTCCTCCGGCCCGCTGGGCGCCCATGTGGCCGCTATCGACGCGCTGAACGAGGGCGGCACGCTGCGCCATTTCCGGGTCGCGCTGCTGGACGCGGAGGGCCGCCGCCTGACGCAGCCGCCGGCCGTTGCCGCCGATGCCGGTTTCCTGAGCCGCTGGCTGGTGCGCGACCTCGACCTGCAGACCACCACGCTGCCGGTGCTGCGGCCGGACGGCCAGCGGCTGTCGCTGGTGCTCGAGCCGAATCCGCGCTCGGAAAGCGGTGAAGCGATCACCGGTGCGCTGCTGCAGTTCGTGCTGTTCGGCGCGGTCGCGGTGGCGCTGATTATTGCGCTTTGGTTCAGCGTGCGGCAGGCGCTGGCGCCGCTGGCAGGCATCCTGGCGGCGATCGACCGGCTGGAGAAGGGCGACTATGCGGTGCGCATCGGCCGCAGCCATACCCGGGAGCTCGACCAGATCGGCGGTGCGCTGAACCACCTGGCCCAGGTGCTGACGGCGCAGATCGCCGCGCAGCGCGAACTGCTGCACCGGCTGCAGGACGTGCAGGAAGACGAGCGGCGCAAGCTCGCGCATGAACTGCACGACGAGTTCGGGCAGCTGCTGACCGCGATCCAGGTCGATGCCTCCTACCTGCTCAGGCAATCCGCCGGGCAGCCGTCGCTCGAGGCCTGCGCGCAGGCGATGTACGAAAACAGCAGCGCGATCCTGGCCCAGCTGCGCGGACTGCTCGCCCAGCTGCGGCCCTACGGCCTGCAGGGCGGCGAGGAGCATGAAATCGCATTGGCGCAGGCGCTGCATGACCTGGTCAGCCAGCGCCGCGCACGCGATGATGCCGCGCTGGATTGCCGGCTGGATGTGGCGCTCGGCGATGCCGCGGTGCCGCAGCGGCTCGCGGTGGCGGTCTACCGGATCGTGCAGGAGGCGCTCACGAATGCGATGCGCCATGCGCAGGCGTCCCGCGTGCAGATTTCAGTGACGGCAGACGAGGCCGGATCGTGGCTGGAGCTGTCTGTTACCGACAACGGGCGCGGGCTGGATGCGGCACGCGTCGGCAACGGCGGCATCGGGCTGGCCGGAATCCGCGAGCGGGTGCTCGCCAATCGTGGCGAACTGCGGCTGGACAGCGCGCAGCCTTCCGGTCTGGCGCTGGTGGCACGTTTTCCGTTGTCGGAGGCGCCGCTGCCGGCGCTTGCGGCCTGACGGAAGGCTCAGGAAATCAGGCCGTGCTGCCGCGCATACTGCTGCAGCTCTATCGATGAGCCGACCCCCAGCTTCCTGCGGATGCTGGTCTGGTAATTAGAGGCCGTCTTCGGGCTCAGGTGGAGCCGGCTGCTGATGCTGTCGATGCTTTCGCCCGAGGCCAGCAGCACCAGCACTTCGAACTCGCGCGGCAGCAGGCCGTTGTGCGGCAGGTCGGGCGCGGCCAGTTCCCCGAGCGCGGCGCGCAGCGCAGGTGCGACCGGCTGGCCGCCGCGCAGGACCTCATGGATGGCGTCAATGATCTCGTCCGGCGCCATGCTCTTGGTGAGGTAACCGGCGGCGCCCAGCCGCAGCGCCTGGTTCGCAATCGATGCATTCTCGTGCATCGAGAAGATCATCACCTTCTGGCTGGGAAAGCGGTTCAGGATGCGGCGCAGCGATTCAAAGCCGCCCTGGCCCGGCATCGACAGGTC
>JAIXTG010000403.1 GCA_027484285.1 Oxalobacteraceae bacterium | reverse complement strand
TCGGCGCATCACTCTGCGGACAGTTCGCGCCATGCGATGCGACGCAGCGCCGGGCGGCAGGGATTGTCGTCGTGACTCTCGCAGGCATCGAGTGCATAGTCGGCTTGCAGCCTGACCCTTGCGAACTGCCCCTCCCCGACTGCCGTCAGCCTGTGAAGCACCAGAGGCAGTTCGCCCAGATCCGACCGGTCACTGCCCGAAATTTCTTCGCGCTCGACCGGCAGCAACATGGCGCTGCTTTGGCCCTCTTCCAGCAGTGAGTTGACTGCCTGATGCAAGAGCGCCTCTGCGTGCTGGCGAGCCATCCGCCGGTCCGCCTGCCGCGCGGCGGCCTGGCAGCCGTCTTGCACCAGACGTGCCGAAGCCATCGCAACCAGCGTCACCACCAGCAAGGTGATAATTGCAGGCACGAGACTCATGCAGCTGGCACCAGGCTGTTGTTCAGGAAAATGACGGCATCGTAGCTCCGCCACAGACGGTGGGCATCAAGTTCGTTCGCCTTGATTTGTGTTCCGGGATCGTGCCCAGCACCACGCACTGCAGGCTCACTGCCAAACAGATCGATTGTGCGCAGTTGCTGAATCGGTACTGGTTGCGGAGAGCGCATCAGCAACGCGAGATGAACCGCCACCACGCGTGTCCATGCGGATGGCTGGCCCAACGGGCGGTTGGCATCGAGCGCCCGGAGGCTGGAGGCGCTCAGAAAATCGTTGGGCAAGCCGTCCCGGTCGGAGTCGACACCGTACCGGAATTGCAAACCTGCGACACCGGTTGCAATCGATTGCGTACTCCATTGTTCGCCCGCCCAGTAACGGCAGCGCAATTCATGCTCTCCGCTGGCTGCAGCGGCCACATAGAGGCTGTTCCAGCCACGCTCGCCCTCCTCGCTTGCAACCGGTGGCGCCGGCGAGCCGGCACAGTTGAGCGCCCGCTGCCCGTCCTCCCCGGGACGATACATAGCGATCAGGTCACTGCTGAAATGCGCCCCGGCACGTATTCCCTGGACGCCCGGCGCGCTGCCGGCAGACACGGCATTGTCAAATCCTTGCAACGCACCTTCAGTCAGCCGGGCCGGCGCCCCGGTCGAGGGCCGGGAGGGATCGACATGGCCAAGCTGCTGCAGGAGCCGGCCCGTGAGTTCGAGCAGGTACTCGGCCTGTTCGTCCATCAGAATTGCTTGCTCGACTTTCAGATATTCGTCATTCGACATGGCCATCACCCGCAGGGAAGCGAGCGTGATGACCATTGCGAGGGCCAGTGCCACCATGGTCTCGACAAGCCCTGTGCCGGCGGCAATGACCCGCAGCTGGCGGCTCCCGCCCCTGCTCATTGCCTGATCCCGAGATCGACCGCGACCGGGCGCGCAAGATTACGGGCCTTGATTTTCAGCATCAGTGCCGAACCGCCGTCGCGGCAGCTCCAGGTCGCGGTCGTGTTGCGGACAACGTCATCGGCGCAGACAAGCAACTGGGCCCCCGGCAATGCTCGGAGCACGCGTGCGCGCCAGCCGGCAAGGTAGCGCCAGGCCGCCTGTCGGGCATCACAGCCGTCCGGGCATTCGCCCGTCAGCGAAACGCTGGCTGCCTGCACCAGGGCCTCCGACAGCGGCACACCCAGCTGAACGTGGCCGTCCCGGCGCGTCCATTCCGCAAATTCCGAGGCGAGCCGAATGGCAGTCGAGGCGGCAGCCGTTTGCATTCTGGCGGCAGAATTCGCGCTGCTGACCCGGGCCAGCACCATGGCCGCCATCGCGACCATCAGCAGCGCAACCAGTGTTTCAATGAGGGAGAACCCGAAGCCAGACAAATGTGAATATGGATGCTGTTTCATCCAGCCATCGTGCCGGATGCAGAGCTTCGGCTCAGGCAATATTAGGCAAATGCTAACAATTCGGCAGCACGCGCACAGGCAGTTCACCGGCCTTTGCCGGGACGACCTCAGCTACGGGGAAAATTGGGGGCTTAGCTGCTGCGTGCGCGTGCGCTGGTCTTTGGATCGACGTCGATTTCGTCGATTGCGTCGCGAAACGCGGCCACGTCTTCGAAGCTGCGATAGACCGAGGCAAACCGGATGTAGGCGATCTTGTCGAGGCGCCGCAATTCGCGCATCACCAGCTCGCCGATCTGGCCGGAGAGGATCTCGCGCTCGCCCGACGAGCGCAATTTCTCCTCGATGCGCTGGATGGCAGCGTCCACCGCGTCGGCCGGCACCGGCCGCTTGCGCAGCGCCAGCATCATGCTGGAGCGCAGCTTGGCCGGCTCGAAATCGGTACGACTGCCGTTTTTCTTGACGATGACCGGCATCGCCAGTTCGACACGTTCATAAGTCGTAAAGCGCTTGTCGCAGGCATTGCAGCGCCGGCGACGCCGGATGCTGTCGCCCTCCTCCGACGCGCGCGTGTCCATCACCTGGGTATCTTCGCTGTGGCAAAAGGGGCAGCGCATGCTCAGTCATCTCCACAAAAAGCCGTCATGCCCGCCCCTGAGCTCAACGCTGGTAAACCGGGAATGCGTCGGTCAGCTTCCTGACCTCTGCCTTGACACGCTCGATGTTGGCCGGATCGTGCGGGTTGTCCAGCACGTCCGCAATGAGATGCCCGACCCGGACGGCCTCGGCCTCGCGGAAGCCGCGTGTGGTCATCGCCGGCGAACCGAGCCGGATGCCGGAGGTGACCATCGGCTTTTCCGGATCGTTCGGTATGCCGTTCTTGTTGCAGGTGATGTGGGCCGTGCCGAGGATGGCCTCGGCTTCCTTGCCGGTCAGCCGCTTCGGGCGCAGGTCGACCAGCATCACATGCGACTCGGTGCGGCCGGACACGATACGCAGGCCACGCTCGATCAGGGCGTTCGCCAGCGCCTGCGCATTGGCGACTACCTGCTGCTGATAGACGCGGAACTCCGGGGCCAGCGCTTCCTTGAATGCGACCGCCTTGGCAGCGATCACATGCATTAGCGGGCCGCCCTGCAGCCCGGGGAAGATCGCGCTGTTGACCTTCTTCGCGATCTCTTCGTCGTTCATCAGGATGATGCCGCCGCGCGGTCCGCGCAGGCTCGTGTGGGTGGTGGACGTCACCACATGCGCATGCGGCACCGGGTTCGGATACACGCCGCCGGCAATCAGACCCGAGTAGTGCGCCATGTCGACCAGCAGGATGGCGCCGATGGCGTCGGCCACCTGCCGAAAGCGTGCCCAGTCGATCTTTAGCGCATAGGCCGAGGCACCGGCGATGATCAGCTTCGGCTTGTGCTCGTGCGCCATGCG
>JAIXTG010000148.1 GCA_027484285.1 Oxalobacteraceae bacterium | reverse complement strand
GTGCGCACCGCGCTGAAGGAAGCGCTGCCGCGCAAATGGCTGTTCACGCCAGCGATGAAAGCCGGCCAGCTGGTGCGGCCGCTGCTGCCTGCGGCGCTGAAAAACAAGGTGCCGGCACCGCAGAATGCTGGCGCCTGGCCGTCGCGCTCGCATGCACGCAAGATGCTGCTGCTCGACGGCTGCGTGCAGCCGGCGATGTCGCCCAACATCAATGCCGCCACCGCGCGCGTGCTCGACAAGCTCGATATCGAACTGGTGGTCGCGCCGAAGGCCGGCTGCTGCGGCGCTATCCGCTATCACATGAACGACCAGGACGGCGGCCTCGACGACATGCGCCGCAATGTGGACGCCTGGTGGCCGTATGTGGAGGCCGGTGCGGAGGCCATCGTGATGACGGCCTCAGGCTGCGGCGTGACCGTGAAGGAGTACGGCCACCTGCTCGCGCATGATCCGGCCTATGCCGGTCGCGCACAGCGCATTTCCGAGCTGACGAAAGACCTGTCGGAAATCATGCCGGCGTTCGAGAAGGAACTGGAGCAGAAGCTGGCCGGCAAGATAGCCAAGCGCGTCGCCTACCATCCGCCGTGCACGCTGCAGCACGGCCAGCAGATCCGCGGCAAGGTCGAAGGCGTGCTGCGCGCCTGCGGCGTCGACGTGAAGCTGTGCGCCGACAGCCACCTGTGCTGCGGCTCGGCCGGTACTTATTCGGTCACGCAGCCGGAGCTGTCGTACAAGCTGCGCGACAACAAGCTGCGCAACCTCGAAGCGACCGATCCGGAAATGATCGTGTCGGCCAATATCGGCTGCCTGACGCACCTGCAGTCGGGTACCGACACACCGGTCAGGCACTGGATTGAATTGATCGATCAGGCGCTGTAAAAAAACTGGCGGGAGCTTTGCGCTGCCGCCGGTCGTGATTGCATTGCAGGTGACGTGCTGCGGTCTGCTTCATTGCGATGCGCTGTCGCCGTCGCCGTCGCTGTCGCTGTCAGCATGCCCGCCGCGGAAGCCGCCGATGGCCAGCTTCGTCAGGGGAGTACGCGGTGGCTGCGTGTTGTTTTCCCCGGAGGAATCTGCAGCTTCACCGTCGTCGTCATCGTAATCGTTTCTATCGTCCCGGCGTGCCTGTGCAGCCTCGGTATCGCTGCTGCGATGAGATCCTGCTGCGTTGCCGCCGTCGTAGACGTCGCGTGCGGGGTTGTCGACGACGACGTCTGACAGCTCCGGATCTGCCGCATATTTTCCTTTCGCGGCGCGCAGGCAGCCTTTGAACAGGCCGTACGGCACGTGGCCTACGAGGCGAAAATCGTCTCTCCAAACATACCCGCCCAGCACGATCAGATACATCGGCAGCAAGATGATCTGTGCCAGTTTTTCGTCGTGGTCCGCGCCTTGCCGGCTGCTGAACTTGGTGACCATGTAAGTGTAAGTCAGCAGCGACAGCAGCTTGCCGAACATGGACAGTGCGGTGTCCAGGCGCTTGCCGGCGAACTCCGGCGAGATCATCGTTTCATCGCGGTGCTTCTGGGTGGCCAGGTCCAGTTCGCCGCGGTAGGTCGTCCAAAGCGAAGACTTCTTCTCGGCGAACGACAGCTCCTTGGCCTGCAAACGATCCAGCACCTGTGCCGACTTCACCAGGTGTTGAATGCCATCGACCGACATTCCCCTTTCTTTGAACTCCGCGTCGAGTTGGCCGGACTGAATGCGGTCGAGGAAATTCTTTGTGTCCTGCCGGGCAGACTTCAGATATTCCGCCTGAAGTTTCCAGGTGCCGGTACTGTAGGTGGTCCGTTCCTCGCCGTGGAGGCAGCTCGACACCAGCTGATTGCTTAGCATGGTCATGCCGCCGGCCATCATCCCGCCGAAAAGTTGCAGGGCCCAGCGCACTGCGGTCACATCGACCTGTTGCGGATCCGGGCAGAAGTCGGGTGAGGTCAGATTAGTGACCCCGAAGCCGTCTGGCTGTGGGCTGGTGGCATTCGGAAAGAAAACCGGCCTGCAATAGTCGTTGATGTAGTAATCCCGTGGCCAGTAAACATAAGCGAACCACAGGAAGGGCAGGCCGCGCACGACCAGGTTCTGCGCAAATGCTCCCAAGCCCTGCGCCGTTCCGGACGCCTTCAGCATGTCGTATGCCGTCTTGCGGACCTCAATCTCCTTGCCGTCCGGACCCATGGCCTTGACCTTGAAATGCCCTTCCGGTTCTTTGCCGCAGCAGCTGACGATCATGTCACCGAACAGGCGTGCAATCCTGCGCTGGTTCTCGAAATGTTCCTTGCTGGCCGTCGGGATGATGGTGGAGCGGCGAATCAATTGCGCCAGCCGGTCGCCCACCGTATCACTCAGGATTGCCGCCACCACCGGGAAGAGCCACGGATTGCCGGTCATGACTGCCAGCGCGCCAGCCACGCCGAAGGAGGTGAGCTGGTTGATGCCGCCAGCAGCGAAATCGTGCGCATATTTCCAGGCGCGGTGTTCTTTCACATACTGGTCTTCCGCCTTCTTCGCGTCTTCCCACAGTTTTTTGTAGCGCAGTGTCGTGAGGTCCTTGTCCTGGAAAATGATGCGCTCGAGATCCGCACGCGTCTCCGGCGCCATGCGTGGGTGGCGCAGGTTTCCATACTCTTCATCGGACGTGCTCGATACGATGCTCTCGGAATAGGATTGTTCGGCGCCGATGTCACCGCCGGCGCCATGCGGATCCATGTCATCCCCGGATGACTCCGGGTCATTGTCATCGATGATGGAATCGTCTTTCGGGGGATCATTCTTCAGCGGCGCCGGAGGCGAGCTGATGATGGCAACCGGTGCAGCACCGGACGTCGCAGCCTGCGATGCGGGCAGCGACGATTGCAGCAGCGGCGTGTCATTTCCCTGAACCGGCTGCCGCCGCTTGTCGTTCCATTCCTGCAGCGGGCTCGTGCTTCCACGCGGCGCCGTCTGCGATCGGCGTCCGACTGCGCGAGTGGCGCCATGGATATGCAGGAGATTGGCTGGCTGTTTGTTCCCGTGGTCGGCCTCGTCTGCGTATTTCAATTGCTCCAGCATCGCAAAAGTCTCGGCAAGCTGGCTTGGCGACGCGGAGCGCCTGGTCGGTGTAGTGGCGCTGTAGTTGTCCATTTGAGCGCCTCACTCAAGCCAGCTCGTTCAGGCTGGATACCTCGTCCAGTCCGAACAATTGGTTCACTGTGTCCATGAACGACAGATCATCGGCGATGGTCATCTGCTGCAGTTGGCGCGCGCGTCCGGCATAGGCATCCAGCATCGCGGCCAGTTGCTTTCCGTCGAGTCGCTCGGGCTGCATGATGTGCACGCAGAAGATCGCATTCCCGCTGGCAGGATCCAGCGTATAGACGCCGCTGGTCTTGCTGCCGCTAAGCAGGTTCAGCATCAGCAGGCGCTCGAAGTACCGAGTGCGGACAGCCTCCTCGACGGGGCCCAGATCGACGTAGCAGAACAGGCGGTCCGAGACGAATTCATCGTCATGGAACAGCGACATGGCAACCCCGTCTTTGACAAGCAGGCCTTCGTTGGCGAGGCGATCCGGATCCGGAAGACTCAGTGCGATTGATGCGTCGCGACACAGCTCCCGATAGTTTTCAAAGTTCATGCTCAGGTCTCCGTCCGTTGAGTAGCGAGGGCATGCGAGCGCCACGGCGTCTTGAAGGGCACCGTGGCACTGCTGCGCTGATGTCTTGCGCATCAGGTTCGGACTTCGTAACCGGTTGTCGCAACCGGTTCACATTCGGGCGGGGCCGGATAGCGCATTGCAAATGCAGCAGGCCGGTGCAAGTCGGGACGGAAATCGCGAGGCGGCGAATTTCCGGGGCGGAATGTTCAGCCCTGCAGCAGTTGTGTTACTTCGGTTTCGATCTGTGCTACCGGCGTGGCGGGCGCATAGCGGGAGCGCGCCCTGCCGTCACGGCTCACCAGGAACTTGGTGAAGTTCCATTTGACCGCCTCGGTGCCAAGCAGTCCCGGTGCCTGCTTTTTGAGTTCGACGAACAAGGGGTGGGCCTCAGAGCCATTCACATCGACCTTCGCAAACATCGGGAAGCTGACATCGAAGCGCTTTTCACAGAAGTCGGCGATCTGGGCGTCGCTGCCCGGTTCCTGTCCGCCGAACTGGTTACATGGGAAGCCGAGCACGACCAGGCCCTGCTCACGGTACTGGCGGTACAGCGCCTCGAGGCCGGCGTACTGCGGCGTAAAGCCGCACGCGCTCGCGGTGTTCACTATCAGCAGCACCTTGCCGCGGAACTCGGCGAGCGAAGTTGGACTGCCGTCGATGCGGGTCAGCGGGATACCGTAGAGGTCGTTCATGCGGCGGCTCCTGTCCGGTCGTCAGGATGGCGATGCTAGCAGCGCCGCCGGTTTTTCGCCGAAGCAGCCAATGAGCGATAATTTCGCCCCATGTCTATTGCCGAAAACCTCCACCATGTCGGGCAAGCCATTGCCGACGCCGCCCGTCGTGCCGCACGCGATCCGGCCGGCGTGCAGCTGCTTGCCGTCTCCAAGACCTTCGCCGCCGACGCGGTGATCGCGGCGGCAGACGCCGACCAGCGCGCGTTCGGCGAAAACTACCTGCAGGAAGCGGTCGACAAGATTGCGCAGGTCAAGGTGCTGCGGCCCGACCTGGCGCTCGAATGGCATTTCATTGGCCCGATCCAGAGCAACAAGACACGGCCGGTGGCCGAGCATTTCGACTGGGTGCATGCGGTCGATCGCGAGAAAATTGCGCGCCGGCTGTCCGAGCAGCGGCCTGCGCAGATGCCGCCGCTGAACATCTGCCTGCAGGTGAATGTCAGCGGCGAAGACAGCAAGAGCGGCGTTGCGCCGGAAGAATTGCCGGCGCTGGCGCAGGTAGTCGCCGCGCTGCCGAACCTGAGGCTGCGCGGGCTGATGGCGATACCGGAGCCGGCCGATGACTACGAGAGCCAGCGCAAGCCATTCGCGCTGCTGCGCGAACTGCAGGCGCAGCTGGCTGCGCAGGGTATCGTCACCGACACGCTGTCGATGGGCATGTCGGCCGACATGGCCGCGGCCATTGCCGAGGGCGCGACCATCGTGCGGATAGGCACGGCGATTTTTGGAAAGAGAGACTATGCAAAATGAATTGAAGATCGCCTTCATCGGCGGCGGCAACATGGCGCAGGCCCTGATCGGCGGCCTGGCCGGCAAGCTGACGGCGGCAGGCAATATCCATGTGATCGACGTCGTGCCGGAGACACTGGCGCGGCTGGCGCAGGACGTGGGCGTGACGACGGCTGCCGGCCCGACCGATGCGCTGGCCTCTGCTGACGTGATCGTGCTGGCAGTGAAGCCGCAGCAGATGCGCGACGTGGTCGCCGGCGTGAAGCCTTTCGTGAACAGCCAGCTGGTGATCTCGATCGCTGCCGGCATCCGCGCGGCCGACCTGTCGCGCTGGCTCGGCGGCCACCAGGCCATCGTGCGTACCATGCCGAATACGCCGGCCCTGGTCGGCAAGGGCATCACCGGTGCGGTTGCGATGGGTGGCGTATCGGACGCGCAGCGGCAGGCAGCCGATGCGATCCTGCGCGCGGTCGGCGAGACGGTATGGATCGATGACGAGGCGCAGATCGATGCCGTCACCGCCATCTCCGGCAGCGGGCCGGCCTATGTGTTCTATTTCATCGAGGCGATGCAGCAGGCGGCGGTCGAACTCGGCCTGACAGAAGCGCAGGGCCGGCGGCTGGCGCAGGCCACCTTCGCCGGCGCAGCTGAACTCGCGACCCGTTCCGACGAGCCGGTGTCGCTGCTGCGCGAGCGCGTGACGTCGAAGGGAGGCACGACCTATGCGGCGCTAACTTCGATGGAGGCGGGCGGGATGAAAGCCGCGTTCGTGCAGGCGCTGCATGCGGCGGCGGCGCGAGGCAAGGCGTTGGGCGAAGAGTTCGGCAGGGATTGAGGTGGAAAACCGCCAGTGATGGCGCGCTGATCATTTTCCTGATGAGATGGCCCTGCCGGGCGAGGGCCATCAGCGTGCAGTCGCCCAATGGGTCCCGGCTCGCGCCGGGACGACGTTCCTTCAGCCAGCCTTTCAACCGTGATCCCGGCGCAAGCTGGGGATCCATCGGCCTTGGAATGCCTTCGGTCCAACCCTCGACCGGCCATCACCGGCGCTGCGCCGACAGCAGGGAACTTCTGCTGGCAGAGTGGGTAGTCATCCCTGCTGCGCCAGCTGCCCCAGATCCCACAGCGGCAGGAAAATCCCCAGCATCAACACCAGCACCAGCCCGCCCATCACGGCCAGCAGGATCGGCTCGATTGCATCGCCGAGGCGGCTGACTTCATACTGCAGCTCTTCCTGGTACATCGTCGCTACCTGCTCCATCATTTTTTCCATCTCGCCGGTGGCTTCCCCGACGGCGATCATCTGCAACTCCATCGG
>JAIXTG010000141.1 GCA_027484285.1 Oxalobacteraceae bacterium | reverse complement strand
GGCATGCGCCGCGCCGCAGTAGCGGGCGACGGCATGCTCGAAGGCCGGCACGGCCGGCCCCTGGGTCAGCCAGTCGCTGCGCAGGACCTCGACCACCGCGGCGATGTCTTCGTCGCTGATGCTCTGGCGTCCGTACGGAATGTTCAGCCGGGAGTTCATGCAGGCATGAACTCCGGGTCGACATGGTGACGGATCAGCGAGCGGATTTGCTCCACCGTCAGGAAGTCGGGATTGCTGCCGGAGTTGTAGGAGAAATCAGTCGCCACCGGTCGGGCGGCCCGCTCTCTCAGGTACTTGCCGACTGAATCGGGGCCGGCTGCCAGGATCGCGAAATACGGGCCGAGGTCCACGGTGTTCGGGCTGTCGCTCGGCGTGATCATCTCCTCATGCAGCTTTTCGCCCGGGCGGGTGCCGACGACTTCATGTTTGCACCCCGGGCCGACCGCTTCGGCGACATCGGTGATCCGGTACGACGGGATCTTCGGCACGAAAATCTCGCCGCCCAGCGCATGCTCGAGTGCCCACAGCACCATCTCCACGCCGTCCCCCAGCGAGATATTGAAGCGGGTCATGTTCGGATCCGTGATCGGCAGCACGCCGCTCTTCACTTTGTTCAGGAAGAAGGGAATGACCGAGCCGCGTGAACCCATCACATTGCCGTAGCGGACCACGGAGAAGCGCAGGTCGCGGTCGCCGCGGAAGTTGTTGGCGGCGACAAACAGCTTGTCGCTGCAAAGCTTGGTGGCGCCGTACAGGTTGATCGGTGCGGCCGCCTTGTCGGTCGACAGCGCGACCACGCGCTTGATGCCGCGGTCCATGCAGGCGTCGATCACGTTCTGCGCGCCGAGGATGTTGGTCTTGATGAATTCGAACGGGTTGTATTCGGCCGCCGGCACCTGCTTCAGCGCTGCCGCATGAACCACGGTGTCGATGCCTTCGAGCGCGCGCGAGAGCCGCGCGGCATCGCGCACGTCGCCGAGGAAGAAGCGCAGGGCAGGGTACTGGTCGGCAGGGAATTCCTGCTGCATTTCGAACTGCTTGAGTTCGTCGCGGCTGAAGACCACCAGGCGCTTCACCCGCGGGCAGTGATCCAGCACCGTCCGCACGAAGGCTTTGCCAAACGAGCCCGTGCCACCGGTGATCAGGATCGACCGGTCGCAGATGTCCCGGTCCTGTTTTCTGGTTCGCATGTCCATTTGTCGACACCTTTCGTTTCTGTCGGGCATCGTTATGCAGGAAATATGCCAATGGTTTCCTCGGCGCAAATTGTTGATTATTCGAGGAAAAGGGCTGTCGACCAGACGAGGGGGTGGGGGGCGGAAGCAGGCGGCAAAGCCGGCCGGCGACGATTTGCCGGTGCGGCAAAGCGCTTCCGCAGGATGGCCGCCGTGCGCTCCGGGCACCGGGTGCGAAAGTCTTGCTCTATATAAAGGGGCCCAATGATTCGACCCGAAAGGGCGAGTCTTTAGCCTGTTGTTTCCATCTGGCATCCGAATTGCTAAAGACACCGCAACGGATGACGGCGCAGGCCGGCGCATCCGATTGATTAGCCCCAGACAAGACAACAGGAGTCACAGAATGCCCAGCCTCGCAGAAGTCATGATCGCCAATGCCGAAACCGGCCGTCCGTTCAGCATGCTGCAAGTGTCCCGCTTCTCGCCGGAAGAATTCCGGACAGCCATCCAGGCCTTGATGGCCGAGGATCGCGACGCGCTTGCCTACGCACTGGGCGACGCCGGACTCGCGCTGTTCCCGGACAGCGAAGACATCCTGGCGGTCACCAGCCTGCTGGCTGTCATGCGCGAAGACTGGCCGCAGGCGGTCGACCTGCTGCAGCAGCTGATGGAAATGCAGGGCGAGTCGGCGACGGTGTTCACCCACTCGATGCTGATCCGCTCGCTGCGCTGCAATCTCGACCTCGCCGATGCACTGACCGCGGCCGGCTATGCACTGACGCTGTTCCCGAACCATCCGGAACTGCTGAAGGAATACGACGCGCTGGCCGGTGCCATGGGCCTCGGTGCCGTGCAGCGCTGAACAGCTGCCGGCAAGGCGGCGGCAAGCGCGGAAGGGTGGCGGCAATCCGCTGCCGAAAAACCGACAGAATTTGCCGCTGCCAAGGTTTTAAGCAGCAGCTTAGGTAAGTGAATTACTTAAATATCTGATTTAACTGGAGTTTTTAGTCTGGCACATTAAATGCTTAACCTGCGGCAACAGCGGAATCGTCCGCATCGGAATACGCAAGGTTAAGACGCCGGAAGGAGAAACCGAGCATGGCAGTCATCAATACCAACTACAAGGCACTCTATGGCCAGGCCGCCCTCAAGGGGACGGAGCGCACATTGCAGGAAGCAATGCAGCAGCTGTCCACGGGCAAGCGGATCAACTCGGCCAAGGATGATGCTGCCGGCATGGCGATCTCCACCCGGATGACGCAGCAGATACGCGCGCTCGACCAGTCGGTGCGCAACGCAGGCGACGCGATCTCGCTGATCCAGACCGTAGAGGGCGCAACTAACGCCATCACGGACATGATGCAGCGGATGCGCGAGCTGGCGATCCAGGCGGTGAACGATACCAATGCGAACGAACAGCGCAGCTACCTCGACCTCGAGTTCCAGCAGCTGAAGAAGGAAAT
>JAIXTG010000391.1 GCA_027484285.1 Oxalobacteraceae bacterium | reverse complement strand
GCGACGGCGGCCAATTACAACGCCTTCGGCGCAGCTGCGACGAAAGCCGGGTTGACGGATACGCTGAACGACCCGAATGCCAGCCTGACGGTATTCATTCCCACGGATGCAGCATTCACCACGGCCGCCACTGCCCTCGGCTTCCCGTCGGCGACCGCCATGGTGGAGGCGCTGCCGGCAGCCACGCTGCGCAACATCCTGCTGTATCACGTGCTGCCGGGCCGGCTGCTGGCGGCTGACCTGCAGACGGGTGGCGCCACCCAGCCGACGCAGTATCTGCTGAACGGGCAGCCGGCGCGCCTGACGCTGAACTTCAGCAACGGCGTACGGGTGACCGATGCGGTGCTCACGGACGCACGGGTAACGCGGGCCAATGTCCGCACGCGCAACGGCGTGATCCACGAGGTGGACAAGGTGCTGGTGCCGCCGGGCTTGCTGAACCTGGTGCAGATGGCGCAGCTGAACCCGAACTTCAGTTCACTGGTGGGAGCGGTGGTGCAGACGGACCTGGCCGGCACGCTGTCGGGCGCCGGACCGCTGACGGTGTTTGCGCCGACGAATACCGCTTTTGCGGCAGCACCGACCGGGCTTAGCGTCGACCAGTTGCGGCAGGTACTGCTGTATCACGTGGTGAGCGGCCGCGTGCTGGCAGCCGATCTGCCGGCCGTCGGCAATGCGGTGCCGACCGCGCTGACCGGGCAGTCGCTGCGGGTGGGCGCAGGCCCCAGCCTGATCGATACCACCAGCACGCCGGCGGCGATCAGCGCGACCGACATCATTGCCAGCAATGGCGTCATCCATGTGATCGACAAGGTGCTGATACCGGCACTGTAAGCGTCCCGCCGCCCGACCCGCAGCACAATGCCGCAGGTCGGGCGCCATCCCGGGGAGACTGGCTTTTCCCGAAGCCATGGCTGGCGATCTGCGCGCGCGGGCGCTAAGCTCGCGACACCGCCTTTCAAGGAGAACAGCCATGGCCACCGTCCGTTTGCTGCAGCACGCCGAAGCCAGCCCCGACGCGCAGCGCGTGTTCGATGACATCAAGCGCGTGCGCGGCGTCGATGACGTCAACAATTTCTGGAAAGCGCTGGCCAATTCGCCGGCGCTGCTGCAGGGCGTCTGGTCGCAGGCGCAGCAGGTGATGCAGCCCGGCGCGCTGGATGCGCTGACCAAGGAGCTGATCTACATCGCCGTATCAACCGCAAACGGCTGCGAGTACTGCATCCATTCCCACACCGCGGCGGCACGCGCCAAGGGCATGACGGAGGCACAGCATGCCGAACTGCTGGCCGTGATCGCGATGGCCAGCCAGACGAATGCGCTGGCCAATGCGCTGCAGGTGCCGGTGGACGAAGCGTTCAGGAAGTGAGCGCGCGGGGCCGCGCCCGGATCGACCGCATCGGCCTGCCGGCGGCGCTGGATCGCCGGGCAAGGTAGCGGTCGGGCGTTATAATCACGGGCTTTCAGGACAAGGCGGGAGGCCGGGCTGGCCTCTCGGCGCAACCCGTTCCCGTTGACCGTTTCATCACCCGCCAGCCTCCAGGCGCCGGGCGGGCACTTCGACCATGCACGCGTTGCATCCGATGTGCCTTTGATTTCAAGGAATCCCATGAGCCTCAAATGCGGCATCGTCGGCCTGCCCAACGTCGGCAAGTCGACCCTCTTCAATGCACTGACCAAGGCCGGCATTCCGGCCGAAAATTATCCGTTCTGCACCATCGAGCCGAACGTGGGCATCGTCGAAGTGCCGGACCCGCGGCTAGAGCAACTGGCAACGATCGTGAAGCCCGAGCGCATCGTCGCCGCCACGGTCGAGTTCGTCGACATCGCCGGCCTGGTGGCCGGCGCGTCGAAGGGCGAAGGCCTGGGCAACCAGTTCCTCGCGCACATTCGCGAGACGGATGCGATTGTCAACGTGGTGCGCTGCTTCGAAGACGCGAACGTGGTGCATGTGGCCGGCAAGGTCAGCCCGCTGGACGATATCGCGGTGATCCAGACCGAACTCGCGCTGGCCGACCTCGGCACGGTGGAGAAGGCGATCCATCGCGAACTCAAAAAATCGCGCTCGGGCGACAAGGAAGCGGCTGCGCTGGTGGCGCTGCTGGAGAAAGTGCAGGTGCAGCTGAACGACGCCAAGCCGGTGCGCGCCATGGGGCTGGACAAGGAGCAGCAGGCGATGCTCAAGCCGCTGTGCCTGATCACTGCCAAGCCCGCGATGTATGTGGCGAACGTGTCCGATACCGGCTTCACCAACAACCCGCTGCTGGACCAGCTGTCCGACTATGCGAAATCGCAGAACGCGCCGATCGTTGCGATCTGCGCGGCGATCGAAGCCGAAATCGCCGACCTCGAAGATGAAGACAAAGGCGCCTTCCTCGCAGACATGGGCATGGACGAGCCGGGCCTGAACCGCCTGATCCGCGCCGCCTTCAGCCTGCTCGGCCTGCAGACCTATTTCACGGCCGGCGTGAAGGAAGTGCGCGCATGGACCATCCACCAGGGCGACACCGCGCCGCAGGCCGCCGGCGTGATCCATACCGACTTCGAACGCGGCTTCATCCGCGCGCAGACCATCGCATTTGACGACTACATCGCCTGCAAGGGCGAGGCCGGCGCGAAAGATGCCGGCAAGATGCGTGCGGAAGGCAAGGAATACGTGGTCAAGGACGGCGACGTGCTGAACTTCCTGTTCAACGTCTGACCGCCTGCGGGCGGGCGTCCCTGCGGGACGCGCGTCCTGTCGGCAAGTGGCAGACAGGCACGCGCTTCATCATGTCGTCGTGATGAAGCGCGTGCTTTTTTATTGCCGACGTGCCCGGCGGTCAGGCGATGAGGATGACGTCGGTGGCGACGTTGACCGTGCCGCCCTGGATGCCGACGAGCGCAAGCGGGGCCGTCTCGGCGACGCCGTCGGCATCGTGGTACAGGTAGGTCTTGCCGTCGCTGCCGGTGCCAATTGACAGGCTGGCGGCGGCGGTAATGCCGAATACCGCCATGGACACTTCGATCTTGTCGCTGCCGCTCTGGAAGCCGACGATGGTGTCGATAGCATCCGTGTGGGCGATCACGAAGGTGTCGCTGCCGCCCTGGCCGTGCAGGATGTCCTGCCCCTCGCCGCCATTGAGCCGGTCGTTGCCGCCCTCGCCGCGCAGTTCGTCATTGCCGGCGCCGCCGGACAGCGTGTCGTTGCCGCCACCGCCGGACAGCCGGTCGTTGCCGTCGCCGCCCGCCATGTCGTCATTGCCACCGTCGCCCTTGAGCAGGTCGTCGCCGAGGCCGCCGGCCATCAGGTCGTTGCCGCCGCCACCGGTCATTTGGTCGGCACCGGCGTCGCCCGTCATCTGGTCATTGCCATTGCCACCGGAAACCCGGTCATCACCGTCGCCGCCGGCGAGCGAGTCGTTGCCGTTGCTGCCCGAGAGCCGATCGTTGCCGATGCCGCCAGTCAGCGAGTCGTTGCCGTTGCCGCCGTCGAGGATGTCATCGCCGTCATCGCCTGACAGGACGTCATCGCCGTTCTGCCCGCCCAGCTTGTCGTTGCCGAGGCCGCCGGCCAGCGAATCGTTGCCGTTGCCGCCGCCGATCTGGTCATCGCCGATGCCGCCGTAAAACGTATCGTTGCCGTTCGAGCCCTTGTACTTGCTTTTGCGGCCGGCGCCCCATTTGAGCAAGTCGTCGAGGTCGTCTGCTGCAGCGAGTTGCAGCAGGCTGGCCATGCTGAGCTGCAGGCCGGTCACTGTAAACAGCAGCGTGCCATCCGCGCGGTAAGCCGATACGCCGCTCACCTGCTGCTGGAAAGGATCGGTGCTGCTGAAGTTGCCATTGATCTGCAGCGTGGCGCCCGCGAGGCTGGGCACATCATCGACATCACCGGTCACGCTCCAGCGGATGGAGGTGGGCGTCGCACCATCCGTTACCGGTGTGACAGCATCAATCTCGTCCAGCCATTTCTTGATGACATCCTGTGTGGCGCCCGAATAAGTGACCATGGGAAACTCCTTTTGTCTCGTTGCCAAATGAAAAAGAAGAGTACCAACGAGAGATCGTGGTTGAACACTTGGAACAGAGGGTTGATATAAGGAACTTCATTGACTTCTGATGTGCGTCAACCTGTGGTAGCCGCTGTCTTCGACAGGAGCACGAGAGGTTGACGGGCAGTGGTCGAGCGTGGCGGGAGGAGCCGATGGTCGGTGACCGAATGAACAGAGTGAGTGTCCCAACAAAAATTGCTTTAAATCAAGGAAGTGAGGGCGACGGCGGCGGAATACTCAGGTATTGATTGATTGAATTGTTTGCACTGGAGGTTTCATGAAACGCATTTCCCCACTGCTCGTCCTCGCCGCAGCGCTGGCGGCGGCTCCTGCCCAGGCCGGGAAGATCCGCTACATCTGCAGCGGCACGCATGTGGAATACGACGGCTGGGGCAAGCGGGTGGAGCAGATGAGCAGCCTGAAGGAAGACCCGATCGACCTGCTGGTCGATACCGATGCGCGCAAGGTCAGTTTCTCGACGCTGTACGGCGGCCCGGTGGTGGCCGAGCTGAAGGAAAGCGCGCAGTGGTACGAGGGCGAAGTGGCGCTGGACAAGGCGGTGATGAATGGCCGGCTGGCTGCGGTCAGTGTGAAAGTGAGTCGCATCGTATGGGGCGCATCGACGATTTACACGCTGGCCAATGGTGACAACCACCTCGGCTATGCCGGTGTCTG
>JAIXTG010000400.1 GCA_027484285.1 Oxalobacteraceae bacterium | reverse complement strand
CCGCGCATACTCGCGCGCTTCCACGCCGACCGGCCGGAAGTGAAGATCGTGCTGCACAACCTGACCAAGCACGAGCAGATCGCCGCGCTGCGCGAGCGCCGCATCAGCGTCGGCTTCAACCGGCTGGTGCCGCCCGAGGACGACCTGGTGGTGGAAGAGGTGCTGCGCGAAAGCATGGTGGTGGCGCTGCCGGCGCGTCATCCGCTGGCAGGGCAGGCGGAGGTCAGCGTCGGCGACCTGTCCGATTGCCCGCTGATCCTGTACCCGCGGCTGCCGATCGCCGGCCTTGCCCAGCAGGTCATGCAGGCGTTCAACCGTGAAAAATCGGTGCTGCGGGTGGAGCAGGAAGTCGAGGACGTGCTGACGGCGATCGCGCTGGTAGCCGGCGGCTTCGGCGCCTGTGTCACCACGGCGTCCACGGCCAGCCTTCGGCTGCCGGGGGTGGTCTATCGTCCTTTGCTCAGCAAGCATCTGCGCGAAATTGAGTTGAGCTGCCTGTATCGCCGGTCGGATGAGTCGCCGGTACTGGTCGCGTTTGTTGCGGTGGTGCGGGAGTTTGCGGCGCGGGGTGGGGGCACCTCGAAAAAGAGATCCGCTTAGCGCGACGATGGGCCCCAGCTTTCGCTGGAGCGACGTTTCCTGGCACGAACGCCCCACAGCTGGGCTTACAAGCCCAGCCGCTTCGACAGGCGCAACGCATGCGTTGCGACCCTCGCAGTGCGCGCTGCAGCGAGCACGCTGCAGCCGCTACGCGAGCGTGCCGCATGCGGCAGAAACCCTCGCTACGCCCCCTGTCTCACCCCGACGCAAGCCGGGATCCATACCCGCTACGTTGCTGACCTCGCTACGTCGCTGACCTAAGATCAGGTATACACATCCGTAAACGACGGCGTCGGTTCCCCGGTGTGGTAGAAGATGCCGGTCCACAGCTTGTCTTCAGTCCATGTGGTGACCGGACGATCCGGCTGCGCGAGGTAGCCGAGTCCGGCGAAGGTTTCGTTGCGGTTGCCGCTCGGGTCGAAGAAATAGATCGTCTCGCCGCGCGTGATGCCGTGGCGGGTCGGTGCGACGTCGATCTTCACCTTCTTCTTTGCCATCACGTCGGCCGCCTTCAGCACGTCATGCCAGGAGTCGAGGAAGAACGACACATGATGGATGCCGGCCTTCGGTGCGCCGACGAAGGCGATGTCATGCGGCGTATTGGTTCGGGTCAGCCAGGTTGCTGCCTGGATAGCGCCGCCCGGGCCGACCTTGACCTGTTCGACGAGGTAGAAATCGAGCACTTTGGACATGAATTCGGTGTTCTCGGCAACCTTGTTCACGCCGGTTTCCGGATTCAGTTCGCACATCAGCAGGCAGTGGTCGACCCAGTGCGCACCGGCGCCGGTGATATTGTCCGGCCACGGGTCCGGATTGGTAGTGCCCACCTCGGTGCCGACATATTCCTTCAGCGCATACAGGCGCATTTCATGGCCGCTCGGCAGCTTGAACTGCAGCATGCGGCCGGTCGACGGCAGCGTGCCTTCGGGCAGCTCGGTCACCTTGATGCCGTACTGCTCGATACGTCCCTTGAACTCGTCGAGATCGCTGTCCTTTTCGCACTTGTAGGCGACATGGTTCATGCCGGCCTGGTCGGACGGCGTCAGGATGATCGAGTAACGGTCCCACTCGTCCCAGCATTTCAGGTAAACATTGCCGGACTTGTCTTCCATGGTGACCTTCATGCCCAGCACGTCGGTGTAGTGCCTGACCGCGGCCCCCATGTCCATCACTTTCAGGCTCACATGCCCGATGCGCATAACACCCATCGTTATCTCCTCATTTTATGGTCGCAGGTGGGGTGGCCTGCGCGTCGAACCCCTTGAAAAACGGCTTGCTCATCTTGCCCGCCACCTCGAGCTCGACCTCGCAGGTCGGCCCCACCCGGCAGGCGAGGGTGTAGCCCTGTGCTTCTTCCTCGGCGCTGACATGCGCGCGGCTGACCGGGCCGAGCAGCTCGGTCTTGCCCTGCATGACGCGCACCTTGCAGACACCGCAGCCACCGTTCACGCAGCCGACCGGTATGCCCTTGCGGCCGAGCCGTATCATTCCCTGCAGCAGGCTCTCGCCGATCGCGCACGAATAGCTCTCGCCGGTCTGCGCGATCGTGACCTGCACCTTGGGACGGAAGTCGAACATGTCGCCTCCTCAGACCCGCTTGAACAGTGCGCTGCGCGGCTTGGAGGCATCGGCGGCGGTAATGAATTTCTCCGCATAGATGTCGCGCTCGTACAGCCGGCCCTGCATCAGGGCGCCCAGGCAGGCCTCGATCATGGCCGGCGGTCCGCACAGATAAGCCTTGTGGCCGGCAAAGTCGCCATTGAAGTGCTGCTGCGCCGCCTCGTGCACGAAACCTTTCAGGCCGTCGAAGCCGCTGGCGTCTTCCGACAGCGCGGGCAGGTAGGTGAAGTTCGCGTGCTCTTTTGCCAGCGCCCTGAATTCGGCGTCGTAATACAACTCGGCCAGGTTGCGCTGGCCGTAGACCAGCGTGATCGGCTGCTTGCATCCGTTCGCCAGCAGGTCGAGGATCATCGAGCGCGGGCTGGACAGTCCCGAGCCGCCGGCCATGAACAGCATCGG
>JAIXTG010000101.1 GCA_027484285.1 Oxalobacteraceae bacterium | reverse complement strand
GTCGCCGGCGGCTTGCCTGAAATGTCGTACACCACCCGGTTGATGCCGCGCACTTCATTGATGATCCGGTTCGACACGCGGCCGAGCAAGTCATGCGGCAAATGCGCCCAGTGCGCCGTCATGAAATCCTGGGTCTGCACCGCACGCAGTGCAACCACGTATTCATAGGTGCGGCCGTCGCCCATGACGCCAACTGATTTCACCGGCAGGAAAACTGCGAAAGCCTGGCTGGTCGCGTCGTACCAGTTCTTGTGGAAATGGCTGATCGGGTGCCCCTCGGCCAGCTCCTGCGGCAGCGGGATCGCGGTGTTGCGCAATTCTTCAATGAAGATGGCATCGGCACGACGCAGCAGGTCGGCGTATTCCTTCTTTACCTCGCCAAGAATGCGAACGCCGAGGCCCGGGCCCGGGAAAGGATGGCGATACACCATGTCGTGCGGCAGGCCGAGTGCCACGCCGAGCTTGCGGACTTCGTCCTTGAACAGGTCGCGCAGCGGCTCCAGCAGCTTCAGGTTCAGCGTCTCCGGCAGGCCGCCCACGTTGTGGTGACTCTTGATCGTATGCGCGCCCTTCTTGCCCTTGCCGGCGCTCTCGATCACATCCGGATAAATGGTGCCCTGCGCCAGCCATTTCGCGTTCTTGCGCTTGGCAGCCTCGGCCTGGAACACTTCGACGAATTCGCGGCCGATGATCTTGCGTTTGGCTTCAGGGTCGGACACCCCGGCGAGTTGGGACATGAACTGCTCGGTAGCGTCGACATGGATTACGCGCACGCCCAGGTTCTTGCCGAACATGTCCATCACCATCTGGCCTTCGTTCAGGCGCAGCAGGCCGTGGTCGACGAAGACGCAGGTCAGCTGGTCGCCGATCGCGCGATGGATCAGTGCAGCCGCCACGCTCGAGTCGACGCCGCCGGACAGGCCGAGGATCACTTCATCGTCGCCCACCTGCCTGCGAATCGCCTCGACCGCCTCGGACACATAGTCGGGCATGTTCCAGTCGGCCTTGCAGCCGCAGATTTCGTGCACGAAGCGACCGAGGATGGCCGCCCCCTGCACGGTGTGCGTGACTTCGGGATGGAACTGCACCGCATACAGGCGGCGCGACTCGTCCGCCATGCCGGCGATCGGGCAGCTGTCGGTGGAAGCCATCAGCTTGAAGCCCGGTGGCATGTCGATCACCTTGTCGCCATGGCTCATCCAGACCTTCAGCATGCCGTGGCCTTCGGGCGTCACGAAGTCATTGATGTCCTTGAGCAGCGCGGTATGGCCGCGCGCCCGAACCTCCGCATAACCGAACTCGCGCACGGTGCCGTTCTCGACCCTGCCGCCGAGCTGCGCCGCCATCGTCTGCATGCCGTAGCAGATGCCCAGCACGGGCACACCCAGCTCGAACACAGCCTTCGGCGCACGCGGGGTATCGCCGTCGGTCACCGAGCTCGGACCGCCGGACAGGATGATGCCGGCCGCGCCGGACTGGCGGATGAAGTCGTCACTGACGTCGTAAGGGTGGACCTCGGAGAACACGCCAGAGTCGCGCACGCGGCGCGCGATCAGCTGGGTCACCTGGGAGCCAAAGTCGAGAATGAGGATCTTGGAATGCATGAACGGGTCTTCTGAAAAAACTCAGGCGGCATTGCTGCCGCCTGAAGATGCTCGGGGGTCGCGCTTACTCGGCGCGGTAGTTGGGCGCTTCTTTCGTGATCTGTACGTCGTGCACATGCGATTCCCGCATGCCGGCCGACGTGATCTCGACGAACTCGGCCTTTTCCCTCAGCTCATCAATGGTCGCGCAGCCGCAGTAGCCCATCGACGAACGAACGCCGCCGACCAGCTGGTACAGGATGGCGAGCACGCTGCCCTTGTAAGGCACGCGACCTTCGATGCCCTCGGGCACCAGCTTGTCGGCATTGTTGGCCGCATCCTGGAAGTAGCGGTCGGCCGAGCCGGCCGACATCGCGCCGAGGCTGCCCATGCCGCGATACGACTTGTAGCTGCGGCCCTGGAACAGGATGACTTCGCCCGGCGCTTCTTCCGTACCGGCGAACATGCTGCCCATCATGACGCTCGACGCACCGGCTGCCAGTGCCTTCGACACATCGCCGGAGAAGCGGATGCCACCATCGGCGATACAGGGAATGCCGGTACCTTCGAGCGCCTTCGCGACATTCGCGATCGCCGTGATTTGCGGTACGCCGACGCCGGCAACGATGCGCGTGGTGCAGATCGAGCCCGGGCCGATGCCGACTTTCACGCCGTCTGCGCCTGCGTCCATCAACGCCCTTGCCGCATCGGCGGTGGCGATATTGCCGCCAATGACGTCAACCTGCGGGAAGCGGCGCTTCACCCATTTCACGCGATCGAGCACGCCCTGCGAATGGCCATGCGCGGTATCGACCACGACCACATCCACGCCGGCCGCCACCAGCAGCTCGACGCGCTCGTCATTGTCCGGACCGACGCCGACCGCGGCACCCACGCGCAGCTTGCCCTGTTCGTCCTTGGAAGCGTTCGGATGCTCGGTGGACTTGAAAATATCCTTGACGGTGATCAGGCCGCGCAGCTCGAACGCGTCATTCACCACCAGCACGCGCTCAAGGCGATGCTTGTTCATCAGACGCTTGGCCTCGGCAGGGT
This sequence comes from Oxalobacteraceae bacterium, assembly GCA_027484285.1. GTDB lineage: Bacteria > Pseudomonadota > Gammaproteobacteria > Burkholderiales > Burkholderiaceae_D > Pernthalerella. The sequence goes on along the minus strand of JAIXTG010000101.1, from coordinate 100 downwards.
CGGCGCCCTCCTTCACGAAAACCAGCTTGTCGCGCGGCGTCATTTTCTGGCGCGCTTCCGCCTCCAGTTCCTCTTCGAAGCGGAGATCCCGGTTGGTGAT
>JAIXTG010000023.1 GCA_027484285.1 Oxalobacteraceae bacterium | reverse complement strand
TGGCGCAACCGGCTGGCCAGCAGCGAGCGCTCCGGCCTCGAGATACAACGGGTCGGCACCAACCCGAACCAGTTCCGCTGGCTGGTCGACGCCGATATCGAACAGCGCAAAGACAAGGGGCTGGCCGGATTGCCCGCGCCGTTCTTCGAGCGTTATGCACTCGCACGCTCGCCGTCCGGCAAGGCCTTGCTGACCCTGCGTGCCGATGCCGGCCGTGAACGCGTGGCGGCAATGATGTTCCTGATCCACGGCACTGCTGCCACGTATGAAATTGGCTGGACCAGCGAGCGCGGGCGCGAACTGCATGCGCACAACCTGATCCTGTGGAATGCGATGCAGATGCTCAAGTCGCAGGGCGTGTGCACACTCGACCTCGGCGGCGTGAATACCCGGCGCAGCGCAGGCCTTGCGCGCTTCAAGCTCGGCACCGGTGGCCGGGTGCTGACACTGGCCGGTACCTACCTCGCCTGATCGTTGCGCGACAGCGCTGCCGGGTCGAACAGCGCACGATTTCCGCAACAAATTTTCGGTGCCTCAATTGCACGCGCCGTCTGCGAAAACTCAAGGGCCGTGCGCGGCGGGTGACCAACTTCGGGTCGGGCGGCAGAACTAAGCAGACTCTACGCCCAGAAGGAGTCTGTCATGAATTTCCTCACCCCACTGGCAGCGGCCATCGCCGTTGCCATGCCGATGATCGCCGCCGCACAAGAAACGCCGCCGGCGCTGCCGCCTGCCACCGAGCCGGCAACCAATACGATTGGCACACCGGTGGAGCCGGCCGTGACTGCGCCCACGACCACTGCGCCCACGACCACGACCGTGGCCGAGCCCCCGCCGCCAGTGCTGACAGCCGAACCCGTGGTCGGCGATACCGCCACCACGACCACCACGCTGCCTCCCGGCAGCAGCGCAACGACGACGACCACCACGACCACGACTCCAACCGCGCCCACGTCAACCACCGTGCCGCCTCCGCCGCCGACACCGCCTGCACCGATCGATGCAAGCAGCACGAACACCAACACGAATGTAAACAACAACACATCGTCATCCACCAGCACCGCCACCAACGTCAATACCAGCACAAACACCGGAACGACCACCGGGACGACCACGCCACCTGCACCGCCACCGATCATCATTCCGCCGGCGGCCAATACCGGCACGCTGCCGGTACCGCCGACTGGCGCCACCAATGCCAACAACAACCAGGCAACAGCCAACGTCATCATTCGCAACGAAAACCGGATCAACAATACCTTCAACCTGCAATTGCAGAATGCCGTCGACCGCGCGCTGCGCGAACAGTCGCGGCAGGACTACCAGCAGAAGGTGCAGCAGTCACGGAGCGCACCGCAGTCGGCGCCGCCGCCGGCACTGGTCTACTGGACACCGGGCGCGCCCTACTGGGCGGTACCCCGCTGCACGAACATCCAGCACCGCACTGTCGCGTCGATCATGCGACATGCACTCGACCGCGACGTCGGCCTGATCGTCGCCTCCGGCCGCGACGCGTGCTTCTACCAGCCGTTCCAGCCGAACGGCATATGCGAGTGGTACATCGACCTCGGCTGCCAGCGCGAGCGGCTGGAGAGAGAGATGCAGACGATTAATCCGCTGGGGCAGTAATGAAAAAGGCGCACGGCTTGCGCCGTGCGCCGACAACTTAATGGTGTAGTCGGTTAGTACTGAGTGACTATAGCTGAGTTGCCGTTACCAATTTGGGTCGCGATTGCGGTAAAGCCTGCACCCGACTGGTTAAAGTTTGCATAGTTGGTATTGCCAACCTGCGCAACGGACGAAGAGTTAAAGAACACACCCAGGCCAACTTGGGTTACGAATGCCTGGTTCGAGCTTCCTGCTTGACCGATGACAGAGACGCTTTGCAGTCCAGTTTGGTCACTGTCTGCGTAGTTATATGCACCGGACTGATCAATCGTGCTATTGAGTTCTGATCCATTACGCTGTTCAATGACTGCAGTGTTGTCGAAATTAGCGACACTGCCAGTATTGTTCGGATTGATCCTTGCGGTCATGAGAGAACCATTGGTCTGTGTGATATATCCCTCATTTTCAGCACCTGGCAGGTTGATCACTGCCGTCGTAAAGCTTGCAGCCGGAACGATTAATGTCTGCGTGATATTTCCGGTGTTATTGCCCCCAGAGCCACCACCTTGAAAATTAGCAGTAGCGCTTACATTTGCTGTAGCGCTTTGATAGATGTTGCTTTGGTTGCTATCGGAATACTGATAGATGTAAGCCTCTGAGGGACCCGGATTGTAGATTTGCTCAATCTTGCCTTGGTTCTCGTTACTGGCTTGATAAATTGTTGCACTCACTCCTGGTTCGGCGCGTACGGATGCTACGCCCAGCAACATCATGACGCCCACGGATACTCTTGAAATCTTCATCTGAATAGCTCCTTGAATGAATCGGGACGTTTGCAAAAGAAAGTGATCCAGCGCCCCTAATACTGGATCACCGTCGCGACTCCGTGATTCCCGTCCTGGCGAACCACGGCATTCGCAAAATTCACGTACTGCTCGACAAAGGCCTGGTTGCCGATGCCGCCCTGCGTGACGAAAGCGCTGGCCTGCAGCGCGTGCTGGGTGACGTGCGCAGTGTTCTGCAGCCCGGTCTGCTGCACATCGATCCGGTTCAGCTGCCCGGCCTGCCACAGCACCGCAATGTTCTGGTCGCCTGACTGCAGCACGCTCATCTGATTCATCTGGCCCGACTGCGTGGCCGTCAGCTGATTGCTGTTGCCGCCCTGGGTCGCACTGATCACATGGGCCGCGCCGGCCTGGGTGAGCGCCGCCTGGTTGAAGTCGCCGGACTGCAGCAGCGCGGCACTGCTGCCCTCGCCCGGCAATGACAGCTTGGCCGGACCGAGGTCCTGCGCATTGACTGCAGCGCCTGAAGACAGGCAGGCCGCGACAAGGAACATGCGTGCGAATGCAGTGCGAAACATCGAACCCCTCCTCCGAAAAAAGGCAAAAGCCGTCCCCGGCGCGCCTGCCAGTGCAGGCGCGCTACCGGTTCATCGCTCGGA
>JAIXTG010000096.1 GCA_027484285.1 Oxalobacteraceae bacterium | reverse complement strand
TCCCGCAGTTCGAGCGCCTGCGCCTCGGTGGCACCCGCCCGCATGCGTTCGGCCAGTTGGGAAAGCGACATGTCGACGGCGATTTTCATCGGATGCTCCTCGGAAGTTCCGGCAAGGCCCGGGCCTGCCAGCCATGTCCGGCGATTGTCTGCCTCGCAGCCTGCCCATCAGTGAGCGCTGTCAAGATTCCGGTATCGCTGGCCGGGGCGCCGGGCGCCGCGCGCGGGCATGCGGCCCGGCCACAAGCAGAAGCGACTGTGATAGGCTTTTCACCGTTCTCCTGACCGCCATGAAAATCTTCGTCGCCAACTTTGGGCGCCTGATCGCCCTCTTCGTCGCGCTCGCCATGCTGAACTCCAGCGTCGCGATGGCAGCGTACGTCTGCCCGAAGGCCGAGCGCCAGCTTGCCGCGATGGCCGAGATGACGGAGATGGCCGGCCACGAAGCGGCGGCCGGCATGGATCACGGGCAGCCGGACGAGGCGTCGCCCTGCATGCAGCAGCATGCGGGCAACAAGCAGGCGGTTGAACTGTCGTCCTCGCCGCCCGACCCGGCGCCGCCCGCCGTCATTTCCGTGCAGCCGCTGGCCGCGACCGCCCTGCCTGCATGGCAGCGCGTTGCGCGGTCGACCGTGCTGCAAGACTACCCCGGCCACGCCCCGCCTTTCCTGCGCACGCTGCGGCTGCGCATCTGATCCCTCTGTTCCCGATCCCGACCGCCCTGCGACCAACGCAGGTGCCGGCATTCGAGTTCTGTTCCGGAGGTTTTCATGTTCGTCACCCACCGCAGCCAGCCGCGCGCCTGGCTGTTCATCCTGGCCCTCCTGCCGGCCATGCAGGCGCTGGCCGACCCGGCCGGCCTGACGCTTGACGAGGCGCTCAGGCTGGCGGTGCAGCGCTCGGCTGCCACCTCGGCAGCCCAAGCCGGCACCCAGGCCAGCACCGAAGCCGCAGCGCAAGCCGGCCAGCTGCCCGACCCGATGCTCAGGCTGGGCGTCGACAACCTGCCGATCGAGGGCCCCGACCGCTGGAGCCTGACGCGCGACTTCATGACCATGCGCCGAATCGGGATCGAACAGGAATGGGTATCGGCCGACAAGCGCGCTGCGCGCAGCGAGCGTGCCGGCCGGATGGTTGCGCTGCAGGAAGCCGAAGTGCTGGCGCGTGCGGCCGAAGTCCGGCGCCAGACCGCCGAGGCCTGGATAGAAATGTGGCATGCGCAGCATGAGCTGGGTTTCGCTGCCCGGCTGGCGCAGCACAGCGCCGACGACCTTGCCGCCGTGCAGGCGGCGCATCGCGCCGGCAAGGCGAGTGCCGGCGATGTCGCGCAGGCGCGGCTCGCCCTGTTGCGCGCGCAGGATGCCTCGCACCGCGCACGGCAGGCACGCGACACCGCGCGCCTCACCCTGCAGCGCTGGGTGCAGGCCAGCGTCGATGCGGTCGACGACCAACTGCCGCTGCAGCCGGTACCGGCAGATCGCCTTGAAGAGGCGCGGCTGGCGAGCCACCATCCGTCGCTGTTGCGGGCGCAGCAGGCACGGCAACTGGCAGAGGCCGACGTCACCGTGGCCGCCACCGAGCGTCGTCCCGACTGGCGATATGAACTGGCCTACAGCCAGCGCAGCGCCCCGTACGGCGACATGCTGTCGTTCGGCGTGACCATTCCGCTGACCGTGAACCGCGCGCAGCGCCAGGACCGCAACCTCGCCGAAAAAGCCGCGCAGGCCACCGCTGCCCGGCTGGAATACGACGACATGCAGCGGACCATCGCCACCGAATTCGCAGTGCTGCAGTCCCGCATGGACAGCCTGCTGCTGCGGGCCGCCGAGCTGCAGCGCGACGCCCTGCCGCTCGCGCAGCAGGCGGTCGACCTGGCCGTGGCTGCCTACCGCGCCGGCAGCGGCCGGCTGTCAGACATCTTCAGCGCGCGGCGCATGCTGGTCGAGCAGCAGCAGCAGATCGCCGAACTCGAGCGCGACGCCGCATTCGCTTGGGCCCAGCTGTCGCTGCCGCTGGAAACCCGCGCACCGACCCCGGAAAAAACACCATGAGTTCATCTTCCCTGCTGATCAAAAGTGCGGCGCTGCTGGCGCTCGGTGCGGCGCTGGCCGCCGGCGGCTATGTCGCGGGCAGCCGGCATGCGGCAGCGCCGGCCGCTGCACCGGCCACCGGCACCGCCGCCACTGCCGCTCCTGCCGCTCCTGCCGGCGACAAGATCGACCCCAAGACCGGGCGCAAAGTGCTGTACTGGCATGACCCGATGGTGCCCGGCCCGCGCTTCGACCAGCCCGGCCGCAGTCCCTTCATGGACATGGACCTGGTACCGGTGTACGCCGATGATGCGGCGCAGGACGGCGCCGTCAGCATCAGCCCGACGATGCAGCAGAACCTCGGCATCCGCTATGCAGCCGCGCGCCGCGAGAGCATCGGCAGTTCGGTCGAGGTGGTCGGAACGACCCAGCTCGACGAAAGCCTGGCGGAGGTGGTGCAGAGCCGCGTGACCGGCTACATCGAGCGGCTGCATGCGCGCGCGCCGATGCAGCAGATCCGGCGCGGCGATCCGGTGGCCACCCTGTTCGTGCCGGAGTGGCTGGCGCCGCAGGAGGAATACCTGGCACTGAAGAAGGCCGGCCACGCCGAACTGGCCGACGCCGCGCGCGAGCGCATGCGTGCGCTGTCGATGCCGGAGGCGATGATTGCGCGGCTGGAGCAGACCGGGCAGGCACAGCGGCAGCTGACGCTGGGTTCGCCGGTCAGCGGCGTCGTGACCGAATTGCCGGTGCGCGACGGCGCGATGGTGTCGCCCGGCATGACCATCGCCAAGGTGGCCGGCCTCAACCGGGTCTGGCTGCTGGCCGAGGTACCTGAAGTGCTGCTGGCGAGCGTGCGTCCCGGCATGAAGGTGACGGCGCAATTCCCGGGACAGCCGGGACGCGAATACAGCGGCCGGGTGCGCGAGATCCTGCCGCAGGTCAGCACCGACACCCGCACCGTGCAGGCGCGGCTCGAGCTGGACAACCGCGACGGCAGCCTCACGCCCGGGCTGCTGATGCAGGTGAAACTGGTCGAGGCAGCGCCAAAGCCGCGCCTGCTGGTGCCGACCGAAGCGGTGCTGCACAGCGGCCGCCAGACAGTGGTGCTGGTGGTGGGTGACGACAAGCGCGTGCGGCCGGTGACGGTCACGACCGGGCGCGAGCTCGGCGCCGACACCGAAATCCTCGACGGGCTGAAGGAAGGCCAGCAGGTAGTGGCCTCCGGCCAGTTCCTGGTCGACTCGGAAGCGAACCTGAAGTCCGCGCTGTCGAAATTCGCCGAGCCCGGCAAACAGGCGGCTGCGCCCCTGCACCGCGGCACCGGCCGCGTCGAGCAGGTCGGGCCCGAGGCATTGACGCTGTCGCACGAGCCGATACCGGAACTGAAATGGGGAAAGATGACGATGGACTTCCTCAAGCCCAGGCCCGATGCCTTCAGCCAGTTCAAGCCCGGCGACCGCATCCGCTTCAGCTTCCGCGAAACCTATGAGGGCTATCTGCTGGAGAGTGTCGAGCCGGCCGCGGAGCAGCGGCCATGATCGCGGCCGTCATCCGCGCATCGATCGCGAACCGTTTGCTGGTGCTGCTGGCCGCGCTAGCGGTCACCCTGTGGGGCATCTGGTCGCTGGCGCGCACGCCGCTCGACGCGCTGCCCGACCTGTCGGACACGCAGGTGATCATCCGCGCGCAGTATCCGGGCAAGGCACCGCAGCTGGTGGAGGACCAGGTCACCTATCCGCTCACCACTGCGCTGCTGTCGGTGCCGGGCGCGACCTCGGTGCGCGGCTACTCCTTCTTCGGCGACGCCTTCGTCTATGTGCTGTTCGATGACGACACCGACCTCTACTGGGCGCGCTCGCGCGTGCTCGAATATTTGAACCAGGTGCAGAGCCGGCTGCCGCAGGGCGTGCGTGCCGAAATCGGCCCGGACGGCACCGGCGTCGGCTGGGTGTATGAATACGCGCTGGTCGACCGCAGCGGCCGGCATGACCTCAGCCAGCTGCGCGCACTCAACGACTGGTTCCTGCGCTTCGAGCTGAAGACCGTGCCGAATGTGGCCGAGGTGGCCAGCATCGGCGGCATGGTGCGCCAGTACCAGGTGGTGCTCGACCCGGACCGGCTGCGGGCCTACCGCATCAGCCATGCCATGGTGCGCGATGCGCTGGCACAGGCCAATGAGGCGACCGGCGGCGCAGTGGTCGAGCTGGCCGAGACCGAATACATGGTGCGCTCGCAGGCCTACCTGCAGACGCTGGACGATTTCCGCAATACCGTGCTGAACGCGAATGCCGCCGGCACGCCGGTGCTGCTGCGCGATGTCGCCTCAGTACGGCTGGGGCCGGAAATGCGGCGCGGCATCGCCGAACTGAATGGCGAAGGCGAAGTCACCGGCGGCGTAGTCGTCATGCGCAGCGGGAAAAACGCGCTCGACACCATCGAGGGCATCCAGGCGAAGCTGGCCAGCCTCAAGGGCTCGCTGCCGACCGGCGTCGAGGTGGTGCCGGTGTACGACCGCTCCAACCTGATCCATGCCGCCGTCACCAACCTGCGCGACAAGCTGGTCGAGGAATTCATCGTCGTCGCCCTGGTCTGCGTGCTGTTCCTGTTCCACTTCCGCAGCGCACTGGTGGCGATCGTCTCGCTGCCGCTGGGCGTGCTGGCCGCCTTCATCGTCATGCACTACCAGGGGGTGAATGCCAACATCATGTCGCTCGGCGGGATAGCAATCGCGATCGGCGCGATGGTGGATGCCGCGATCGTGATGGTGGAGAACGCGCACAAGCATATCGAGCACCATGAGCTGCAGCATCCGGGGCAGCCGCTGACCACCGGCCAGCGCTGGCAGCTGATGACCGAGGCCGCAATCGAGGTCGGGCCGGCGCTGTTCTTCTCGCTGCTGATCGTCACGCTCTCCTTCCTGCCGGTGTTTGCGCTGCAGGCGCAGGAAGGCAAGCTCTTCTCGCCGCTGGCCTACACCAAGACCTATACCCTGGCCACGGCCGCCGGACTGGCGATCACGCTGGTGCCGGTGCTGATGGGCTACCTGATTCGCGGCCGCATTCCGCGCGAGTCGGCCAACCCGATCAACCGCCTGCTGGTCTGGCTGTACCGGCCGGCGCTCGAGGCCAGCATCCGCCATCCTTGGACCACGATCGTGCTGGCCGCCCTAGTGCTCGCAGCGACCGCGTGGCCGCTGTCGCGGCTGGGCAGTGAGTTCCTGCCGCCGTTGAATGAAGGCGACCTGCTCTACATGCCCACCGCCCTGCCCGGCCTGTCGGCGGCCAAGGCAAGCGAGCTGCTGCAGCAGACTGACCGCATGATCAAGAGCGTGCCGGAGGTAGCCACCGTGTTCGGCAAGGCCGGGCGTGCCGAGAGCGCCACCGATCCGGCGCCGCTGGAAATGTTCGAGACCACCATCCAGTTCAGGCCGCGCAGCGAATGGCGGCCCGGCATGACGCCGGAAAAGCTGGTGGCTGAACTCGATCGCGTGGTGCGGGTGCCGGGCCTGACGAATGTCTGGGTGCCGCCGATCCGCAACCGGATCGACATGCTCTCCACCGGCATCAAGACCCCGGTCGGGGTGAAGGTATCCGGTCCCGACCTGCAGCAGATCGAAGCCATCACGGCACAGGTCGAAAACGCCGTGCGCAATGTGCCGGGGGTGACCACGGCGCTGGCCGAGCGGGTCAGCGGCGGCCGCTATATCGACGTCACCATCGACCGCGTGCGCGCTGCCCGCTACGGGCTGTCAGTGGCCGAACTGCAATCGGTGGTGTCATCGGCGATCGGCGGCGAGAACGTGGGCGAGCTGATCGACGGCCGCCAGCGCTTCCCGATCAACCTGCGCTATCCGCGCGACTACCGCGACTCGCTGCAGTCGCTGCGCGAACTGCCGGTGGTCACCGCGCGCGGCGCGCAAGTCCGGCTGCAGGACGTGGCCGAGGTGCGCGTCGCCAGCGGTCCGCCGATGATCCGCAGCGAGAACGCGCGGCTGGCCGGCTGGGTGTATGTGGATGTGCGCACCGGCGACCTGCGCGGCGTGGTCAGCCGCATGCAGCAGGCGGTCGCCGAGTCGGTGCAGCTGCCGCCCGGTTATGCGATCGGCTGGTCCGGCCAGTTCGAATACCTCGAGCGCGCCACCCGGCGCCTGCAGCTGGTGGTGCCTCTCACGCTGGTCGTCATCTTCGGCCTGCTCTACATGGCGTTCCGCTCGACGGCGGATGCGGTGCTGCTGATGGCGACCATCCCGTTCGCGCTGGTCGGCGGCCTGTGGTTCGTCTGGCTGCTCGGCCATGCGGTATCGGTGGCGACTGCGGTCGGCTTCATTGCGCTGGCCGGCCTCGCGGCCGAGTTCGGCGTGGTGATGCTGGTCTACCTGCGCAATGCCTGGCAGCGCCATCTCGACGCCGGCGAGGCGCCGACCGAGGCAGCGCTGCTGGCCGCCATCCGCGAAGGCGCAGTCGCGCGCGTGCGGCCGAAGGCAATGACCGTCGCCACGATTTTTGCCGGCCTGCTACCCATCATGTGGGGCGACGGTGCCGGCTCCGAAGTGATGCAGCGCATCGCCGCCCCGATGGTGGGCGGCATGGTGACTGCACCACTGCTCTCCCTGTTCGTGATCCCCGCCGCCTGGCGCCTGCTGCAGCAGCGCCAGCTGGCGCGGGATATCGCGATCATCCAACCCACCCGTGAAAGAAAGGTAGCCTGACATGAACACTC
>JAIXTG010000243.1 GCA_027484285.1 Oxalobacteraceae bacterium | reverse complement strand
TGGCTGCTGGGCTCCAGCCTGTTTTCGGCGCGGCTGGCCGCGCAGCGCGGCTTGCCCTATGCGTTCGCCTCCCACTTTGCGCCGCGCCTGCTGCTACAGGCACTCGCGCTGTACCGCAGCGAATTCACGCCATCCGACGTGCTGGCCGAACCCTATGTCGCGATCGGCGTGCCGGTGATTGCGGCGCCGACCGACGACGAGGCCGACTATCTCGCCAGCAGCACCTGCCAGCGCGTGCTCGGCATCCTGACCGGCGACCGCCGTCCGTTGCAGCCGCCGGTGCAGGGCTTCATGGACAGCCTCGATTTGCCGGCCCGCGAAGCCGTCACCGATTTCCTCGCGGCAGCGGTGGTGGGCGGCCCGGACAGCGTGCAGCAGGGGTTCGCGCAGCTTGCAGCACTGACCGGTGCCGACGAGTTCCTGCTGGTGTCGGATGTCTACGATCCGGCGCTGCGGCTGCGATCGCTGGACATAGCGGCCGCGGCAATGGCCGGATTAAGTTAATCCGAACGCGGCCTGCCGCGCCTGGTGTAGATTGCTCAAAAAACGGGCGGTACTGCAACGGGGGACACATGGCAGGCATCATCCGGCGGCTGGCCATCATGCTGCTGCTGGCAGTGGTCGCGGGCCAGGGCGCCGCAACCACGCTCACCAGGACGGACGTCGAGCGCGAGCTTGGCACGCGCTTCATCGTCGGTGACATGCCGGCCTCGCTGCCGGTCTGGCCGCTGTACCAGCGCAGCGCCGACGACCCCAACCAGAAACCCCAGCTGCGCGGCTATGCGTTCGAGTCGATTGACATCGAGCCGGTGCGCGGCTACAGCGGCAAGCCGATCAATCTGTTCGTGGTGATCGACCTCGACGGCAATTACCTCGAGGTGCGGCTGCTCGACCACCGCGAACCCCTGTTCCGCTCGGCGTCGGGCACGGCAAAAATTGCGGAATTCACCGCCCAGCTCAAGGGCCTGTCCGCCCGCCACCATATCGAGATACGCGGGCCGTCGGCGGCCACCAGCCGCAACGAACACGAGGCCGTACTGCACGGCGTGCAGGCCGGCACCGTCACCGCGCGCGCGATTGACCGGACAGTGCGCCAGTCGGTGCAGTCGGTGCAGGCGCTGGCAGAATCGGCGCTGGCCGGCGGTGCGACCGATCCGAGGCGCGCCTCGCGGCGCACGCGCGATGCCGAGGCCAGGCCGCTGGATGCCGCACAGCTGTTCCGGCGCGGCATGGTCGAGCGCACCGTGTTCACCCGTACCGACCTCGAGCGGGCATTCGCCGGCACGCGCGCGGCCGGCAAGGACAAGCGGCTGGCCGACCAGCCCAACGAGGTGGCGCTGGAATTCGATGTCGCGCTGGTCAGCCTGCCGCAGGTCGGGCGCAACCTGCTGGATGATGCCGGCTGGCGGCGGGTCGAGGCCAGCCTGCGCGGCGGCGAGGGCTTGCTGGTCATCGAGCGCGGGCCGCTGTCGGAGCCGCAGCGCGAGCGGCGCGTGGCCGCCACCCCGCCTTTCAGGCTGGTGCAGAACGGTGTCGAGCTGCCGCTGCGCCGGCTGACGGTGGAGGAGGGACTGCGCGAGGACTTCAATGTGCGCGACGGGCGGGCCCACCTGCTGGCGATCGATGCCTCGGCGCCCTTTGACGTCACGCAGCCATTCAGCCTGCAGTTCCGGCTTGATCGCCGTTACGGGCCTTTCCCGACGATGGCCGTCGAGCGGGAATTCCCGCTGGCCTACGGCTTCCACGGCTGGCGCGCCGTTCTGTGGGGCTGGCTGGACTCGGCCTGGTTCGAGCAATGGAAGAAGCGCTGGTGGGAAATCGGCCTGCTGCTGGCGGCGCTGGCGACGCTCTGCGTGGCCCTGGCCCGGCAGCAGCGGCTGGCTGCCAGCGCGAAAATGCTGGGCCGCTTCCGGATCGCCTTCCTGCTGTTCACGCTGGTCGGCATCGGCTGGCTGTTCCAGGGCCAGCTGTCGATCGTGAACATCACCGCTTCGCTCGAGGCGCTGGCCGCGGGCAATGACCTCGGCTTCCTGCTGACCGACCCGATGACCGTGATCCTCTGGATCTTCGTGCTGGGCACGCTGTTCGTCTGGGGGCGCGGAACCTTCTGCGGCTGGCTGTGCCCGTTCGGCGCGCTGCAGGAGCTGGTCAGCACCGTCGCGCGCGTGTTCGGCCTGCGCCACCGGCGGCTGAAGCAGGCCTGGGACCGGCGGCTGAAATGGATCAAGTACGGCGTGCTGGCCACGCTGCTGGCGCTGCTCTGGATCTCGCCATCGGCGACCGAGCTGGCGGTCGAGATCGAACCGTTCAAGACCGCGATCAGCCTGTATTTCGTTCGCGACTGGCCGTATGTGGCGTGGGCGCTGGCCTGCCTCGCGCTGTCGGTGGCCGTCTACCGCGGCTACTGCCGCTACATCTGCCCGCTGGGCGCGGCGCTGGCGGTGCTCGATCCGCTGCGCCGGTTCGGCTGGCTGGCGCGGCGCGATGACTGCGGCAAGCCGTGTCAGACCTGCCGCCACCGTTGCGAATATCAGGCGATCGACAGCCGCGGCGCCGTCAATTATTCCGAGTGTTTCCAGTGCCTCGACTGCGTGGCGATCATGCAGGACGAGCAGCAGTGCCTGCCGCTGATCCGCGAGCGCAAGCGGGTGATCGGCATCCGTCCGGTACAGGAGGCCGCATGAACCAGCGACGCGCATTCCTCGG
>JAIXTG010000213.1 GCA_027484285.1 Oxalobacteraceae bacterium | reverse complement strand
GAGCTGCTGCATCAGGTCATCGTAGGCCTCTTCGCCGGGCTGCAATTCCTGCAGCTGAACCAGCAGTTCATCGGCTTCCTGATGGTCGTCCTGGCAGCGTTCGACCAGCGCCGGGTCGAGTTCCTGCACGCGCGGATAGAACACCGCCTCTTCCAGAGTGGTATGCATCTGCAGTGCTTCGCAAATCTGCGGGCCCGCTTGCTGCTTCACCTGCTCGTCCTGCGTGCTCAGGTAGTGCTGCATCAGCTGTCGTACATAGTTGTGGTCGTGGATCAGGGCCTGCATCGGGTCGTCCAGCGAAAAGCTGCCCTGCCCGCGGGCCTGTAGTATGTCCTTCGGCATTGTTGCCTCCTTGAAGTAAGAGCGGTGCGGCCTTGCTGCAGGCGCACGCCGGTTGGGGCAAAATTCGACGCCATGCAGTGAGCAAAATTCCCCAATCGACAAGGAGCTTTCATGCAGATTCTCGGCCTCTCCGGCAGCCTCCGGAAAGAATCGTTCAACACCGCGGCCCTGCGGGCCTGCGCCGACCATCTTCCGCAAGGCGCGACGATGTCGATCTTCGACCTCGCGCCGATTCCGCTCTACAACGAAGATGTGCGGGCGCAGGGGCTGCCGGAGCCGGTGCAGCAGCTGCGTGAACAGATCCGCGCCGCTGATGCGCTGATGATTGCGACCCCGGAATACAACTATTCGTTTTCCGGCGTGCTGAAGAATGCGATCGACTGGGCATCGCGTCCGCCCGACCAGCCTTTCGACGGCAAGCCGATCGCACTGATCGGCGCCACCCCGGGCGGCATGGGCACCTCCCGCGCGCAATATCATCTGCGGCAGGTATTCGTCTATCTGAACGGCCGCCTGCTGAGCCGGCCCGAGGTTTTCATTTCCGGTGCCCAGAACAAGTTCGACGCCGACGGACGACTGACCGATGCCGCCACTGCCGAAAGCCTCGGCAAGATGCTGGCGGCGCTTGCCGACTGGACGCACAGCCTGCGCGGCTGAGCAGGCACTGCAGGAATCTCTGCCGGAAACTAGAATGGCGGGATACCGTGTCCTGACCCCACGAGGCCGCATGACAATTTCAATAACAAGCCGGCCCGGCCCGGGCATCCTGCTGGCACTCGCGCTCATCTGCAGGCTGGATGCCGCGGGTGCGCAGATTATCGACCTGCAGACGCGCGCCGAGATCTCGGAAGACCAGCTGGCCGAGCGCTTGAAACAGCGCGACATCGTGCTGCTGGGCGAGCTGCACGACAATCCCGACCACCATGCACTGCGCGGCCGCCTGATTGCCCGCATCGCCGGACCGCGCACGACGGTCGTGGCCGAGCACCTGCCGGCACCTGCGCGGGTCGCTACCGGGGGGCGGCTGCTGGACGACCTGCAGGCGGCCGGATTCCAGGCCGACGGCTGGGCCTGGCCACTGCATGAGCCCCTGTTCGCCGCCGTGCGGCAGGCGGGTGCGCCGCTGGTCGGCGGCAACCTGCCCAAGGGCTTGTCGAAGCAGATGATGATGAAAGGCGCGGACGGGCTCGATGCCCCTCTGGCCGATGCCTATCGGCGCGCGCCGCTGAACGCCGACGCGGTGCGACAGCTGGATGCCGACCTGATCAGCGGGCACTGCGGCAAATTGCCAGAGAAGTATCTTGCGCCCATGCGGCTGGTGCAGCGCGCGACCGACATCTCGATGGCGAATGCGCTGCTCGCGCACCAGCCGTCGGTACTGGTGGCGGGCAATGGCCATGTCCGCAGGGACTACGGTGTGCCGCAGGTGCTTGGTGCATTGGCACCTTCGCTGAAAATTTCTGCTGTCGGGTTCTACGAGAGGGACACGGAGGCACCGGAACTGCTACAGTCCCTTGCCGGGCGCTATGACTATGTGTGGCTGACAAAGGGTGCAGAGCGCTCCGACCCGTGCGAAAACTTCCAAATAAAATAACTTCCTCGACAACCCATCATGTTCAAGTCCTTCTTCCTGTCGCGCCGGTGGCTGCTGTGGTCCTGGCCTGGTGCGGCACTCATCATCTTCGGCACCTGGTTCCAGGTCGAGATCGACGTCAAGATCAATGACTGGTTCGGCGGCTTCTATGACGTCGTCCAGAAAGCCCTCGGCAAGCCGGGGGAGGTGACCATCGAGGAATTCTTCGAATTCCTGCTGACCTTCGCCAAGCTGGCCGGCACCTATGTGCTGGTCGCGGTGCTGCTCGGTTTCTTTACCAAGCACTGGGTGTTCCGCTGGCGGCAGGCGATGAATGACTACTACATGGACAACTGGCCGCTGCTGCGCAAGATAGAAGGAGCCAGCCAGCGCGTGCAGGAAGATACCAAGCGCTTCGCCACCATCATGGAGACGCTCGGCTCGAACATGATGGATTCGCTGATGACGCTGTTCGCCTTCATGCCCATCCTGTGGAACCTGTCGAAGAAGGTCACCGAAGTGCCGGTGCTCGGGCAGGTCGACCATGCGCTGGTGTATGTCGCGATCCTGTTCGCGCTATTCGGCACGGTGGTGCTGGCGCTGGTCGGCATCAAGCTGCCCGGCCTCGAGTTCAACAACCAGCGCGTCGAGGCCGCGTACCGCAAGGAACTGGTGCACGGCGAGGATGACGCCGCGCGCGCCAGCCCGCCGGTGGTCACCGACCTGTTCTCGCATGTCCGGATCAACTACTTCCGGCTGTTCTTCCACTACATGTATTTCGACGTCGCCAAATTCAGCTACCTGCAGTTCGGCGTGCTGGTGCCGTACATTGCACTGGGCCCGACGGTGGTGACCGGCGCGATCACGCTGGGCGTGATGCAGCAGATCGTGCGCGCGTTCGGCCGGGTCGAAATGTCGTTCCAGTTCCTGGTACGCAGCTGGAGCGTGATCGTCGAGCTGATCTCGGTCTACAAGCGCCTGCGCGCCTTCGAGGCAGAGATCGGTGTCGCCCCGCCGGCGGCACCGACCCTGGCGCCCGAACCGGGCGGCGCGCGTCCCTGACCT
>JAIXTG010000339.1 GCA_027484285.1 Oxalobacteraceae bacterium | reverse complement strand
GTGTTCCGCAGACCACAAAGAAAAACGGGCCAGTGCTTTTGGCACTGGCCCGTTCTTTTTACTGCTAATTTTGGTGCGGCCGGCAGGAATCGAACCCACGACCCCTTGGTTCGTAGCCAAGTACTCTATCCAGCTGAGCTACGGCCGCAACGAAGAAACGAAAGTATAGCCGAAGTTCGGCGGCGTGGGCAACTATTTCTTTGACAATGTCATCCGCACTGTCTCAGGGCTGCCGGCGCCGGGACGGATACAAGTCCTGCCCTGCTTCATTTATTTGCTGGCGCAATGCCCTGCGCTCCTCCGGACTCAGGCGCGGCGGGCGACGTTCTCCGCGCTCGTTCGGACGTCCGTCGCGTGCATCGTCGCGCTGCGAGCGTTCGTAATCAGGCGACGGCGCCTCCGGCTGCGGACGGCCGGCACCCTGCGGCGGGTCGGCCGATGCCGCACCCGCCGCAGCCAGCAGCAGGCACAGACAGAAACGTTGGAACCAGTGTGTCATCAGTAAGCCATCGGAGCGCGGAGCCGCGGGTCGGGCGATCTCTGCTAGTGTACGTTCGATCGATCGCCGGGACCGGCAGCAGGCATCCAAAGTTTGTAAAGCTTTGTAATGCCCCGGCTGCACGCGCTTGGCAAATCGGCCAGCGAAGTTACCATACGACCATGAACTCGACAAACCCCGTCAAGCCCGTTCCGTCCAAGCGCAGCACAGGCGCACAGGCGCGCATTCTGGTGGTCGATGACGACGCCCGGCTGCGCGAACTGCTCAAGCGCTTCCTGTCCGAGAACGGCTACGCAGTGCATGCTGCCGCCAGCGCGCTGGAGATGAACCGGCTCTGGATACGCGAACGCTACGACCTGCTCGTGCTGGACCTGATGCTGCCCGGCGAGGACGGCATGTCGATCTGCCAGCGGCTGCGGCACGGCGGCGACAACACGCCGATCATCATGCTGACGGCCAAAGGAGAGGATGCCGACCGCATTGCCGGCCTCGACTCGGGTGCCGACGACTACCTGCCAAAGCCGTTCAATCCGCGCGAGCTGCTTGCCCGCATCTCGGCGGTGCTGCGGCGCGTGGTACCGGACGATGCACCGGGCGCCCCTTCCGAGCGTCCGGAAACCTATGTGTTCGGCGAGTTCAGCTTCGACCTCTCCAAGCGCCTCCTCACGAAGAATGGCGAACCGGTGCAGCTGACCAGCGGCGAGTTCTCGGTGCTGAAGGTGCTGGCGCGCCATGCACGGCAGCCGCTGTCGCGGGAGAAGCTGATGGAGCTGGCACGCGGGCGGGAATATGAAGTGTTCGACCGCAGCCTCGACGTGCAGATCTCGCGCCTGCGCAAACTGATCGAACCGGATCCTTCCACGCCGCGCTTCATCCAGACCGTCTGGGGCCTCGGCTACGTGTTCATCCCCGATGGCATCCGGTCCTGACGCGCGGCCCGCGCAGCGACTGACCTGGCTCGGCAGCGGACTGTTCTGGCGCACATTCTTCCTGCTCGCCTTCCTGATTGCAGCCAGCATGGCCGCCTGGGTCGCCAGCTTCCGCGTAGTCGAGCGCGCGCCGCGCGGAGAGCAGATCGCCGCACAGGTGGTCTCGGTCGTCACGATCACGCGCGCAGCGCTGCTGCACTCGGCGCCGATGCTGCGGCGCGAGCTGCTGTTCGATCTGGCCAGCACCCAGGGGATTCGCGTCTACCCGAAAGAAATCGAGGACAGCACGCGCCCGCTGCCGGACAACGCGCTGATCCGGCTGGTGCAGGAAAACGTGCGCAAGCGGCTCGGCGCTGGCACCGAATTTGCGGGCAGCGTGAACGGCATCCGCGGCTTCTGGGTCAGCTTCACGCTCGAGGATGACGACTACTGGCTGATGCTGGACCGCGAGCGCATCGAGCGCGTCGCCGGCATCCAGTGGGTCGGCTGGGCCGGCGTGACGCTGCTGCTGTCCCTGATCGGCGCCGTATTCATCAGCCGGCTGATCAACCAGCCGCTGGCCCGCCTGTCGGCCGCTGCGCGTGATGTCGCGCGCGGCAGGACGCCGGCCGGACTGCCGGAGAGCGGCCCCGCCGAGATCCGCGAGGCCAACCAGAGCTTCAACCAGATGGTGCGCGACTTGCAGCAGGTCGATTCCGACCGGGCAGTGATCCTTGCGGGGATCTCGCACGACCTGCGCACGCCGATCGCCCGCATGCAGCTGGAGGTGGAAATGGCGGGACTCGGCGATAAAGCGCGGCAGGGCATGCAATCCGACCTCGCCCAGATGGAAGCCATCATCGCGCAGTTCCTCGACTATGCGCGCCCGGCGGATCCGGACCGGCACCGGCGCTTCGACCTGTCTGCCCTGATGCAGCGCCTCGCGCGCGATGCGGCGCGCCTGCCGAATGTGAAGGTTGATGCCCGCATTGCGGAGCAACTGCAGGCGACCGGCAACGCAACCGAGGTCGAGCGCCTGGTCAGCAACCTGGTCGAGAATGCGCGCCGTTACGGCAGGAAGTCCGAAGCCGAGACCGTGGAACTGGAGATTGCCGCATCGCGCATCGATGGCCATCCGGTGCTCGAGGTCTCCGACCGCGGCCCGGGCCTCCCTGAAGACCAGATACCGCAGCTGCTGCGGCCGTTCACCCGCATGGATACCGCCCGCAGCCAGGCCAATGGCGCCGGGCTCGGGCTGGCCATTGTCGATCGCGTGGTGCAGAGGCACCAGGGCCGGCTGGAAATAAAAAACCGCGAGGGTGGCGGCCTCGCGGTTCGGGTCTGGCTGAAGGGCTGATCAGCTCAGGTCTTTCAACAGGGCGGCCAGCGTCTCCTGCGGCAGCTCTTCGATGTGCACCGGGTAGTTCGGGTGGTCGCAGCCGATCATCATCTGCGCGCCGCCCTTCAGGGTCGCCTTCATGTCCGGCGTCAGTTCGAAACGCACGAAATGCACGGCGGAGGTCTTCTCCTCGGTCTCGCGTTCCAGGTCCTCGTCGGCGATCGCATACACACGCGGCTGGCCCTCGACTTGCACGAACAGCCGGTCCTCGATGCCGATCAGCTTGGCCAGAGCCGCCTTGCGGTCCGCCACGTTCTCGTACTCGATCAGCATGGTTGCCTTGAAGTTGCTGCCGTCAGGGCACAGCGGATTGTAGGCATCGAGTTCGGACTGGATGCCCTCTTCCTCGAAAATCTTCTCGATGCGCAGCATCTCCTGCACCTGGTAGCGCAGTGTCATCTCGTCTTCGAACAGCAGCGTTACATGATTGCCGAGATGCACAGTGCGGTGCTTCTTGTGCTCGATGACCTGCTTGCGGAACTCGACGCGCTTCTTTGCATAAACCTCGAGGCTCATCAGGCTGTCACGGGAAATGATCATGGGAACTCCTTCTGTCAAATGGCGTAGGCTTTGCGGAGCAGCGTCAGCGGGTGCGCCATCTCCGCCTTGTTGAGACCGTTCTCTTCCACACCCTGCTCAATGTGATGGCCGGCAAGCTGGCAGTCGGAAGATATGTAGTCGGGCGCGTCATTGGTCATGGCCTTGAAGACGGGCTTGCCGATCTTCATCGACATCGCGTGATACTCCTTCTTCACACCATAGGTGCCGGCATGGCCGGAGCAGCGCTCGACCACGTTGAGGGTGGTTTCGGGCACCAGCTGCAGCAGGTCGGCGGTCTTGCGGCCGACGTTCTGCACGCGCGAATGGCAGGGAATGTGATACGACACCTTGCCCAGCGACTGACGGAAATCCGTCTTCAGCAGACCTTCGCGGTTGCGCGCGACGAGATACTCGAACGGATCCCACATGGCCTTTTTCACCCGCTGCGTATCCGCGCAATCGGGGAACATCAGCGGCAGTTCCTGCTTGAACATCAGGGTGCAGGACGGAACCGGCGAGAGGATGGCGTAGCCTTCGCGCGCCAGCTTCGCAAGATGGGGAATGTTGATCGCCTTTTTCTCGGCCACACCCTGCAGGTCGCCCTGCTCCAGCTTCGGCATGCCGCAGCAGGCCTCTTTCTCGACCATGACATACGGGATCTCGTTATGGTCGAGAATGGCCAGCAGGTCGTGGCCGATGCCGGGCTCGTTGTAGTTCACATAGCAGGTCGAATAGATCGCGACCTTGCCCGGCGTGTTCGCCCCGTCCTTGACCGGATGCGGCTTTGACGTCGCGGCGCCGGAACGGAATTTGGTGGTCGCGAACTCCGGCAGCCATGCGTTCCTGTCGACACCCAGCACGTTTTCCGCCACCGCGCGGGTGGCCTTCGCGCGGTTCACCGCATTCACGGCCTGAGTGACGATCGGAATGCCGGCGAACTTGCCGAGGCCGTCGGTATTGGACAGGAACTTGTCGCGCGCGGACACCTCGCCCTTCCTGAACTTGACCGCCTTCGC
>JAIXTG010000367.1 GCA_027484285.1 Oxalobacteraceae bacterium | reverse complement strand
AGCAGCAGCGGCTGCTCGGGCAGCGTCAGCTTGTCGTGCCGGTTCAGCGCGCGCACGCTGTTCTCGTCGACGAATTCCACCCGTGCGACCGGCACGCCGATCTGTATGGTCTGGATCACGGTGTTGACCGCGCTGGCGATGTCCGGGAACGAGCAGACGGCTGCAGAGATCGCTTCCGGCTGCGGATAGATGCGGAGGGTCACCTCGGTGATGATGCCCAGCGTGCCCTCGCTGCCGACAAACAGCCGCGTGAGGTCATAGCCGGCCGACGATTTCTTGGCCCGGGTACCGGTCTTGATCACCTTGCCCTCGGCAGTCACCACCGTCAGGCCGAGCACATTCTCGCGCATGGTTCCGTAGCGGACGGCATTCGTGCCGGAAGCGCGGGTCGCGGCCATGCCGCCGATGGAGGCGTCAGCGCCCGGGTCGATCGGGAAGAACAGGCCGGTGTCCTTGATTTCCGCATTCAGCTGCTTGCGGGTGACGCCGGGCTGGACGGTGGCCGTCAGGTCCTCGGCGTTTACTGCCACCACCCGGTTCATCTGCGACAGGTCGATCGACAGGCCGCCCTGGATGGCGAGGATGTGCCCCTCGAGCGAGGTGCCGGTGCCGTAGGGAATGACGGGGAAACGGTGCGCATTGCACAGCGCGACTGCGGCAGCGACATCGTCGGTCGACTGCGCGAACACCACCGCGTCCGGCAGCATCGGGTCGTAGGAGGATTCATCCCTGCCGTGATGCTCTCGCATCGCATGACTGGTCGACATGCGGTCGCCGAAGCGGAGCTGCAGCGCAGCCAGCAAGTCGGGGGGCATCTCGCGCCGCAGCGCGGTCGGGACAGGATGGTTCATGGGGGTTCTCCTCAAGCAAGCTATTGTACTCTCAGCGAAGCGATCAATCGCTCAACGGATGGGTTGACCTTCAGGCAAGGCAAAGGCCGGCGTTCGGATTTTCCCGTATCCTTCGGCAGTCACGCTTCGGATTTCACAATATGGGCAATCGACTGTCGAAAATCGCCACCCGCACTGGGGACGATGGAACCACTGGGCTCGGGGATGGCAGCCGCACCGACAAGGATGCGCTGCGCGTGCAGGCCATGGGCGATGTGGATGAACTCAACTCGCAGATCGGCGTGCTGCTGTGCGAGGACCTGCCGCCGGCGCTGCGCGAGCAGCTGCTGACGGTGCAGCACGACCTGTTCGACCTGGGCGGGGAGCTTTCCATCCCCGGCTTCGTGCTGATGACCGATGCGCAGGTCGAGCGGCTGGACGCCCTGCTCGAGGAATACAACGCCACGCTGTCGCCGCTGAAGGACTTCATCCTGCCGGGCGGCTCGCGCGCCGCGGCACTGGCCCATGTCTGCCGCACGGTCTGCCGGCGCGCGGAGCGCAGCATGGTGGCGCTCAACCGCGCGGAGAAGGTGCACGCCCGGCTCGGGCAGTACGTGAACCGGCTGTCCGACCTGCTGTTCGTGCTGGCGCGGGTGCTGAACCGGCACGCCAGCGGCAGCGATGTGCTGTGGGAAAAAGGGCGCAGCCGGGAGTAGCCGTCCGCGGGCAAGGCTGAAAAAAAACGCGGCCTCCGGGGAGGCCGCGGTTGATTGGATGCCCGGGCTTACTGGTTGTTGACCACCAGCCGCGGCTCCTGGGCGCCGGTGCGCTGGCGGATGGCGCCGGCAATACCCTTGGCATCCAGTCCGCATTGCGACAGCAGCTGCTGAGCATCGCCATGGTCGACGAATTTGTCCGGCAGGCCGAGCTGCAGCAGCGGCCTGACGATGCCGGCGGCGGCCAGCGCCTCGGCCACGGCTGAACCGGCGCCGCCCATCACGCAGCCCTCTTCCACCGTCACCAGCAAGTCATGCGTAGCCGCCAGTTCGGCCACCAGCGCGGCATCCAGCGGCTTCACGAAGCGCATGTCGGCCACCGTCGCATCCAGCTCCCCGGCCGCGCCGAGGGCCGGCGCCACCATGGTGCCGAACGCCAGGATGGCCACGCCGCGGCCCTGCCGGCGCATCAGTCCCTTGCCGATTTCGATGGCCTCCAGCGCGTCGCCGGTGTCGGCGCCGATGCCCGCGCCGCGCGGATAGCGGATCGCGGCCGGGCCGGGATGGCGCCAGCCGGTGGTCAGCATCTTCCGGCATTCGCTTTCATCGCTGGGCGCCATCACCACCATGTTCGGAATGCAGCGCAGGAAGGCCAGGTCGTAGTTGCCTGCATGGGTCGCCCCGTCGGCACCGACCAGGCCCGCGCGGTCGAGCGCGAAGGTGACGTCGAGGTCTTGCAGCGCGACGTCGTGGATCAGCTGGTCGTACGCGCGCTGCAGGAAAGTGGAATAGATCGCGACCACCGGCTTCATGCCCTCGCAGGCGAGGCCGGCAGCGAAAGTCACTGCATGCTGCTCGGCGATGCCGACGTCGTAATAGCGCTCGGGGAATTGCTGCTCGAATTTCACCATGCCCGAGCCCTCGCGCATGGCCGGCGTAATGCCGACCAGCCGGCCGTCGGCGGCGGCCATGTCGCACAGCCAGTCGCCGAACACCTGCGTGTAGGTCTTCTTCGACGCAGCCGCCGGCTTGATACCCTCGGCCGGATTGAACTTGCCGGGCCCGTGATACAGCACCGGATCGGCCTCGGCCAGCTTGTAGCCCTGCCCCTTCCGGGTGACCACATGCAGGAACTGCGGACCGTCGAGCTGCTTGAGGTTCTGCAGCGTCGGTATCAGCGAGTCGAGGTCATGCCCGTCGATCGGCCCGATGTAGTTGAGGCCGAATTCCTCGAACATCGTGGCCGGCACCAGCATGCCCTTGGCATGTTCCTCGAAGCGCTTTGCGAACTCGAACATCGACGGCGGCAGCACCGATTTGCCGACGTTCTTTGCGGCCGCATAGAACTTGCCCGACATCAGGCGCGCCAGATAGCGGTTCAGCGCACCGACCGGCGGCGAGATCGACATGTCGTTGTCGTTGAGGACCACCAGCATCTTGATGTCTTCATGGACGCCGACATTGTTCAGCGCCTCGAAGGCCATGCCGGCGGTCATGGCGCCGTCCCCGATCACGGCCACTGAGTGGCGGCTCTCGCCCTTCACCCGGGCGGCCAGCGCCATGCCGAGTGCGGCCGAGATCGAAGTCGACGAATGCGCGGTGCCGAAGGTGTCGTAAGGACTCTCGTCGCGCTTCGGGAAACCGGACAGGCCGTCCTGCTGGCGCAGCGTCGGCATGCGGTCGCGGCGACCGGTCAGGATCTTGTGCGGATACGTCTGGTGGCCGACATCCCAGACGATGCGGTCGCCCGGCGTGTCGAACACGTAATGCAGCGCAATCGTCAGTTCGACGGTGCCGAGGTTGGAGGACAGGTGGCCGCCGGTCCGGGACTACTTCTATGAAATCTTGTGGTTCTTCAAGTTGTCTAAGAGTTATTTCAACTCTAGGAGTGTGATCAGTGTAAAGCTTCTTCGTTAGAAGACTGACAACCTGGCAATCGTCGATAAAAGCCTTTTCATTGAGCGAATCTAACACAAATTTAACCAAATTATCCAAATCTACCAAACAATCCTTAGGTCTTAATCATACGAGACCATATGTTACACTCACCTGGCTT
>JAIXTG010000162.1 GCA_027484285.1 Oxalobacteraceae bacterium | reverse complement strand
GTGCAGACGCCGCTGCAGTTCTACACGCTGCGTTTCCTGCTGGGCGTGGCCGAAGCGGGCTTCATCCCCGGCGTCATGTATTTCCTCGCCTGCTGGTTTCCTTCCGAGCGGCGCGGCCGTGCGCTGGCATTGCTGCTGGCCGCAGTGCCGCTGTCTTCGGTGATTGGCGGCCCGCTGTCGGGCTGGATACTGTCGGCCTTCGCCGGCGTCGGCGGCCTGCGCGGCTGGCAGTGGCTGTTCCTGCTGGAGACCATACCGTCGATCGTGCTCGGCGTGGCGGTGCTGCGCACGCTGGCCGACCGTCCGTCCGACGCACGCTGGCTGACCGCAGAACAAGCCGCGCTGGTGGAGCAGGACATTGCACGCGAAGCCGAGCGCAATGCCGGGCACGCCGGTTTTGCCGGTGCATTCAGAAGCAAGGTGGTCTGGCAGCTCAGCGTGGCCTATTTCTGCATCGTCAGCGCCGTCTATGTGCTGATTTTCTGGCTGCCGACGCTGATCAAGCAGCATGGCGTCAGCGACCCGCTGCAGATCGGCCTGCTGACCGCGATCCCGTATTTCGCGGCCATTGCGGCGTCAATCTGGAACAATGCGCGCGCCGACCGGCTGCGCGAGCGCCGCTGGCATACGGCCGTGCCCTGCCTGGTGACCGCAGCCGGGCTGGCGCTGTCGTGGCTGCAGTTCGACAGCCTCCCGCTGACCATGCTGGTGCTCACGATCGCCGCGGCGGCTGCATCGACCACGCAGGCCGCCTTCTGGAGCGTACCGCCCACCTTCCTGAGCGGCGCGGCTGCGGCGGCCGGGCTGGCCCTGATCAATTCCCTCGGCAATATCGGCGGCATGGTCAGCACATCGGTGGCCGGCTGGATCACCGACCTGACCGGCAATGCGCAGGACAGCCTGATCCTGTTCGCAGGCATTTTGCTGGTCAGTGCGGTGCTGGTGCTGAAGCTTCCGCCGAAGCTGGTGAACCACTGAGCGGGAGCGCTGCCCGCGGGATGAGGGCGGCCTCAGCCGCGCGCGTACATCACATTGATGCGCGCGACATACTTCGCGACCGTGCCGAACACGCGGCTGCCTTCGTGCAGCACGCTGTGCGGCCCGAACCCGTGCCGGAAGAAGAGTGCCGATCCCTTGCGCGGCGTGACGTCGACATGACCTTGGTCGGGGCGGAACAGCCGGGTGCTGCCGCCCTGCACGCCGTCATCCGGGCCGTTCAGGTAGAGCAGCATCGACAGGCAGGAGCGCAGGCGCGGCCATTCCAGCATCTCGCGCCGGTCGGGCGACAGCCCGAAACCCGGCCAGTCGCCGTCGGTGTGCAGGTTGAACACATCATTGGCGTCGTAGCGGTACATGTTGATGCGGCGGCTGAGCGCCGGATGCAGGCGCGCACCGTCGATCTCATCTGGCAGCAGGTGGCCGATGCGCGCAAAGATGGCATCCATCATTGCGTCGTCCGCCACCCAGTGCACCGCCTTGTTCATCCGCATCCCGGGCGGAGTGGCGATGCCAGGGGCCTCGTCCCGGTAACCGAAGCGCTCGCTGGCCTCGACGATGGCATCGGCCTCGGCCGCAGTCAGCACGCCATCGATCTGGAACGCGAGCAGTCCGCCGAGCGGAATGTCGGTGCGGCGCGCCTGCAGGCCAGGGTCGGGCGGGAAGGCCAGCGGGGAGGCCGGCTGGTCGAAACTGAAAATCGGCGTCATCGGCACCACGCCGCCCATCGGCAGCGAGCCGGGCATGCGGGCGATGGCGCCATGGGATGGCCAGCGGTCGGCGGCCGCGCCGGTCATTGCTTCGCCCGCAGGTCGTTGTGCATGTTCTGCTGCAGCATCAGGCCTTCGAAGATGGCGATCATCACCGGCGATTTCGTTTTCAGCATGTCGCGCAGGCCATCGACGGTGATCTCGTGGCACACCGCATCTTCGGTGGCGATGGCGGTCGCGCCGCGGATGCCGCCTTGCAGCATGGCCTGTTCGCCGAAGGACTCGCCGGCGCGCAGGGTGACGAATACCTTGCCGTCTTTGCCGGCCATGCCGATGGCGCCCGACTGGATCAGGTAAAGCTTGTCGGCCGGCGCGCCGATCTCGAACAGCACCGAGCCTTTCGGCAGGGAGATTTCCTTGAATGTGCTCATTTCAGCAGCGGGGGCGTTTCTTTCAGCTTCAGGGTGCGCATCACCAGCGAGCGCACGATGCCGCGCAGGCCGGCACTCATGGTTTGCAGCGTCACGTTAATCGAATGCATCGGGATCACCCGCACCTGCAGTGCGCCGACCGACACCACGGTCATCGCATAGCCCAGCCCGCCGATGCCTTCGGCCAGCCCGATCACGCTGCCCGGGCCGAGCCGGTAAATGTGGGTGCCCTGGATGCCCAGGGCGGAGCCGCTGATGATGAAATACGCGGTCTCTGCCGGGTCGCCGGCGGTGCAGATCCGGGTGCGCGGTTCGAACAGCGACATGTTCAGTTCGGCGCAGCCCCAGAGAGTGAAATACAGCCGTTCGTTACTGACCAGTTTGCCGGAGGCGTACAGGTCGAGGCTTTGCTGGGAATACGGGTCGACTGCGCCGAGCGCATGCAAGTGCTCGATGTCGACGCCGAAACTGGCGGTTACTTCGTTTTTCAATGACTGACCCTCGTTCCGCAGGAGAGCCGGCGTAAACGGATTCGCCGGCAGTGTGGCGCGCCATGAGCCCGCCTGTGCTTGGTTGTCGGATCCAGCGCTGCGAGCTTTACCCGGCATGCCCGGCGGTTTTGCGCGCGAAGCTTAACAAGGGTTTATCTCACTGGCAATAATTCCGAAAAGAAAGACATGTACAATGCGCAAAATTGCAGCCCGTGCGTTAAATGAATAACAAGTATTCGAACTTGCAGACCTTGCAGGCTGAGTTGGCGCGTTTTCGCGAAAACTGGCCGGTTGCCTGGCGGGGGCTTCCCCTGATCGTGTCGGAATGCCTGACCGAGCTCGGCCATCGGGCGGACGTGCCGCTGGAGCCGCGCCTGCAGGCGATCCACGACTGCCTCCAGGCCACCGCCGAGGCGGTCGAGCGCAACGGGCGGGAGCGCGATGCGCGGGGCACGGAGCCGGCGTATCACAACCGCCTCCATATCGCCGACACCCTGGCAGCGCTGGTCTGCCTGCTGCTGCATTCGCGGGCCGACCGCCCGTCGCCGGTCGAGCTGCCCGTGCCGCAGGAATGGCTGCTGCTGCTGGCGATGCTTGCCCATGATTACCTCCACACCGGGCTGGTCAACCAGTTCCCCGCCGAACTCGAGCAGGCCTCGGTGGCCGGGCTGCGTCCGCTAATGGAAGACTGTGGCATGGCGCCCGAAGACCAGGCGCTGGTCGGCGAACTGATCCTGATGACCGATCCAACCCGGGTCGGGAAGACACATGAGGCCGTCGGCGGCAAGCCGTTCTGCCTCGACGAATTCAATCCCATGGCGGTGCTGCTGCAGGAGAGTGACATCCTTGCCAGCGTGCTGCCCGGGATCGGCCTCGAGCAGACCCGGCGGCTGTCGGACGAATGGGCGAAGTTCTCCGACAGCATGGCCAGCAACCTGCTGAAAACTGCGGCGCGGGTCACTTTCCTGCGCGACTACGCCCGCTTTTCCAGCCCGGCCAGCCAGCGGCTGGGCATACCGGTACTGGTGCAGCAGCAGTTGTCGGCACTGGCCGGCCGCGAGCCGTCGGCGCCGATCTGACATCCTGCCGGCCGCTGCCGCAGCTGCGGCGGGGCGGCATGTGCGTTACTACTGACTGATGGATCCTCGTATGAAGCAATCGTCGCAATCTCCGCTCTGGAAACTGATCCGCTCGCGCGTTTTTCCCGCCGGGCAGCCTGCGCGGGATGCGGCGGCCGAGGCCCGGGAATTCCGGCTGGGCGGCTCGCAACTGGAAGTCGAGGCGCACACGCTGTGGCAGGTCGTCGGCCAGTGCCCGTCGGCCCTGATGCTGATCGACCTGCGCGGCGGCATCCTCTACGTGAACCACAAGTACACCGAGATCACCGGCTACACCGACGAAGAGCTCAAGGGCCGCGCACTGCACACCATCCTCGCCGACGAGGAAGAGAAGAAGCGCTTCCGCCGGCAGCTCGAGGCACTGCGCGAAGGCGAGCGCTGGTCGGGCGAGCAGGCACTGATCGACAAGGACCAGCAGGTGCTGCGCGGCTGGAGCCACATCGTCCCGGTGCGGCGCTTCGATGGAACGATCACGGGCTTCTTCTGCACGCTGGAAGAGATCACGCAGAAATTCCTCGACGCGGCCGAGCGCGAGGCGGCACGCCACACGCTCAAGCGCATCGTCGACCAGCGCACGGGCGAACTGCAGAGCGCGCTCGAGATGATCCGTGCCAACGAGGAGCGCTACAGCATGGCGCTCGAGGCCACGCAGGAAGGCATCTGGGACTGGAATCCGCGCACCGACGAGATTCATTGCAACCAGGCTTACTACAGCATGCTCGGCTACGACCGCGAGGACCTCGGCACCGGTTTCCGCGCCAGCCTGCTCGACCTCGTGCATGAAGACCAGCGCGAGCATGTCTACCGCACCTTCTTCCAGGCCGGCCAGGCCTCCGAGGGCCTTCTGCTCGAGTACCAGATGCGCGCGCGGGATGGCAGCTACAAATGGATTATGTGCCGCGCCAAGGTGGTGTTGCGCGACCTGGATGGCTCGGTCGAGCGGATTGTCGGCGCGCACAGCGACCTGACCCTGCGCAAGCAGTTCGAACTGGACCTGCTGCAGGCCAAGGAATCGGCCGAGGCGGCCAGCCGTGCCAAGAGCCGCTTCCTCGCCAACATGAGCCACGAGCTGCGCACGCCGCTGAACGCCGTGATCGGCATGACCTTCCTGCTCCAGCGGGGCGCGCAGGACCCGGTGCTGCTCGACCGGCTGAACAAGATCGGCGACGCCGGCCAGCACCTGCTCTCGCTGATCAGCAACATCCTCGACATGTCGAAGATCGAGGCCGGCATGATGGTGATGGAGAACGCCAACTTCGAGACGCGCCACCTGATGAAGAAGGTCGAGAACATGGTGCAGGAGCGCGCCGCTGCGCGCGACCTGGCGCTGGAAGTCGACCTCGACCCCGGCCTGCCGCCTTTCCTGCGCGGCGACGCACTGCGCCTGCGCCAGGTGCTGCTCAACTATGTGAACAATGCGATCAAATTCACCGAGCACGGCTCGGTGCGGATCGGCTGCCGGGTGCAGGAGGAGAACGGCGACGACTTCCTGATCCATTTCAGCGTGGCCGATACCGGCATCGGCCTGACCGAGGACCAGCGCGACAAGCTGTTCCAGAATTTCCAGCAGGCGGACGAATCCACCAGCCGCAAGTTCGGCGGCACCGGCCTCGGCCTGGCGATTTCGAAGCAGCTGGTCAGCCTGATGGGCGGCGAGGTCGGTGTAGAAAGCGAAATCGGCAAGGGCAGCACGTTCTGGTTTACCGCCCGCCTGCGGCGCGGCGCCGGGCCGGCAGCCTCGGCCATCATCAGCAACCCGGACGCGCTGATCCGGCGCGGCGCGCGGGTATTGCTGGTCGACGACAACGAAATCAATCGCGAGATCGCCTC
Source organism: Oxalobacteraceae bacterium (assembly GCA_027484285.1). GTDB lineage: Bacteria > Pseudomonadota > Gammaproteobacteria > Burkholderiales > Burkholderiaceae_D > Pernthalerella. Next base: position 9,297 of record JAIXTG010000162.1, on the reverse strand, counting down.
CGAGATCCTGGAGGGCGTTGGGCTGGTCGTGACAACCGCCAACCATGGTGCCGAGGCGCTCGAGCGCCTCGAGGCAGAGCCGTTCGACCTGGTGCTGATGGACATCCAGATGCCGGTGATGGACGGGCTGGAAGCCACCCGCGCCATCCGCCGGCATCCGTCGTTCGCCGACCTGCCCGTGATTGCGATGACCGCAAACGCATTCGAGGAAGACCGGCAGATTTGCTACGACGCCGGCATGAACGGCTACCTGACCAAACCGGTGTCGCCCGACAGCCTGTACAAGTTGCTGGCCGAATGGCTGCCGCAGGAGGCGGCAGCGGGCGATGACGCCGGCAATGCCGGACCGCCGGCCGACGCTGCACCTGCACCTGCCGCTGTCGAGCCGGTCCGCAAGCCCGCCGAAGCCGCCGAACCGGCCATGCCGCCGGGCGCCTTCGAAGGCGAGGGCAGCCCGATCAATGTGGATGCCGGGCTGGAATTCTGCGGCGGGCGCATGACCAGTTACCGCCGCCTGCTCGGGCGCTTCTGCGAGCTGAAAACCGGCGCTACCCGCGAACTGCTCGACGCGCTGAAGCAGGGCGACCGCGAAACTGCGGAGCGGATTGCGCACAGCATGAAAGGCGTGGCCTCCACCCTCGGCGCATTCGCGCTCTCCCGCGTGGCGGCCGACCTCGAGTTCCAGATCGGCGAGGGCGAGCAGGGGATTTCGCTCGACCAGCACGTCCTGCGCTTCGACGAGGAGCTGTCGCGCACCCTGGCCCATATCCGGCTGCTGATCGAAAACGGGCAGGAAGCCGGGGAAGTGGCGGGCAGTCCCTCGGCCTGAGGCCGGTCCGGGGCAGGATTTGCCCTTGGTATCTTTCCGTTATTCAACATTTCGCAGCGGCAAGATGGTAGGATTCAGCCCGTTGCCGATTTACAAAGGCCGCACTGCGACTGCCGCTGCGGCCATTTTCTGTTGGATGTCCAGATGAAGACTGTCTTGCTCGTCGATGACGAGGAATTGCTCCGCGAGGGCCTGAAGGAAATTCTGGAAGAGCGCGGCCTGAACGTGCTCGAAGCCTCCAACGGTGCCGAGGCGCTCGAGCGCTTTGCGCTGGCCGACAAAATCGATCTCGTGATCTGCGACGTCGTGATGCCGGAAATGGACGGCGTCGACTTCATCGACCAGCTGCGCAAATCCTTCACCGAAGTGCCGATCCTGACGATTTCCGGCGGCAGCCGGGTGGTCAGCGCGCGCTACGGCCTCGATTCGGCACTGCTGACCGGTGCCACCGATACCCTTCCGAAGCCGTTCACTTCCAAGCAGCTGCTGGCCAAGGTCGACGAGCTGCTGGGCAACTGAGCGGCCGATCCCCATGCTCCATCCCCTCGGCGAGCGTGCCTCCGTACCGGCCTCGGACAAGGCGCTTGGCGCCCTGTCTGAAGGCACGCGCAGCTTCGGGGATGCGCGCGTGCTGCTGGTGGATGACAGCCAGCTGATCCGGATGGGGCTGCGCCGCTCGCTGCTGGAAATCGGGCTGCAGCATGTGCGCGAGGTCGACAACGGCGATGCCGCACTCGAGCTGCTGATGCGCGAACCGTTCGACCTGATGCTGCTCGACATGGAGATGCCGCGCCGGAACGGCATGCAGGTGCTGGAGCTGATGCGCGAGTCGCCTCACTTCGCATGGCCGCCGGTGATCGTTATCTCCGGCGGTGCCGGCATGAATGACGATGCGGTGCGCTGCATCGAGCTGGGCGCGGAAGACTATCTGCCGAAGCCGTTCAACCCGGTTCTGCTGCGCGCACGGGTGACGACCTCGGTCGAAAAAAAGCTGCTGCGCGACCAGGAAATGATGCGCCTGAAACAGCTGCGGCAGCAGCACGAGCAGCTGGCCAAGGAGCAGGCCAAGACCGAGGAGCTGCTGCTGAACATTTTGCCGCGCTCGATCGCGCAGCGCCTGCGGCGCGGAGAGGAGCGGATCGCGGATGCCTTCCCGATGGTCAGCGTGCTGTTCGCCGACCTGGTCGGATTCACCGCGATGACGCGCAAGACGACGGCGGACAAGCTGGTCGAACTGCTGGACGACCTGTTCTCGCGCTTTGACCTGATCACCGAAAGCCACGGGCTGGAGAAAATCAAGACCATCGGCGACTGCTACATGCTGGCCGGCGGCGTGCCGATGGAGCGCGAGGACCATGCGGTGGCGGTCTGTCGTGCGGCATTCGACATGATCGATGCGCTGGCCGAGCTGCGCGAGCGCACCGGCGGCGCGGTCAACATGCGGATCGGCGTGCACAGCGGCCAGGTGGTCGCGGGCGTGATCGGCGTGCGCAAGTTTACCTATGACCTGTGGGGCGACACCGTCAACGTGGCCAGCCGGATGGAATCCACCGGGCAGGCCGGGCGCGTGCATGTGTCGCCGCAGACGGCAGCGCTGGTCGCCGGGCATTTCGATCTCGAGCCGCGCGGCAGCATCGAGGTCAAGAGCCTCGGGCAGGTAGAAACATTTTTCGTGGACCGGCGCGGCGAACGGCTGTTCGGCGTGCCAACGAGCAAGGTGGCAGCAAGCCGGCCGTAAGCGGGGGTTGCCAGGGAGGGTGGCCGCCGTGAAGTACGGTTGGCCGGGGGCAGTGGCAAGAAAAGAAAGGATCCGAAAAGGACTCCACCTATGAGCAAAAGAAAAGACATCGTCCCGACCGAGAACGAGATCGTCATGCGTGACGACGAGTTCATCGTGTCGAAGACCGACGTGAAAGGCCGGATCACTTATGTGAATACGGTGTTCATCGATTTCTCCGGCTATCGCGAGGAGGAACTGATCGGCGTGCAGCACAACGTGATCCGCCATCCCGACATGCCGCGCGGCGTTTACAAGCTGCTGTGGGGCGCGATCCAGGAAGGCCGGGAGATTTTTGCGTATGTGAAAAACCTGTGCAAGGACGGCAGCTATTACTGGGTGTTCGCGAACGTGACCCCGTCGGTGGACGTGAACGGCACCACGATCGGCTACTACTCGGTGCGCCGCAAGGCCAACCCGAGGGCGATCCCGGCCGTCAACGATCTTTACCGCCGGATGCTGTCTGCCGAGCGGCAGGCAGGCGCGCGCGATGCGACCACGGCGTCGCTCGATCTGATGCAACAGGTACTTGATGAGAAAGGCATGAGCTATGAAGAATTCGTTCTCTCGCTCCAGTCAGTTTGAACTGTCGCCGACAGCCGGCCTGGTGGCCATGTCGGCAGGCATGCTGGCGCTGTGCGGCGCGCTGGTCTGGATGAGCCAGTTTGCGGCCTGGTCCTTCGTCGTGCTGGCAGCCGCGCTGCTGGTCGTGGCGCTCTCCGCCAAGGGGCACCGGACCGAGCAGCAGCTGGTCGTGCAAATGCAATCCGTGCTGGACGGATTCAGCCGCGGCCTGCTCGAGCAGCGGCTGGTGCTGATCCCGCCGCGCTCGCGCCTGAAGCAATGTGCGCTGCACATCAACGGCGCGCTCGACCAGGTCGAGGCGGTGTTCCGCGAAACATTGACCGTGGTGTCGCGCATGGCGCAGGGCAGCTTCAACCGCACGCCCCAGACCGCCGGCCTCGGCGGCCTGTATCCGCAGATCCTGCTGCGGATCTCGGATGCGCAGGTGCGCACCGAGCGCACTGTGGGCTCGCTCAGCAGGGTCATGCAGTCGATGGCCGAGGGTGACTTTAGCGCGCGTGTCACGATGGCTGACGAGCGCGGCAGCTATAAGGCGATTCTCGAGAACTCCCAGAAGGCGCTGGATGCGCTGGGCAAGACGGTCAACGACGTTGCCACCGTCATGGATTCGCTGGCACGCGGCGACCTGACCCCGCGCGTGACTGCCGAAGCCAGTGGCGCGCTGGCCAAGCTGAAAGAAGACATCAACCGCTCGATGGTAGTGCTGGCCGGCTCCATGCGGGACATCGGCGACAATGCGCAGCAGGTGGCGCGTGCCGCCAGCGAGACCAGCACGGCGATCGGCCAGCTGGCCGACGGCGCGCAGAGCCAGACCCAGTACATCGGACAGGTGGTCAACTCGATCCGCCAGACGGCCACCGCGATCAACGATATTTCGTCCAGCACCGAGACTGCGAGCAAGCAGGCGCAGGAATCGGCGGAAGTGGTACGCCAGGGACGCCACAAGATGGCGGCCATGGTCGAGGTGGTCAACGGCATATCCGCCAATTCGGAAAAAATCAGCAAGATCACCGAGGTGATCGAGAAGATCGCGAACAAGACCAACCTGCTGTCGCTGAACGCCGCCATCGAGGCCGCGCGCGCCGGCGAGCACGGCAAGGGCTTTGCGGTGGTGGCCGAGGAAGTCGGCAAGCTCGCGGCCAGCAGCGGCGAGAGCGCCAAGGAAATCACGCTGCTGATCCAGCAGGCGGTTGCCGAGGCGGGCCGGGCGGTGGTCGCGGTGCACGAAGTCAGCACCGACATGGAGCGCATTGTCCAGACCGCCACCATGACCGACACCATGCTGCAGCGGATCTCGGCCGCGGTCGAGGAGCAGGGCCGCATGGTGCACGAGATCAACGAGAACGTGTCCAACCTCGACAAGATCGCGCACAGCAATTCGGCCGCATCCGAGGAACTCGCCGCCAGCATGATCGAGCTGTCCAAAGTGGCCGACTCGACCCGCCGGGAAATCAAGAAGTTCGCCATCTGACGAGATACGACTGAATGGAACTGGTTCTCTTCGAGTTGGGCCAAAGCCGCTTCGCGTTTCCGGCCAGGGGCATCAGCAAAGTGCTGGAGCCGCTGGCGGTCACGCCGCTGCCCTATGCGCCACCCGAAGTCGAGGGACTGGTGAACGTCGGCGGCAATGTGGTCGTCAAGCTCGACCTGGCGGCCCGGCTCGGCATGGGCGAGCGGTCGGCCAGCGAATCGGGCAACCTGCTGCTGGTGTCCGGCGCCCGCGACACGGTCGTGGTGCAGGTGGACAAAGTGCTGCGCAAGGTCGAGGTGGCCGATGACGAACTGAGCATGTATGACGATGCCGGCAGTACGTCGATGGTGCGCGGCGAGATGAATGTCGACGGCGCACTGACGCTGCTGCTGGACGAGTCCCGGCTGGCGCTGGAGGGTGTCCGCCCGCATGACGTGCCGGAAGGCGGCGGCGGCCTGCTCGGTCGCACGCTGGAGCCGGGCTCGCATGCCGGACCGCAGGTGCAACTGCTCGACTTGCCAGTGCTGGTAGTGCGCGACGGTGGCGAGATATTCGCCTTCCACATGCGTGACGTGCGCGAGATCGTCCAGATCGGCGTGATCACCGAGCTGCCCGGTGCCAGCCACGAAATCGAAGGCCTGATGCAGCTGCGCGGCAGCGCCATGCTGGTGCTGTCGCTGGCAAGGCTGCTGGGCCAGCCGGGCGACGAGCCGCCGGCCAGCGTGGTGATCGTCGGTGTCGGTGACGTCACCGTCGGCATCTCGGTGGCCGGCGTGATCGGTATCGAAAGCCACGAGAGCACCAGCCTGCAGGCACTCGCGGTCGGTGACAGCCAGCTCGAAGGTTACCTGCCGGGCAAAGGCGACTGGGAAGCGCGCATGACGGGCCTGATTGCGCTGTCCGGGATGCTGTCCGCGGAAAGGCTCGAAAAATACCGGCGCTACCTGAGCAAGCATGCAGGCGAAGTCGTGACGATCGAACGCAAAGTGGTGGCCGTGCGCAGCCTGCTGTCCTTCAGCGTGGGCGGCGAGCGCTGCGCGCTCGAACTGTCGCGTGTCGAGCGCATCGAGGAATATTTCGACGGCGTTGCGCTGCCGGACGGTGACGCCGCCTTCCCGTCGGTAATCCAGATCAAGGGCGAGCTGGCAGCTTCGCTCGACCTGCGCAAGGCACTCGGCATGGCCGCGGCGCCGCCGGCCACCGCGCCGGTCTATATCCTGGTGCGTGTCAACGGTGCCAACTGGGCGCTGCTGGCCGATCGCGTCGACGGCGTGATCGACATTCCGGAAAAAGACATTACGCCGGTACGTACCCGGCAATCCGACTACCTGCCGGAAGTCGGGAAGTACCAGGGCAAGCTGTATTCATTGTTGTCGCTGGACCCGCTGGCGAACCGCGTCAACTGACCGAAAGTTTTCTCAATTGGCCAATCCCTTGTTCAACTCTCCGCCGACCGACAGCCGCGCCGATCCGTTCGCGCGATCCGGCACCCGCTTCAACCAGGCGCTGGACCAGCTGATGGGCGGTGTCGAAGCCCGCTTCGGCATCAAGCCCGGCGGACTGGTCGAGCGCAAGCTCGGCCGCATCATGGAAGCCGTGCCGGCCGCTGCCGTCGAGGCCTGGGTCGCGTCGATGAACAGTCTGGGCGCCGACCACCCCGAATGGCAATCGCTGGTCGAATGTCTGACGGTGCACGAGACCTATTTCTATCGCGAGCCCGAGCTGATGGAAATGACGCGCCGCGACATCCTGCCGCACCTCGAGAACCTGCGCTCGACCACGCGCCGCTTGAAAATCTGGTCGGCTGCCTGCTCGACCGGCGAAGAGGCCTACGACCTCGCGTTCCTGACACTGAAGTTCCTGCAGTCGCGCCAGAAGGCGATGCTGGGCGAGCAGGGCGCGCGGCTGCTGGACGGCTGGTCGATGTCGGTCAGCGGCAGCGATATTTCCAACCAGGTGCTGCGCACCGCGCGGGACGGCGTCTACAGCAATATCGCGATGGGCTCGATCCGCGACATGCCGCCCGAGTGGAAGGAAATGCTGGAGGCGGTGCGGCCGGCAGACGTGCGCGCCGACAGCAGCGAGGATTTTTTTGAAGTGCGCCCCTGGGTGCGCAGCTATGTCAGCTTCTCGCGCTTTAACCTGATGGACAGCCGCCCGCCGTTCGAGGGCCTGGACCTGGTGTTCTGCCGCAATGTCCTGATCTATTTCGAGGACAACGTGAAGCGGCAGGTGCAGACCATGCTTGCGCGCTCGCTCGCGCCCGGCGGCGTGCTGGTACTGGGCAGCGCGGTACGGCTGCTGGTGCCCGAGTATTTCACTGCCAATTTCGGTGGCGGCGGCTCCTGGTATGTGCGCAACGAACAGGCGGTACCCCGATGATCAAACTGCTGATTTCTGACGATTCCGCCTTCATGCGGATCGCCATCCGCAAGATGGTCAGCGTGGTCGAGGAGATCACCATTGTCGGCGAGGCGTCGAACGGCCAGATCGCGCTTGAGATGGCGCGCGAATTGAAGCCAGACGTGATTACGATGGACGTCGAGATGCCGGTGATGAACGGGCTGGACGCGGTGCGCGAGATCATGGCGAGTGCGCCTTGCCCGATCATCATGGTCAGCAGCCTGACCGAGCGCGATTCGTCGACCACCATCAAGGCGCTCGAATACGGTGCAGTCGATTTCATCGCCAAACAGTCGTCATTCGTGCAGCTCGACATTGCGAAAATCGGGCAGGAGCTGGTCGAAAAGCTGAGGTTCTGGGGACTGCGCAAGCGCCGCACGCTGTTCCCGCCGATGCCCGGCGCCGCGCATCCCGCATCGGCCGGATCGATGGCGCCGGCAGCACCCGTCGCGCTGCCGCGCCTGCGTACGGCCGACAGGCGCGGCGCGCCCGGCCTGGTCGTGGTCGGCATTTCTACCGGCGGGCCGGTGACGCTCGCGCCTTTCCTGAAGGCGATGGGCGAGCTGACCTGTCCGGTGGTGATTGCGCAGCACATGCCGCCGATGTTCACCGCCGGCCTCGCTGCCCACCTGCGGATCGACACCGGCCTGAACGTGGTCGAGAGCAGCGACAACATGGCGCTCGCGCCCGGCATGGTGGTGATTGCCAAGGGCGGGCAGGACGTCGTCGTGCGCGAGACCGCGCCCGGCGTGCTGCGCGTGTTCGAGCGGCTGGATCCGGAAGCCCCGATCCATCCGAATGCCAATGTGCTGTTCGCATCGGCCGCACGCCTGTCCTGCGACGTGGTCGGCGTCGTGATGACCGGCATGGGCAGCGACGGCGTGCATGGCAGCCGCGCACTGGTCGATGCGAAATCGTCGACCATCATCGCGCAGGAGCCGAAGACCTGCGTGGTCGACGGCATGCCCGGCTCCGTGATCGAAGCGGGACTGGCCACGGCGATCCTCGCGCCGGAAGACATAGGCCGCCGCCTTGCGCGCGTGGCCGGGAAGCCCAGCTTCGGAACCCTACCCAGCCACGCATGATTTTTGGATTGAGCAAACAGAATGAGCCAGAAAAATATATTGATCGTTGACGATTCCTTCGTGATGCGCGCGCTGCTGAAGGGGATCATTTCTGCCGACGCAGACCTGAACGTGTGCGGCGAGGCCGGCAATGGCCTCGAGGCGCTGCAGAGCATCAAGACCAGCCCGCCCGACCTGGTGCTGCTCGATATCGAGATGCCCCAGATGGACGGCATCGAGTGCCTGCGCCGGCTGCGCCTGCTGAGCGACGTGCCGGTGATCATCGTGTCGTCGGTGGCACAGGCCGGATCGCCGCAGGCGCTGGAAGCGCGCAAGCTCGGCGCTGCCGACGTGATCGCCAAGCCGTCCGGCGCAATGAGCCTCGATCTCGGCGCAAAGAAGGGTCACGAGATCGTCAAGTCGATCCGCAAGACGCTCGGCATCTGATGCTTGCGGATGTTGATCCGTTCGCCATTCCGACTGTGAACAAGGACCCGGTCCATGTCAGCCGACTTCATTGAAACCATCTGGGCGCAGTACGCGGTCGAGACCGAGGAGCATGTCGAGGCGATCGAGGCGCTGCTAGTCAAGGCCGACAGTGCTGCGCTCGATTCGGAAGAGCTGTCCGGCTTGTTCCGCGCTTTCCACTCGCTCAAGGGACTGAGCCGGGTGATGGAACTGACCGCGCTGGAAAAAATCGCGCACCGCGCGGAAGACCTGCTCGGGCTCGTGCGGGAAGGCGTGGCCGCGCTCGACAAGCCGCGCGTTGACCTGCTGCTGCGCGCGCTGGACGCCATCCGGGTGCTGCGCGAGAAGGCAGTCGCCGAGCGTGCCGACGGGGAGCTGCCGGCCGGCCTGCCCGAGGAGTTGCAGGCGGCCTACCAGGCAGCGTCGACCGGGGCGCCATCGGCGGCGCCTGCCGCACCTGCCACGCCGGCAGCACCTGCAGCACCGGCAGCACCGGCAGCACCGGCAGCACCGGCAGCACCGGCAGCACCGGCAGCACCGGCAGCACCGGCAGCACCGGCAGCAGCCGCGCCCCAGCCGGGGCCCGCCGCTCCGGCGGCCGATGCCGCACCGCCGGCCGCGGCTGCGCCGGCAGCACCGGCGCCTGCCGCTCCTGCAGCGGCAGCCAAGCCCGATCCGCAGCCGCTGGCGCGCGAGCAGG
>JAIXTG010000242.1 GCA_027484285.1 Oxalobacteraceae bacterium | reverse complement strand
CTACTGCTTCACAACACACTCTGATCCGGCTCAGTGGTGGAGGTAAGCGGGATCGAACCGCTGACCTCTTGCATGCCATGCAAGCGCTCTCCCAGCTGAGCTATACCCCCGTGTGCTGCAGAAACGAGATTATAGCCAAATCTTTTCTCGCGTGTAAACAGCTTTCAGAAAAATTTTTAAAGGAAAGGCGCAACGCGCGCGAGCACGCATTCGCGACCGAACAAGGCGAGCACGGCATCGACCGATGGCGTCTGCAACTGCCCGGTGACGGCAAGACGCAACGGCATGGCCAGCTGCGGCATCTTCATCTTGTGATCAGCCAGCACCTGCTTCATCAACGCAGCGATCGCCGGGGCAGTCCACTCGACGCCCCGGGCGCCCTCGGCGAACTGGCGCAGTGCGGCGCGCGCGACCTCGGTGATGTGTTGCGCGACCAGCGCCGGGTCCGGCTTCGGCTCGCGGTAGAACAGCATCGCCGCATCGGCCAGCTCGACGATGGTATTGGTGCGGTCTTTCATCAGCGCGATCACTTGCGACAGCGGCGGTGCGCCATCGAACCGGGCGCCGTCGCGCTGCAGCTGCGGCAAGGCCAGTTGAGCGAGGCGCGCATCGTCGGCTTGCCGGATGTAATGGTTGTTCAGCCACGCGAGCTTCTCCGGGTTGAACTGCGCCGGCGACTTCGTCAGGTGGTCCAGGTCGAACCACTGGCAGAACTGTTCCATGCTGAAGATTTCATCATCACCATGACTCCAGCCCAGTCGCGCGAGATAGTTCAGCATCGCCTCCGGCAGGTAGCCCTGGGCCGGATATTCCATCACGCTCACCGCGCCATGCCGCTTGGACAGCTTCTCGCCATCGGCACCGAGGATCATCGGCACGTGGCCGTACACCGGCAGCTCGCCGCCCAGTGCTTTCAGGATGTTGATCTGGCGCGGCGTGTTGTTCACATGGTCATCACCGCGGATCACATGGGTGATCTTCATGTCCCAGTCGTCGACCACCACACAGAAGTTGTAGGTCGGCGTGCCATCCGGGCGAGCGATCACGAGGTCGTCAAGCTCGCGGTTGGAAATCGTGATGGTGCCTTTGACTGCGTCATTCCAGCTGACCTCGCCGTCGAGCGGGTTCCGGAAGCGAACCACCGGCTTCACGCCGGCAGGCACCGGCGGCAGGGCCTTGCCCGGCTCCGGTCTCCAGGTACCGTCATAGCGCGGCTTGTCGCCGGCGGCGCGCTGGCGCTCGCGCATCGCTTCCACTTCCTCCGGCGTGCAATAGCAATGGTAGGCCGTGCCGGCCTGCAGCATCTGCCCGATCACCTCGCGGTAGCGATCCATGCGCTGCATCTGGTAAAACGGACCTTCGTCATGGTGCAGTCCCAGCCACTGCATGCCATCGATGATGGCCTGCACCGCCTCCGGTGTCGAACGCTCGAGATCGGTGTCCTCGATGCGCAGGATGAAAGTGCCGCCGAAACGGCGCGCATAGGCCCACGCAAACAGCGCGGTGCGCGCGCCGCCGAGGTGGAGGTAACCGGTGGGACTGGGGGCGAAACGGGTGCGGACGGTCATGTAAAGCTCGAGGCGCTTGAAAAACCGCTATTTTAGCGGCTGGGACGATCGCCGGTCCGCGCTGATAAAATCGCGCTTTCCCCAATTCAGTCCCGGCAGGCAATGAGCGTCACTGCACCCCCCTCCCCGTCCCGCAAGCTTTTCGTCACCACCGCACTGCCCTATGCGAACGGTGCTTTTCACATCGGCCACATCATGGAATACATCCAGGCCGATATCTGGGTGCGCTTCATGCGGATGGGCGGGCATGAGGTGAATTTCGTCGGCGCCGATGACGCACACGGCGCACCGATCATGATCGCCGCCGAGAAAGCCGGCGTGACGCCGCAGGCATTCGTCGCAAACATCGCGGCCGGCCGCCAGCAGTACCTGGACGGCTTCCATATTGCATTCGACAACTGGCATTCGACCGATGGCGAAGAGAATCACGCGCTGTCGAAGGAAATCTACCGTCGCCTGCGTGATGATGCGAAGCTGATCACCACGCGCACCATCGAGCAGTTCTATGACCCGGTCAAGAACATGTTCCTGCCGGACCGCTACATCAAGGGCGAGTGCCCGAAGTGCGGCACGAAAGACCAGTACGGCGATTCCTGCGAATCCTGCAGCGCGGTGTATGCGCCGACCGACCTGAAGAACCCGTACTCGACGCTGACCGGCGCGGTACCGGTCATGAAATCGTCCGAACATTATTTCTTCCAGCTGTCGGATCCGAAATGCGTGGATTTCCTGCGGCAATGGGCGCTGGACAGCGCGCGCCTGCAGCCCGAGGTCGCCAACAAGGCACGCGAATGGCTGGACAGCGAGAGCGGCCTCGGCGACTGGGACATCAGCCGCGACGCGCCCTACTTCGGCATCGAGATTCCTGATGCGCCGGGCAAATATTTTTACGTCTGGCTGGACGCCCCGATCGGCTATCTCGCCTCGCTGAAGAATTATTTCGACAAGACCGGCCGTGACTTCGATGCTTTCCTGGCCGATCCGGCCACCGAGCAGTATCACTTCATCGGCAAGGACATCACTTACTTCCACACCCTGTTCTGGCCGGCGATGCTGCACTTCTCCGGCATGAAGGTGCCGAACAATGTGTTCGTGCACGGCTTCATCACGGTCAGTGGCGAGAAGATGTCGAAGTCGCGCGGCACCGGCATTTCGCCGCTGCGCTATCTCGACATCGGCATGAACCCGGAATGGCTGCGCTATTACATTGCCGCCAAGCTGAATGCGCGGGTGGAGGACGTGGATTTCAATCCGGACGACTTCGTCGCCCGCGTGAACAGTGACCTGATCGGCAAGTACGTGAATATTGCCAGCCGGGCAGCCGGCTTCATCACCAAGAAATTCGACGGCCGCCTCGCGATGGGCTGGGCCACTGCAGATGACGCCTTCCTGTCGGCACTGCGCGCGGCCGGCGCCGAGGTGGGCGCACTGTTCGAAGCTCGCGAATACGGCAAGGCGCTGCGCGTGGTGATGGAACAGGCAGATGCGGTGAATGCCTATGTCGATGCCAACAAGCCATGGGAACTGGCCAAGGATCCGGCCAACAACGCGCGGCTGCAGGAAGTCTGCTCGCGGCTGCTGGAAGCGTTCCGCATCCTGACGATCTACCTGAAACCGGTGCTGCCGGCACTCGCCGCGCAGGTCGAGGCGCTGCTGAACGTGGCGCCGCTGCAGTGGAATGATGTCGGACAGGCACTGCCGGACCAGCATCGGATGAATCCCTACGCCCACCTGATGACCCGGGTCGAGCCCGGCATGCTGGAGGCGCTGTTCGAACCGCCGGCGGAAGCGGCCGCCCCCGCAGCAGCGGCGGCCGACATCGAGAGCATCGATGCCGAGATCAAGATCGACGACTTCATGAAGATCGACCTGCGCGTCGCGCAGATCGTGGACTGCGAACAGGTCGAAGGATCGGACAAGCTGCTGCGCCTGAGCCTCGACGTCGGCGAGGGTCGACTGCGGAATGTATTTTCAGGCATCAAGTCGGCTTACCAGCCGCAGGACCTGAAGGGCAAGCTGACGGTCATGGTGGCCAACCTCGCGCCGCGCAAAATGAAGTTCGGCATTTCCGAGGGCATGGTGCTGGCGGCCAGCGCGAAGGATGAAAAGGCAGAGCCTGGCATCTACATCCTGGAGCCGTGGCCGGGCGCGAAGCCGGGAATGCGGATCCGCTGAAGCGCCGGCTGCTCGCGGTAAAATACGGGGCTTTTCCGACCAATCACCACCACAGGGACGCCTCGCCATGGGCTTTTTCGCGAAAAAGAGCGGGTACGTGTCAGATTTCACCCGCTTCATCGATGAGTTGAAGCAGCAGAATCCGACGCTCGAGGCCGACCAGCAGGCCGGCCGCGCCCGCCTGTGGGACAAGCCGACGCTGGACCTGGACGACATGCGGCGCACGCAGGAGTCGCGCGTCAAGCAAAGAGCCTACGTCTACCAGTCGAACTGACCAGACCATCGTGAGCATCAGCATTGAAACGCCGGCAGGCGACGCACAGACCGGCATGCCGGACAGCACGCCGGATGTGATCGACGGGATCGCCTTCGCGAAGCTGTACGGCGAGCCGCTGTTCAAGCTGCCGAACGACCTGTACATCCCGCCCGATGCGCTCGAGGTCTTCCTCGAGGCGTTCGAAGGGCCGCTCGACCTGCTGCTGTACCTGATCCGCAAGCAGAATTTCAACATCCTCGACATCCCGCTGGCAGCGGTCACGCACCAGTACCTCGACTATGTCGAGCAGATCCGCCAGCGCAACCTCGAGCTGGCAGCGGATTACCTGCTGATGGCCGCGATGCTCATCGAGATCAAGTCTCGCATGCTGCTGCCCGCCCGGAAGGTCGAGGGCAGCGAAGAGGCGGTCGATCCGCGCGCGGAGCTGGTGCGCCGCCTGCTCGAATACGAGCAGATGAAGCTGGCCGCGATGCAGCTAGACACGCTGCCGCAGGCAGGCCGCGATTTCATCCGCACCCAGGTGTATGTGGACCAGACGGTCGTCACCCAATTCCCGGACGTGAACACCGCCGACCTGCAGGCCGCATGGAACGACCTGCTGCGGCGCGCCAAGCTGACAGCCAGGCACACCATCACGCGCGAGGAACTGTCGGTGCGCGAGCACATGACCGGCATCCTGCGCCGCCTGCAGAGCGCGAAATTCGTCGAGTTCCAGGACCTGTTCGATCCCTCGCGCGGCGTGCCGGTGGTGGTGGTCAACTTCATCGCAATGCTGGAACTGGCCAAGGAAACCCTGATCGAGATTACCCAGGCCGAAGCATTTGCACCGATCTATGTGCGGCTTGCCTACTCGCCCAACTGAGGGCGCAGGCCATGCTGCAGCCGGTACGGCAACGGTGCCGTCGCCGGCAGATCTCACCGGATACGACTTCCCATGAAAATCATCTCGTCGGTCGCTGAACTGCGCGACCACCTGCGCGGACAGCTGCGAACCGCCTTTGTGCCCACGATGGGCAACCTGCATGAGGGCCACCTGTCGCTGATGCGGCTGGCACGCAAGCACGGCGATCCGGTCGTTGCGTCGATCTTCGTGAACCGGCTGCAGTTCGGCCCGAACGAGGACTTCGACCGCTACCCGCGCACCTTCGCGGCCGACGTCGAAAAGCTCGAAAAGGAAGGCGTCTACGTCCTGTTTGCGCCAACCGAAAAGGACATCTATCCGGAACCGCAGGAGTTCCGCATCCAGCCGCCGAATGACCTTGGCGACATACTCGAGGGCGAGTTCCGGCCCGGCTTCTTCACCGGCGTGACCACCATCGTGATGAAGCTGTTCTCCTGCGTGCAGCCGCGCGCGGCGGTGTTCGGCAAGAAGGATTACCAGCAGCTCATGATCATCCGGAAGATGGCGCGCCAGTTCGCGCTGCCGACCGAGATCATTGCCGCCGAAACCTGGCGTGCCGACGACGGCCTCGCCCTCTCATCACGCAATGGCTACCTTACTGATGCCGAACGTGCCGAGGCACCCGCCCTGTTCCGCGAGCTGAACTCGGTTGCAACGCAGCTGCGCGAGGGCCACCTGAACGTGTCGCTGCTCGAGAAAACCGCGATGGAGCATCTGTCCGGCCGTGGCTGGAAGCCGGACTATGTCGCCATCAGAAAACGCGCCGACCTCCAGCCGCCCACCGCCGGCGACCTGGCGACCGGCGAGCCGCTGGTCGTGCTGGCTGCCGCGAAGCTCGGCAGCACGCGCCTGATCGACAACCTCGAGGTATGAACCGGCGGGCCTGGCCGCGCGCGCTGAAGGCAGCCTGCGCGGCCGTGCTCCTGCTGTCGGGCGGCCCTGCCTCAGCCGAGGTCTCCGCCGCCGACGACACCGGCCAGCGCATCCGCCTGCCGGCACCGGCAACGCGCATCGTCAGCCTTGCCCCGCACCTGACCGAACTGCTGTTTGCTGCCGGCGCCGGCAGCGCCGTGGTCGGCGTCTCCGAATACAGCGATTACCCGCCCGGCGCCACCCGCCTGCCCTCGGTCGGCAACAGCCAGCGCATCGACATCGAGCGCGTGCTCGCCTTGCGCCCCGACCTGGTTGTCGGCTGGCAGAGCGGCAACAGCAGCGCCCAGCTGGCGCGCTTGCGCCGGCTGGGCATACCGGTCTTCATCAGTGAGCCGAGGCGAATGGAAGCGATCGCCACGTCGCTCGAGCGTCTGGGTGCACTCGCCGGCACCGCCGACGGCAGCGCAGCAGCGGCCCGCTTCCGGCGCG
The DNA here is from genome assembly GCA_027484285.1 of Oxalobacteraceae bacterium. Classification (GTDB taxonomy): domain Bacteria; phylum Pseudomonadota; class Gammaproteobacteria; order Burkholderiales; family Burkholderiaceae_D; genus Pernthalerella. The sequence goes on along the minus strand of JAIXTG010000242.1, from coordinate 683 downwards.
GATTGCAGCAGCTGCGCGAGCGCTATGGGCAGCAGCGCGCTGTCAGCGTGTTCTACCAGGTATGGCCAACGCCTCTGATGACACTCAATGACGAGCACATCGTGTCGGAAGCGATCCGGCTGTGCGGCGGCGTCAATGTATTTGCCGGGCTGCGGCCACTGGTGCCGACCGTCAGCCGGGAAGCCGTCATCAGCACCGATCCGGAGCTGATCGTCGCCAGCAACGAGCCCGCAGGGGCGCTGGAGGGCTGGCAGGCGTTCGGCGGCATGCGCGCGGTGCGCAACCGCCGGATGGTGGTGGTCGACGGCAGCCTGATGAACCGTGCCGGACCGCGGATGCTGGAGGCAACCCGGTTCCTGTGCGAACAGATCGCCACGGTGCGGCAGCCGCGTTGAACCCAACTGACAAGACCAGGAGACCACAATGCACTTCACGCCCGAGCAACTGAAGGCGGCACAGCAGGGGACCCTGCCCGACCATCTCGGCTTCCAGATGCTGTCGGCCGAAGAAGGCCGGCTCACGGCCGCCCTTGACGTGCAGGCGCACCATCTCGCACCGAACGGTTACCTGCATGCAGCGTCGATCGTGATGCTGGCCGACACGCTATGCGGCTATGGCTGCATGCTGCACCTGCCGGAAGGAGCGCAAAGCTTCACCACCATCGAGCTCAAGAGCAACCACCT
>JAIXTG010000014.1 GCA_027484285.1 Oxalobacteraceae bacterium | reverse complement strand
CGCTCCCACATGTCGCTGCCTGCGGCATCGATCCGGATCAAGAACCTGGAGGAGGGGCTGGGCGTGAAGCTGCTGTACCGCACCAGCCAGGGCGTGACGCTGACGCCGCCCGGGCAGGCTTTCATGCACCATGCCCGGCTGGTGCTGCAGCAGCTGACCGAGCTGCGCGGCGACCTGGCCGAATATGTGAAGGGCTCGCGCGGGCATGTGCGGATTTTTGCGAACACCACGGCGATGGCCGAGTTCCTGCCGGCCCTGCTGCCGAAGTTCCTCGCCAGCCATCCGGATGTGAACATCGACCTCAAGGAGCGCCTGTCGAATGACATCGTGCGCGCCGTTTCGGAGGGCAAGGTCGACGTCGGCATCGTGGCGGGCAACGTCCGTACCGACGGGCTGGAAGTGCTGCCTTTCCGGGAAGACCGGCTGGTACTGGTGACGTCGGAATCGCATCCGCTGGCCGCCCGCGACCGCATCGATTTCAGCGAAGCGCTGGCCTTCGATTTCGTCGGCATGGTCGAGGCCAGCGCCATCCACGCGTTCCTCGCGGCGGCAGCCAATGAGCTGAACCGCCAGATCAAGATCCGTATCCAGGTTGGCAACTTCGAAGCTGCCTGCCGCATGGTCGAGTCGAATGTCGGCATTGGCGTGATCCCGTATTCGGCTGCCACCCGGCATGCGAAATACATGAACATCCGTACCGTCGAGATCGCCGATGACTGGGCGGTGCGCAAGCTGCAGATCGTGCTGCGCAGCAAACAGTCGCTGCCGATGTTCGCGCGCGAACTGGTGGAGCTGCTGGTACAAGAGGGCAGCGCCGTCGAGCAAACGCCTGCCTGACCTGGCATTTGCAGCACAGCATGGACCGGCCGGGGCGGACTGCCCCGGCCGGCTCCTGACGGGCGCAAACGCGCCCTTATAAACTTCCGAATTGTTCCGGCCGCCCGGCCGGGGCACACTTTCCGGCAATTCAGCAGTCCAATCGCGGGTGACCCCAAACCCGCCCTGAGCCGGAATATCCATGAAACACCACGACGATGCCCACCGGGACATCCGCGACGCCGTGCGCGACCTGTGCGCCCAGTTTTCCGCCGACTATTTCAGGCAGGTAGACGAAGAGCGCGGCTACCCGGAAGCCTTTGTCAATGCACTCACCGAAGCCGGCTGGCTGGCCGCCCTGATTCCGCAGGAGTACGGCGGTTCCGGCCTCGGCCTGGTCGAGGCTTCGGTGATCATGGAAGAGATCAACCGCGCCGGCGGCAACTCCGGCGCCTGCCATGGCCAGATGTACAACATGGGCACCCTGCTGCGCCATGGCTCGCCGGCGCAGAAAGATTTTTACCTGCCGAAAATCGCGCGCGGCGAACTGCGCCTGCAGTCGATGGGCGTCACCGAACCGACCACCGGCACCGACACCACCAAGATCAAGACCACGGCGGTGAAGAAGGGCGATCGCTATGTGGTCAACGGCCAGAAGGTCTGGATTTCCCGTGTCCAGCACTCGGACCTGATGATCCTGCTGGCGCGCACCACGCCGCTGGCCGAGGTGACGAAGAAATCCGAGGGCATGTCGATCTTCATCGTCGACCTGCGCGATGCGATCGGCAAGGGGCTCGAGGTGCGCCCGATCCGCAACATGGTCAACCACGAGACCAATGAGCTCTTCTTCGAGAACCTCGAAATACCCGCCGAGAACCTGATCGGCGAGGAGGGCAAGGGCTTCAAGTACATCCTCGACGGCCTGAATGCGGAGCGGGCGCTGATTGCCGCCGAGTGCATCGGCGACGGCTACTGGTTCATCGACAAGGTGACCAAGTATGTGAACGAGCGCATTGTGTTCGGCCGCCCGATCGGCCAGAACCAGGGCGTGCAATTCCCGATTGCCAAGGCCTTCGTGAACATTGAGGCGGCCAGCCTGATGCGCTACAAGGCCTGCGAACTGTTTGACGCCGGGCTGCCATGCGGCGCCGAGGCCAACATGGCCAAGATGCTGGCGGCCGATGCCTCATGGGAGGCGGCCAATGCCTGCCTGCAGTTCCATGGCGGCTTCGGCTTCGCTGCGGAATACGATGTCGAGCGCAAGTTCCGCGAGACGCGCCTGTACCAGGTGGCGCCGATTTCGACCAACTTGATTCTGTCTTACGTCGCCGAGCATGTACTCGGCATGCCCCGTTCTTTCTGACCAAAGGAGGTCACCATGAAAGATACGCTTGCACCGAGCGCCCAACTGGCGCATTTCGCCGCGACGCTGCGCTTCGAGGACATTCCGGAACCGGTGCTGCGGCGTACCGAGGACCTGATGCTCGACTGGCTCGGATCGACGCTGGCCGGCAAGGCCGGGCGTCCGGTACAGACGATCGAGGCGATCGCGCGCGAACAGGGGCCGGGAGACGGCAGGGCGGAAATCCTGATCTCGCGCCGCCGCTCGTCGCCGCTGTTCGCGGCCATGGTGAATGCGGCCGCGTCGCACTATGCGGAACAGGATGATGTGCACAACGGCTCGGTGTTCCATCCGGCGACGGTCATTTTCCCGGTGGTGCTCGCGCTGGCGCAGGACCGGGGCTGCTCCGGCCGCGAGCTGCTGACCGCTGCGGTCGCGGGCTATGAATGCGGGATCCGGATCGGCGAATTCCTCGGGCGCTCCCATTACCGGATTTTCCATACGACCGGCACCGTCGGCACGGTGGCCGCGGCGATTGCAGCCAGCCGGCTGCTCGGGCTGTCGACGTCGCGCATGCAGCATGCGATGGGCTCGGCGGGCACGCAGGCGGCCGGCCTGTGGGAATTCCTGCGCGATGCCGCCGACTCCAAGCAGCTGCATACCGCCAAGGCAGCCGCGGACGGCCTGATGGCAGCGCTGCTGGCGGAAAAAGACTTTACCGGCGCCCGCTGCATCCTCGAAGGGAAGCAGGGCATGGCCGCCGGCATGTCGACCGACGCCAATCCTGCCGCCCTGACCGACCGTCTCGGCGAGCGCTGGGCAACGGTCGAGACCTCGTTCAAGTTCCACGCAAGCTGCCGCCACACCCATCCGGCGGCGGACGCCCTGCAGAAGGCGATGCTTGAGCATGGCCTGAAGGCGGCCGATATTGCCGAAGTCATCACTCATGTGCACCAGGGGGCGATTGATGTGCTGGGGCCGGTAACGGACCCGCAGACGGTGCATCAGGGCAAATTCTCGATGGGTACCGTGCTCGGCCTGATTGCCTGCGAAGGAGCGGCCGGCGTGACCGAATTCGAGAGCCGCTACCGCGATCCGGATGTCGCCGATTTCCGCGTGCGGGTGAAGATGCAGCTCGATGAAGAAGTCGACCGCGCGTATCCGGTCCGCTGGATCGGCAAGGTCACCGTGCACACCCGCGACGGCCGCGTGCTGCATGCGCGGGTGGACGAACCGAAAGGCGATCCCGGCAATACGCTGACGCGCCCGGAACTGGAAGCCAAGGCACTGCGGCTGGCCGCGTTCGGCGGCGCCGCGTCCGAGGCACAAACGCAGGCCGCCTTCCGGCACATCTGGGGCATGGCGTCCTTGCCCCGCGTGCCCCTGCTGCTCGGGGACTGAGCCGGCTCAGCCGCCGGCCAGCACGCGCTCGGCAAAGAGCGCGAGGCCGGCGGCCAGCACCACCAGCGATACCGTCCGCACCACCGCCTGCTGCCATGCGCTCTGCCTGAGCCAGAGTAGCAGCGGCAGCACCAGCAGCACGGCGGCAATCTGTCCTGCTTCAACGCCCAGGTTGAAATTCAGCAGTGCCAGCAGCTCCCCGCCTTTCGGCAGGCCGATGTCCCTCAGCACCGACGAGAAGCCGAAGCCGTGCACCAGCCCGAACAGGAAGCTGACCAGCCAGCGGCGCGACAGCGCATAGCGCGGCATCAGGTTCTCGAACGCGACATAGGCGATCGACAGCGCGATCACGGCCTCGACCAGCGCCGACGGCAGCGTCAGCAGTTCCAGCGCAGCCGCCCCCAGCGTCAGGCTGTGTGCAATGGTGAATGCGGTAATGATCTTCAGCAGCGACGGCAGGCTGCCGCCGCACAGCACCAGTGCCAGCACGAACAGCAGGTGGTCGTAACCGGTAACGATATGCTCGACGCCGAGCAGGAAGAAGTCTCCCGCACCCTGCGGCGCGGCAGGCGCACCCAGCGGCAGCCGGGCTTCGCGCTGGCTGGCGGCGAGATCGAAGGACAGGCTTCCGCCGGACCAGCTGGCCATGCCGACCACATGGTGGGTATT
>JAIXTG010000024.1 GCA_027484285.1 Oxalobacteraceae bacterium | reverse complement strand
TTTGTCGCCTGATGCAATAGTCGTCTGGAGGATGGCCGATGAGTATTCTTATTGATGAAACGACGCGCGTGATCGTGCAGGGCTTCACGGGCGACAAGGCGACGTTCCATGCCGGCGAAATGATCCGGTATGGCACCAACGTGGTCGGTGGCGTCACGCCCGGCAAGGGAGGCAGGATGCACCTCGATCGCCCGGTGTTCGACACGGTGCGGCAGGCCGTCGAGGCGACCGGTGCGCAGGCCAGCCTTGCCTTCGTCCCGCCGCCCTATGCAGCCGATGCACTGATGGAGGCGGCCGACGCCGGACTCGAGCTGGTGTGCATCATCACCGACGGCATACCGGCGCAGGACATGATGCGGGTGAAGCGCTACCTGCGCCGCTATGCGAAGGAGAAGCGCACCACCATCGTCGGGCCGAACTGCGCCGGCATCATCAGCGCGGGCAGGGCGATGCTGGGCATCATGCCGGGCCACATTTACATTCGCGGCAACGTGGGCATCGTGTCGCGCTCGGGCACGCTCGGCTATGAGGCCGCCGCACAGATGAAGGCGCTCGGCATTGGCGTGACGACCAGCGTCGGCATCGGTGGCGACCCGATCAACGGCAGCTCCTTCCTCGACCACATGGCCCGCTTCCAGGAGGACCCCGAGACGAAGGCGGTGGTGATGATCGGCGAAATCGGCGGGCCGCAGGAGGCCGAGGCCGCCAAGTGGATCAAGGAAAACATGACCAAGCCGGTGGTGGGCTATGTGGCCGGGCTGACCGCGCCCAAGGGACGCCGCATGGGCCACGCCGGCGCCATCATTTCAGGCGAGGGCGATACCGCGCGCGAGAAGGCGGACATCATGGCGTCATATGGATTGTTCGTCGCGCCGAGTGCATCGGAGCTCGGGACAACGGTAAAGCGGGCGCTGGCGAGCATCGGCGCCTGAGCGATTGCGGCATTGACGGTCGTGCCTCGCGCATGTCGCCGGGCGGACGGCCCGGGGAGGGGACATGAGCTTTACCATCATCGAGCCGGCGACGGCGAGGCTGCACCGGTCGGAGCTTGCGGTGCCGGGGTCGAGCCCGCAGATGTTCGAGAAGGCGGCGACATCGGCAGCCGACATCATTTTCCTCGACGTGGAGGATGCGGTAGCGCCGGATGACAAGGCGCAGGCCCGGAAAAACATCATCGAGGCCCTCAACGACATCGACTGGGGGCGCAAGACCATGATGGTGCGCATCAATGGCCTTGACACCCATTACATGTACCGCGACGTGGTGGACATCGTGGAAGCCTGTCCGCGCCTCGACATGCTGCTGATCCCGAAGGTGGGAACCGCGGCCGACGTGTATGCGGTCGACATGATGGTCACCCAGATCGAAGCGGCGATGAAGCGCCCGAAAAAAATCGGCTTCGAAGTGCTGATCGAGACCGCGCTCGGCATGGCAAACGTCGAGGCGATCGCCCAGTCGAGCAAGCGGCTCGAGGCGATGTCTTTCGGCGTGGCCGATTATGCTGCCTCGACGCGCGCGCGGACCACCGTCATCGGCGGCGTGAACAAGGATTCGGGCGTGCTGACCGACCGGGACGCGGAGGGCCGTCGCCAGTATTTCTGGACCGATCCTTGGCACGCGGCGCAGACGCGGATGATGGTGGCCTGCCGCGCGTACGGATTGCGGCCGGTCGACGGCCCGTTCGGCGACTTCAGTGATCCCGACGGCTTTCTCGCTGCCGCACAGCGTGCCGCCGTGCTCGGCTATGAAGGCAAGTGGGCGATCCATCCGTCCCAGATCGCGCTCGCCAACCAGGTGTTCACGCCCTCCGACGCCGAGGTCACGCGCGCGCGCCGCATCATGGAGGCGATGGCGGATGCGGCAAAGTCCGGCAAGGGCGCCGTCAGCCTCGACGGGCGGCTGATCGACATTGCCAGCATTCGCATGGCCGAGGCATTGCTGGCGAAGGCCGAGCAGATCGGGCGCGAGGACTAGCGGTCAAGGTTTCGGCCCCGGTCCGCGAAGTGCCCGGACGACCGCCTTGCAGACTATGGAAAGCACCCAAAAGCCCGCAGGCGGAAGGCTGCGGGCTTTTGCATTCTTGCGCTGCACGTTCGCAGCCGGCCGGGCCGGACCGCAAGCCATTCAAAAAGCCGATACGCTGTCGTCTGCGACTGAATGAGGAGGGGCCAAGTGACCAACAGGAATGTCCTTTTCGCCGTATGTCAGGCGATGCTGGTTCTTTTGCTTTCCGGCCAGCCGGTACAGGCGGCCGAAGCGAAGGCGCCGCAATGCCAGTATGAACAGATGCAGTCCGGCCATCCGGACGGGATCCCGAAGCGATATTGCGGTCGCCAGATCGCGCAGATCATGGGATGGCAGGGGGCCGAGTGGCTGGAGCGACCGGAGCGGACGACCGAGGAAGGCCTCGACCGGCTGATCGACCGCTTGCGACTCAAGCCCGGCATGAAGATCGGTGACATCGGTGCAGGCACCGGGCGCTTGAGTGCCCTGATGGCCAGTCGCATCAAGCCTGACGGGCAGGTCTGGGCAGTCGACGTCCAGCCGGAGATGCTGGATTACCTGCGGGCGAGAGCGGCGAAGCTGGGCAAAAACCAGCTCGTCGTTGGCCAGTCATCCTCCACCAGCCCCAACATACCGGCAGCGACGCTCGACCTTGCCATCATGGTCGACGTCTACCACGAGCTGGAGTACCCGCGGGAGTTTCTGCAGAACCTGATGAAGTCGGTAAAGCCGGGAGGGCAGATCGTGTTCGTCGAATACCGGGCCAATGACAGGGCCGTGCCGATCAAGCCGCTGCACACGATGACGGTCGACCAGGT
>JAIXTG010000273.1 GCA_027484285.1 Oxalobacteraceae bacterium | reverse complement strand
GGGTTGTCGGCCCCGACTGCCGTCGATGTAACGATCGCATCTGCGCCGGCGACGTTGGCAGGCGCATGGCCGATGTGGACAGTCGCGCCCAGCTCGGCGAGGCGGCGACTGGCCGCATTCTGCGCGAGGTCCGAACCCGACACCGTATAGCCGAGGTTCAGCAGGACCTCGGCGATCCCGCTCATGCCCGAGCCGCCGATGCCAACAAAATGGATATGTTTGACCTTGTGTTTCATTGATTCCCCAACGCCTCCAGCACGCGCGCGATCGCGTCATTCGCATCGCGCCGCCCCTGCCGGTATGCGGCCTCTGCCAGCTGCTGGCAGCGCTCGCGTGTCATTTCATTCAACAACGCGGCCAGTGCCGACGGATTCAGCTCCGGCTGCGGCAGGTGGACCGCAGCGCCGGCCTGCGCCATCCACTGCGCGTTGTCCCGCTGGTGCGAGGTGGTCGAGACCACTAGTGGCACCAGCACAGAGGCAACGCCGGCGGCGCAAAGTTCCGCGACGGTAATGGCACCGGCACGGCAAATCACCAGGTCGGCGGCTGCATAGCGGTCTGCCATGTCATCGATGAAATCGAGCACCTCGGCATCGACGCCGGCTTCACCGTAATTCTTTTTCAATGCATCGATATGCTGGCGGCCGGACTGGTGCACTACCCGGGGCCGGGCATCGGCCGGCAACAGCGCAAGGGCGGCCGGCAGCGTGTCATTGAGGACCTTCGCACCGAGGCTGCCGCCGACCACCAGCACATTCAGCCGGCCGCTGCGCTGCGCATAGCGAGCCGATGGCCCGGGCAACGCGCGAATCTCGGCGCGCACCGGATTGCCGGTGACCTCGGCCTTCGAATGCTGCAGTCCCTGTGCTGCAAAACCGAACAGAATCTTTTTTGCGACCGGCAGCAGCGCCTTGTTCGACATCAGCAGCGCGGCATCGGCATTCATCAGCGCGACCGGCTTGCCTGCCAGCGCCGCCATCATCCCGCCCGGCACGGTGACATAACCGCCCATGCCCAGCACCACATCCGGCTGCCTTGCCCGGATGATGGCGCGGCAGCGCAGGAAACCGGCGGCCATCTTCAGCGCACCGGTGGCGGCATGCTTCAGGCCCTTGCCGCGCAGGCCGGCGAAATCGATGGCATCGAACGGAATGCCGCGCTTCGGCACGATGTCCGATTCCATCCCGTGCCGCGTACCCAGCCAGGAAACCTGCCAGCCACGCGCCCGCATCGTTTCGGCAATCGCGAGTCCGGGGAAGATGTGCCCGCCGGTGCCGGCAGCCATGATCAGGAGGCGCTTCATGCGCGGCCTCCTTCGGGCATGCGGCGATTTTGGCTCCGGCCGTGCGCTGGCGCGCACTTAACTTCGCTGCGCGAAGCAAGTGCTCGTGTGCTGGGGCGATTTTGGTTCCGGCCGTGCGCTGGCGCGCACTTAACTTCGCTGCGCGAAGTTAGCCTCCACCGAAACCGCGTCACGACGCGGTTTTGAATCCGGCCGTGCGCTGGTTCGTACTTGACTTCGCTGCGCGAGACAAGTGCTCGCGTGCTGGGGCGATTTTGGCTCCGGCCGTGCGCTGGCGCGCACTTAACTTCGCTGCGCGAAGTTAGCCTCCACCGAAACCGCGTCGGCCGCTGGTTTGTCATGGTCTGGAGGGTCATACGCGACCTCCTCGCATCATGACGCGGTTTTCATAATCTATCCTCAGCAGTATGGCGAGGCCGATGCAGTTGATTGCAATGCCGGAGCCGCCATAGGACATCAGCGGCAAGGTCAGGCCTTTAGTCGGCAGCAGGCCGAGGTTGACGCCCATGTTGATGAAGACCTGGATGCCGATCCAGATGCCGATGCCTTTGGCCACCAGCCCGGCGAAGTATTTTTCGGCGGCGATGGCCTGGCGGCCGATGTCGAATGCGCGGCGCACGATCCAGTAGAACAGCATGATCACGACCAGTACGCCCGCCAGGCCCAGTTCCTCGCCGATCACGGCTAGCAGAAAGTCGGTGTGCGCCTCGGGCAGGTAGTGCAGTTTTTCGACGCTGGCGCCGAGGCCGACGCCGAACAGTTCGCCCCGTCCGAAGGCAATCAGCGAATGGGTCAGCTGGAAGGCCTTGCCGAGCGCATTGCTTTCTTCCCACGGGTTCAGGTAGGCGACCATGCGCTCGTAGCGCCAAGGCGAGATCAGGATGATCGCGAAGAACACGCTGGCGAGCACGCCAAGCATCCCGCCGAACCAGATGATGTTGAAGCCGCCCAGGAACAGGATGCCCATCGCGATGCAGACGATGACGCCGAACGCGCCCAGGTCGGGCTGCAGCATCAGCAGGCCGCCGCACAGGCCCACCGCAATCGCCATCGGCATGAAGCCCTTGGTCAGGCTGTGCATGTATTGCTGCTTGCGTACGGTGAAGTCGGCAGCGTAGAACACCATCATCAGTTTCATCAGCTCGGACGGCTGCAGGCTGAAGCCGCCAAGGCCGATCCAGCGGCGGGCGCCGTTGACGCCCTTGCCGATGCCGGGCACCAGCACCAGCACCATCAGCCCGAGCGCGGCAATGAACAGCAGCGGCGTCCAGCGCTCCCATTGCTCGACACGCATGCGGAAGGCGATCAGCCCGAAGAACAGGCCGGCGATGACGAACATCGACTGCCGCAGCACGAAATGGTGATTCTTGTAATTCGCATACTTCGGCGAATCCGGCAGTCCGACCGATGCGGAATAGACCATGACGATGCCGGTCAGCAGCAGCAGCAGGGTGACCCAGACCAGCGGCTGGTCATACTCCAGCATGCGCGAGCGCTGCCCGAGCTGGGTCTCGGGTGCGGCAGCCTCGCCGGCACGGGACAGGAAAGCGGGCAGCGCCAGCTTCATGCGATCACCTCGCCGCGATCCAGCCCGAGGTCGCGCACTGCATCGACGAACACTTGGGCGCGGTGCGCATAGCTGGTGAACATGTCGAAGCTGGCGCAGGCCGGAGAAAGCAATACCTTGTCGCCGGCCTGCGCCAGCGCCGCTGCCTCGTGCACCGCCCGCGGCAGCGTGTCGCAGTCAGCCAGCGTCACGCCCGTCGCTTCCAGCGCGGCACGGATCTGCGGCGCATCGCGGCCGATCAGCACGACCGCCTTCACATGGCGTGCGACTGCCGGTGCCAGCGGGGCGAAGTCCTGGCCCTTGCCGTCACCGCCGGCAATCAGCACCAGGTGCGCACTGTGCCCGGCGCCCAGCCCCTCGAGGGCGGCCACGGTGGCACCGACGTTGGTGCCCTTGCTGTCATCGAAATATTCGACGCCGCCGATGGTGGCAACCGGCTCGACCCGATGCGGCTCGCCAGCATACTGCCGTGCTGCATGCAGCAGCGGTGCGAGCGGCAGGTCGATCGCGCGGCACAGTGCCAGCGCCGCGAGCACATTGGTGGCGTTGTGCTGGCCGCGGATCTTCAGCGCATCGGACGGCATCAGCCGGTTGATGAACAGTTCGAGATCGGGCGCCGGCTTGCCGCGCTTTTTCTTCTCGCCCTCATCATGCGCCACCGCCAGCATCAGCCACTGCATGCCGCCGTCGATCAGCAGACCGAGGCTGTCGGGCGCAGACGGCGCGTCAGTGCCGAAGCTGACGACATGGGCCAGCGGACTGGCCATTTGCATGACGCGCGGATCATCGCGGTTCAGCACGCGCGTGGTATGGGCGCCGAAGATGCGTTCCTTGGCAGCGGCATAGGCGTCCATGTCGCCATGCCAGTCAAGGTGGTCCTGGCTCAGGTTGAGCACGGTCGCGGCGTCGGCATCAAGGCTGAAGGTGCTCCAGAGCTGGAAGCTCGACAGCTCGAGTACCCAGCATTGCGGCAGGCTGTCGTCGGCAATGCACTCGCGCAGCACGTCGAGCGCCGCCGGGCTGATATTGCCTGCGACGCGGACCGACAGGCCGGAGGCGCGGCACAGGTGGCCGGTCAGGCTGGTCACCGTGGTCTTGCCGTTGGTTCCGGTGATTGCCAGCACTTTCGGCGCATAGCCGCGCTCGGCACGCAATGCGGCCAGTGCCTGGGCGAACAGCTCGATCTCGCCCCAGAGCGGGATAGTGCGCTGCTGCGCGGCCGGCAGGATGGCAGCCAGTTCCCGCTGCGGCGCAAGGCCCGGGCTCAGGGCGACGAAATCGACACCGTCCAGCAGCGACTCGGCAAATTCGCCGCTGACGAATTCCGCATCCGGCACGGCATCCTGCAATGCCGGCAGGCGGTCGGGCGACGGACGGGTGTCGGCCACGCGCACGCGCGCGCCGCAGCGCGCGAGCCAGAGCGCGATCGCGAGGCCCGATTCGCCGAGCCCGAGCACCAGTGCCTGTTTGCCTTCGTATTGCATTCGCCTGCTTTTCTTCCGGTTTTCGTGTTGTGTTTGCGTAGGGCCTTCGCTTATCGCAGCTTCAGGCTCGACAGACCGACCAGCACCAGCATCATCGTGATGATCCAGAAACGCACTACCACCTGGGTTTCCTTCCAGCCCTTCTGCTCATAGTGATGGTGCAGCGGCGCCATCAGCAGCACGCGCTTGCCGACACCGGTGCGCATCTTGGTGTACTTGAAGTACGCGACCTGCAGCATCACCGACAGCGTCTCGACCACGAACACGCCGCCCATGATGAAGAGCACGATCTCCTGCCGCACGATGACGGCAATGGTGCCCAGCGCGCCGCCGAGCGCGAGCGCACCGACGTCGCCCATGAACACCTGTGCCGGGTAAGCGTTGAACCAAAGGAAAGCCAGTCCTGCGCCAGCCATCGCGCCGCAGAAAATCAGCAGCTCGCCGGCGCCCGGGATGTGGGGTATCAGCAGGTACTTCGCGTAGGTGGCACTGCCGGTCAGGTAGGCGAACAGGCCGAGCGCAGTACCGACCATGACGGTCGGCATGATCGCGAGGCCATCCAGGCCGTCGGTCAAGTTCACTGCATTGCTGGTGCCGACGATCACGAAATAGGTGAGCGCGATAAAGCCCCAGACGCCGAGCGGATAGCTGATGGTCTTGAAGAACGGCACGATCAGGTCGGCCTTCGGCGGCAGGTCCATCGCGAAGCCGGACTGGACCCAGCCGACGAACAGCTCCCACACCTGCGCGTTGGTCGGGCTGGACACCGAGAACGCGAGATAGAACGCGGCTGCCAGCCCGATCAGCGATTGCCAGAAATATTTTTCCCGCGAGCGCATCCCGTTCGGGTCTTTGTAGACCACCTTGCGGTAATCGTCGACCCAGCCGATGGCGCCGAATCCCAGCGTGACGATCAGCACCGGCCACAGGAAGCGGTTGCTCCAGTCGCCCCACAGCAGCACGGCGATGCCGATCGCAATCAGGATCAGCGCGCCGCCCATGGTCGGCGTGCCCGACTTGACCAGATGGGTCTGCGGACCGTCGGTGCGTACTGCCTGCCCGACCTTCAGCTCGGTCAGCATGCGGATCACTGCCGGGCCGGCGATCAGGCCGATCAGCAATGCCGTCAGCGTCGCGAACACGGCGCGGAAGGTGATGAAATTGAAGACCCGGAACGCGCCGACCTGGTCCTGGAATTGTTGGGCGAGCCACAGCAGCATCTCAGTGGTCTCCCGCCGCTGCACCGGTCAGGCGCTGCACTACACGTTCCATCTGCATGAAACGCGATCCTTTCACGAGCACGCTCGCGCCTGCAGGCAGCTGCGCGACTTCATTGTTCAATGTATCCATATCGTCGAAATGCCGGGCGGCGCTGCCGTACGCAAGGCTCGCGTGGCGGGCCAGCGCGCCCAAGGTGTATAGCTGCTCGAGGCCGCGCTGCTTCGCATACGCGCCGATCTCTTCGTGGAAGGCCACGCCCTCGGCGCCGACTTCGCCCATGTCGCCCAGCACCAGCAGGCGCGGTGCCGGGGCAGCGGCCAGCACATCGATCGCAGCGCGCACCGAGTCCGGGTTGGCGTTGTAGGTGTCGTCGATCACCAGCGCGCCATTGGCGGCCTGCTTTTTCTGCAGGCGGCCGGCGACCGGCGCGAATACCTCGAGGCCACGCACGATGCTGGCCACGGGAATGCCGACGGCCATCGTCGCCGCACAGGCGGCCAGCGCATTGCGCACGTTGTGCACACCGGCAGCATTCAGCGTGAGGTTGAATTGCACGCCCCCCGACGTGACCGCCAGCCGGCTGCCGAAATCGAGCGGCTGCCAGCTGCAGGCGACTGCCGGATCGCGATCGAGTCCGAAGCTCAGCACGCGCCGTGCGCCGGCATAGCCCTGCCACAGCGGCGCATACTCGTCGTCGGCAGGGAATACCGCGCAACCATCGCTTGCCAGGCTGCGGATCACCGCGCCGTTTTCTTCAGCGACGGCGGCGACGCTGGCCATGAATTCCTGATGCTCGCGCTGCGCGTTGTTGACCAGGCCGACGGTCGGCCGCGCGATTTCTGCCAGGCGGGCGATTTCGCCCGGATGGTTCATGCCCATTTCGACCACGGCGGCGCGATGGCTGGCCTCCAGCCGGAACAGCGTCAGCGGCACGCCGATTTCATTGTTCAGGTTGCCCCGGGTGGACAGCACCTGGTCGGCGCCGAACTCGGCGGCGAGGATGGAGGCAATCATTTCTTTCACCGTCGTCTTGCCGTTGCTTCCAGTAACACCGATGACGGGGATCGCGAAACGGTTGCGCCACGCTTGTGCCAGCTGCCCAAGCGCATGGCGGGTGTCCGGCACCACCAGTGCCGGCAGGCTGAAACCGTCAGGCACACGCTCCACCACCACGGCAGCAGCACCGCGCGCGACAACGTCGGCGAGGAAATCATGCGCGTCGAAACGCTCGCCGCGCAGCGCGACGAACAGGTTGCCCGGCTCGACTGTCTTGCTGTTGGTGGACACGCCGGCAAAGCGCACGGGTGCGCTCAGCGTGGCTCCGGGAATGGCGCCGACCAGGTCGGCGAGTTCGGCCTGCATCAGTGGCCTCCGTAACGGGTTGCGCGCGTGGCCAGTGCCAGCGCTGCATGGTCGGCGTCGCGGAATGCCTGGCGCCGGCCCTTGATTTCCTGATAGTCCTCGTGGCCCTTGCCAGCCACCAGGATCACGTCGTTCTTGCCTGCATGGCGGATGGCGGACAGGATCGCGGTGGCGCGGTCCTCGATCACCTGCAGCCGGTCACTCGCGTCAGTCGTCACGCCGGCCACCACTTGCGCAATGATGTCGGCCGGCTCCTCGCTGCGCGGGTTGTCGCTGGTGACCACCAGATGGTCGGCCTGGCTGGCCGCCAATCCCATCGACGGACGCTTGCCCGGATCGCGGTCGCCGCCACAGCCGAACACGCACCACAGCTGGCCATGGCGCGCGTCGGCCACCGAGCGCAGCGTGTCGAGCGCCTTCTCCAGCGCATCCGGCGTGTGTGCATAGTCGATCACGACCAGCGGGCTGTCGGGCCCGCCCAGCTGCTGCATGCGGCCGGGAACCGCCACCAGCGATTCAAGCAGCGCGATCGTGGCCGGCGCGCCCAGGCCGCGCGAGAACAGTACGCCGGCAATGGCGAGCACATTGCTGACATTGAAGCGGCCGATCAGCCGGGTCCGCACCATGCCGCCGCCGAACGGCGACGACAGCTGGAAGCTCGTTCCCTGCTGGGCAACGCGGATGTCGGTGGCCGCCAGTACCGCGATGCCGGGATGCGCCCGGTCTTCCAGCGTGTAGCCGATCACCTGCACTGCCGGATTGGTGCGGCGCATGCGCTCGATCATGCGCAGGCCCATCGGATCATCGAGGTTGATCACAGCATGCCGCAGGCCGGGCCAGTCGAACAGCCTGGCCTTCGCTTCCTCGTAGGCCGCCATGTCGCCATGGAAGTCGAGGTGGTCGCGCGTGAAATTGGTGAACACTGCGCAGTCGACGTGCAGCTCGTCCATCCGGCCCTGCACCAGGCCGATCGATGACGCCTCGATCGCCAGTGCTGCGGCACCTTCTGCCTTCTGCCGGGCGAGATGGCGATGCAGCTGCACCGCATCGGGCGTGGTGAAACCGGTGGCCGTGAACGGACTGCTGCCGCCGCGGCGGAAGAGGCCGATGCCGAGCGTGCCGACGACGGCCGTCGGCAGCCGGTCGTTCGACAGCGCCTGCCCCAGCCACTGGGTGCAGGAGGTCTTGCCATTGGTTCCGGTGACGGCGATGCTGAACATCTCGCGGTCCGGCTGGCCATACCAGTCATGGGCGATCCGGCCGGCCACGCGCGCCAGCTGCGGCACGGCCCGCTGCGGCAGCTGCCACGCGGGGTCCGGGCGGAAACCGTCGGCATCGTCGAACAGCACGGCACCGGCGCCAGCTTCAATCGCCTGCGCAATGAAACGGCGGCCATCGCCGCTCTCGCCGGGACAGGCCAGGAACACGTCGCCGCGCTGCAGGCGGCGCGAATCGAGCGTCAGCTGGGCGCCGGGCGCGACCTGCCGCAGCCACTCGATCAATGCACCGGTCTCGAACGGGGCCGCCATCACATGCTCTCCATGACCGGCGCATCCGGGATCATCACATTGTCCACGCTGGCGTCCGGGGCCACATTCAGTGCCCGCAGTGCATTCGCCGCGACGCTTGCGAACACCGGCGCAGCTACCTGGCCGCCGTAGTGTCCGCCGGCGCTCGGTTCGTCAATCATGACTGCGATGATGATGCGCGGGTCCGACACCGGCGCAAAGCCGACGAAGGAGGCGACATATTTGCTCACGTAGCGGCCGTGCTCGAGCTTGTGCGCAGTGCCGGTCTTGCCGGCGACGCGATAGCCTCGCACCTGCGCCAGCGGCGCGGTACCGCCGGGCCCCACCACTTTTTCCATCATTTCGCGCATCTGCAGCGCGGTCTTAGGGGAAATGACGCGCTGTGCCGCCGGCGGCTGGTCGAGCCGCTGGAAAGACAGCGGGACCATCTCGCCATCGCGGGCGAAGATCATGTAGGAACGCGCGACCTGGATCAGCGACACCGAGATGCCGTGGCCGTAGCTCATTGTCGCCTGCTCGATCGGACGCCAGGTCTTGTAGGGCCGCATGCGGCCGGCGACAGCACCCGGGAAGCCAAAGCGCGGCGCCTGGCCAAAACCGACGGTGGTGTACAGGTCCCACATCTCGCGCGGCTCGAGCCGCAGTGCCATGCGCACCGTGCCCACGTTGGAAGACTGCTGGATGACCTGCGTCACCGACATCGATGACGGATGGGCATGCGAGTCGCCAATGGTCGCCGTTCCGATGGCCAGCTTGTTCGGCGTGTCGATCATGGTGGCGGGCGTGACCATGCCCTTTTCGAGGGCAAGTGCAGCGATGAAAGGCTTCAGGGTCGAGCCGGGCTCGTAGGTATCCGTCATGACCCGGTTGCGCAACTGCGCCCCGGTCAGGCCCTGGCGGGTGTTGGGGTTGTAGGTCGGCAGGTTGGCCAGCGCCAGAACTTCGCCAGTCTTGACGTCCAGCACCACGACGGCGCCTGCCTTTGCGCGATGGGTCTCGACTGCCTGCTGCAGCTGGGTGAAGGCGATGTACTGGATCTTGCCGTCGATCGACAGCGTGAGATCGCGCCCATCCTGCGGTTCGCGGATGTAGCCGATGTCTTCGATGACCCGCCCGAGCCGGTCCTTGATCACGCGCCGGCTGCCGGTCACGCCGCCCAGTGACGATTGCTGTGCCAGTTCCATGCCCTCCTGCCCGACATCTTCGACATTGGTAAAGCCGAGAATATGCGCAGCGACGTGGCCGGCCGGATAAAAACGCTTGTATTCCTTGCGGGTATGAATGCCGGGGATGTCGAGTTCCGCGATCTTGTCGGCGGTATCCAGCTCGACCTGCCGCTTCAAGTAGACAAAGCTGCGGTCGGAATCAAGTTTCTTTTTCAGCTCGGCCGGCGGCATGCCGAGCAGCTGCGCCAGCTTGCGCGACTGGTCGGCCGAGGCCTGCACGTCTTCCGGGATCGCCCAGATGGCCTTGACCGGCAGCGACGAGGCCATCACCTCGCCATGGCGGTCGGTGATCTTGCCGCGCACTGCGGGCAGTTCGAGCGTGCGCGCATAGCGCGACGCACCCTGGCGCTGCAGGAAGTCGGTCGACAGGGCCTGCAGCCAGAAAGCGCGCACTGCCAATGCAAGGAAAGCGCAAAAGATCAGGAATACCGTGAGCTTCGAGCGCCATGCCGGCAGCTGCACGGCCAGCACCGGGCTGGCCGAGAACGACACGCCGCGCGCGGCGGCCTTGCGGCTGGGGGCGCGCATCAGTGCCCCCCCGCAGTCAGATACTGGGTGCGGCCGGGACCGGGTGCGGCCATGCCGAGCGAGCGCGCGATGCCGTCGATGCGCGAGTGCTTGGCCAGCGTCGACTGCTCGTATTGCAGCTGGTCCCATTCGGTTTCGAGCTGGCGGTGACGCAGTTGGGCGCGCTCGAGCTCGATGAACAGCCGGCGCGCCTGATATTGCGAGTTCACCAGCAGCAGTGCGCACAGCACCAGCAGGGCGACGACCGGCAGCAGGGTGCGGTTGCTCACGCGGCCACTCCCTCGGGCAGGCGCATGGCGGAGCGCATCACGGCCGACCGCGCGCGCGGGTTGGCAGCGATCTCGGCCTCGCCCGGCTTCATTTTCGACAGCAGCTTCATCTTCGGCTGCGGCAGGTCGGCGGCGCGAATCGGCAGGCGGCGGTCGGGCTGCGGCACGCTGGCTTTCGAGGCCAGGAACCGCTTGACGATCCGATCTTCCAGCGAATGAAAGCTGATCACCACCAATCTCCCGAACGGCGCCAGCCGTGCGTATGCCTGGGTCAAACCTGTTTCAAGGTCTTCCAGTTCCTTATTGATGAAAATTCGTACAGCCTGAAAAGTCCGGGTGGCCGGGTCTTTGCCTTTTTCACGGGTCTTGACGGCACCAGCCACGAGTGCGGCGAGCTGTCGGGTGCTGACAATGGGCTCGATGGCCCGGTGAGCAACAATCGCCTTTGCGATCTGAAAAGCAAACCGTTCTTCCCCATACTCGCGTATCACTTTCTCCAGGTTGTCCTGTGTTTCGGTGGCCAGCCATTCGGACGCCGCCATGCCGCGCGTCGTGTCCATCCGCATGTCCAGCGGGCCATCGGCGCGGAAAGAAAAGCCGCGCTCGGCCTGATCCACCTGCGGCGACGAGATGCCGAGATCCAGCAGCACGCCGTCGACCTGCCCCATGCCGCGCGCAGCCAGCGCCTCGTCCATCGTCGCAAAACTCTGGTGCGCGATTGCAAAGCGGGCATCGCCCTGCGCCAGCCCGGCCGCGACTTCGACCGCCTGCGGATCCTTGTCGAAGGCCAGCAAGCGGCCGCGCGGCGACAGGCGCGACAGGATCAGGCGGCTGTGACCGCCGCGGCCGAAGGTGCCGTCGACGAACACGCCGTCACGACGCACGTCGTCGATCGCCAGCGCATCCACCGCCTCATCAAGCAGCACTGTCCGGTGCGTTGCCCCGGGCACCGTGTCTTCACTCATCGGCTGCCGTCAGAAGGAAAAGTTGTTCAAGACGTCCGGCATGCCGCCAGCGATTGCCTGGGATTCGCTCTCCTCGAGCTTGGCCGCGTCCCAGACCTCGAAATGGCTACCCATGCCCAGCAGCATGACGTCGCGCGACAGGCCGGCCACGCTGCGCAGTTCGGGCGAAATCAGGACGCGGCCAGCGCTGTCCATTTCCACATCGCAGGCATTGCCCAGGAAGATGCGCTGCCATGCGCGCGCCGACATCGGCCAGCTCGCAATCTGCTCGCGGTGCTGCTCCCATACCGGGCGCGGAAACAGCAGCAGGCAGCCGTGCGGGTGCCGGGTCAGCGTGACGCGACCCTCGCACTGCACGACGAGCGCATCACGATGCCGGGCCGGAATTGACATCCGTCCCTTGGCATCCATGCTCAGCGCTGAAGCTCCCTGATACACCGGCGACTGTCCTCGAAATTGAAATTCAGTTAAGGCTGCTTTGCTTCGCGGGGCAAAAAAATTGACAGATTCGCCCCACAAAAAAACACTTTTTCACACTTCCGCCCACTTTAGAGGATGGAGAAATTCCGGTCAAGGAATTTGACAGGGTGAAACACTGGTTTTTTTCAATGAAGTCAAGGACTTAGCAGACTTCATTGAAGCTGCTTCAGCACTCAATATCCGAGAGAAATGAAGGACTTAGCGTCGTTACTGAAAGTGGAACATTAGTTTCGTACATGTGTACGACCCGTCGGTTCCACCGGCATTCCGGCGCATGCCGGCAGACGGGGGACGAGCGAAGTCCGCGCCCGGGTCGGGCAAGGGAAAAAACTCAGGAGGGAAAAAGTGAAGCAGGCCGATAGGCCGGATTCTGTGCCGCCTACCCGAAGGTCGGCGTGACAGTCATTCCTCTAGGCGCCGAATTGCTCCGGCGCTCAAGCTTCCTACCCGCACGCTCCGCGAGCAACATCATCGCGTGCCTATTTGGAATTGCTCCGGGTGGAGGTTACCGCGTTTCACCGTAACTGAATACGCTCGTCTCTGTGGCCCTGTTCCGCGCCTCACGGCGGACGGCTGTTAGCCGTCACCCTGCTCTATGGAGTCCGGACCTTCCTCCCGCAGCCTTGCGGCCGCCAGCGACTGTCTGGCCTGCTTCACCGCGCCATTGTAACCGCGCGGCCGCGCCTGACCTAGCCGAACGAGGGTTTGCGCTTCTCGAGGAATGCGGAGAATGCCTCCTTCGCATCCAGCCCGCCCAGCAGCCGGGTGAAATGCTGCATTTCGGACCGCATCGCTGCCGCCACCGGCGCCTGCAGGTCGGCTTTCATCAGCTGCTTGGTGATGCGCAGCGATTCCGAAGGCAGGGAGGCCAGCTGCGCCGCCCGCGACTCGACCAAGGGCATCAGCTGGTCCGCTGCCAGCACGCGGTTCACCAGACCCATGCGCTGGGCCTCCGCAGCATCGAAGGCCTCGCCGAACAGTAGTTTCTCTGCTGCCTGCTGGTAGCCTGCAATGCGCGGCAGCAGCACGCTGGACGCAAATTCCGGACACAGGCCCAGCTGGGTGAACGGCATCGCAAAGCGCGCGCCCTCGGCTGCATACACCAGGTCACAGTGCAGCAGCAGCGTGGTACCGATGCCGATCGCCAGCCCCGGCACGGCGGCAATCACCGGCTTGGGCATTGCATGCAGCACCTGCATGAACTGCGCGACCGGGCTGTCGTCGCCCTGCGGCGGACGCTGCAGGAAATCCTCGAGGTCGTTGCCCGCGGTGAACGCGCCGCCATCGCCGGCGATCACGATCACGCGCACCGCGTCGTTGCCGGCCGCGTCGGCCAACCCCTCGGCCAGCGACTGGTACATCGCGGCCGTGATCGCATTTTTCTTTTCGGGGCGGCTGAATGCGAAGGTCGCGACGCGCTCGCGAAGGTCGGTACGGATTGTCATCTCACACCCGCTCGAAAATGCCGGCTGCACCCATGCCGGTGCCGACACACATGGTCACCATGCCGTATTTCAGCTGGCGGCGCCGCAGCCCGTGGATCACGGTCGCTGCGCGAATTGCACCGGTAGCGCCGAGCGGATGACCGAGCGCGATCGCACCGCCGAGCGGATTGGTCTTTGCAGGGTCAAGTCCGAGATCGCGGCGGACCGCAAGCGCCTGCGCGGCAAAAGCTTCATTCAGCTCGATCCAGTCCAGTGCATCGAGACTGAGCCCGGCGTTTTTCAGGGCGGCGGGAATCGCCTCCTTCGGCCCGATGCCCATGATTTCCGGCGGCACGCCCCTGACGGCGAACGACATGAAGCGCGCCAGCGGCGTCAGGTAGAACTGCCGCAAGATTTTTTCACTGACCAGGATCAGTGCACCGGCGCCGTCCGAAGTCTGCGAGCTGTTGCCGGCAGTGACGCTGCCCTTTGCCGAAAATACCGGCTTGAGCCTTGCCAGCCCTTCGAGCGAGGTGTCAGCGCGTATGCCCTCATCCTGCGTCACGATGCGGGTCTTCACCGCGATATCGCCGGTGGTCAGGTCGGGAAATTTCTCGACCACCTCGACCGGCACGATTTCGCCCTCGCGCTCGCCATTGTCGATCGCCGCCTGCGCGCGCCGGTGCGAGTCCAGCGCAAAGGCATCCTGGTCCTCGCGCGACACATTCCACTGCTGCGCCACCTTCTCGGCCGTCAGTCCCATGCCGTAGGCCATGCCGATGTTCTCGTCTTTCAGCACCGCAGCATTGATCGACGGATGGTGGCCCATCATCGGCACCATCGACATCGACTCGACACCGGCGGCAATCATGACGTCGGCCTCGCCAGTGCGGATGCGGTCGGCCGCCATCGCCACGGCCGTGATGCCGGAGGCGCAGTAGCGGTTCACCGTCGCACCGCCCACTGTCTTCGGCAGGCCGGCCAGCAGTGCCGCCATGCGTGCAATGTTCAGGCCCTGCTCGGCTTCGGGAAACGCGCATCCGACGATTGCATCCTCGATGGTCGCCGGATCCAGCGCCGGCACCTGCGCAAGTGCCGCCTTCAGCGCATGGACCAGCAGGTCATCGGGCCGCGTGTGGCGAAACACGCCGCGCGGCGCCTTGCCGATCGGCGTGCGGACGGCGGAAACGATATAGGCGTCTTGCAGTTGTCTGTTCATGCCAATTTCCTTTGATGTTCAAACGACGCCGGATTCCG
>JAIXTG010000432.1 GCA_027484285.1 Oxalobacteraceae bacterium | reverse complement strand
GACGCGATCGGCGTGCCTGCGCTGTTCGCGGTACTCGACCATCTCGGCCGCGCCTACGGGGAAGACCGCTACCGGATCTCGCCGCGCATACAGCAGGCATTTGCCGCAGGAAGGAATTTGCATGACTGAGCTGGCTTCCCTGCCGACCGATCCGCAGGCACTGGCCGAGGCCACTGCAGCCGCCATGTACGAGCGCGACCATGCAGCGCAGGCGCTCGGCATGCAGGTCGCGCAAGTCGGCCCCGGCAGCGCGCTGCTGAAGATGTCCGTGCGGCGCGACATGGTGAACGGCCACCAGATCTGCCACGGCGGCATGATCTTCGCGCTGGCCGATACCGCTTTCGCCTATGCCTGCAACAGCGGCAACCAGGCAACGGTGGCATCCGCCTGCCAGATCGATTTCATCGCGCCGGCACGCGAAGGAGAAACGCTGGAGGCGGAGGCGACCGAACGGGTTGCCGCCGGCCGCACCGGCGTGTACGACGTAAGCGTCAGGACGGCGGACGGCCGGATGATTGCGCTGTTCCGCGGCAAGAGCCACCGGATCGGCGGCAGCGTGGCCGGCAGCACGCCGGCCTGAACAGGAACACCCGCACGAGGCGCTCGCAGAAGCCCCGGCAAGAGACAACGAGGAGACACCGTGCCCGTCAAGACCGCCCGACCCGACGAGCTGGAACCGATAGAACGCGCCAGCCGCGACGAGATCGCCGCGCTGCAGCTGCAGCGGCTGCAGTGGAGCATCCGCCACAGCTATGACAACGTGCCTGCTTTCCGCCGCAAGTGCGAGCAGCAGCAGGTGCATCCGGATGACCTGAAGCAGCTGTCCGACCTGGCGCGCTTCCCGTTCATGACCAAGGCCGACCTGCGCGAACATTATCCGTTCGGCCTGTTCGCGGTACCGCGCGAGCGGCTGGCGCGCCTGCATGCATCCTCCGGCACCACCGGCAAGCCGGTGGTGGCCGGCTATACGCTGAACGACCTCGATCACTGGGCGCAGCTGGTAGCACGCTCGCTGCGCGCCGCCGGCCTGCGTGCCGGCGACATGGTGCACAACGCCTACGGCTACGGCATGTTCACCGGCGGCCTCGGCGCACACTACGGCATCGAGCGCGCCGGCTGCTGCGTGGTGCCGATGTCGGGCGGCCAGACCGAGAAGCAGGTACAGCAGATCCTCGACTTCCGCCCGGACGCGATCATGGTCACGCCTTCCTATGCGCTGGTGATCGCCGAGGAATTCGCGCGACTCGGCGTGCCGCCGGCAGACATCTCGCTGAAGGTCGGCATCTTCGGCGCCGAGCCCTGGGGCGAAGGCATGCGTACCGAGCTCGAGCGGCGGCTCGGCATCGACGCGATCGACATCTACGGGCTGACCGAAGTGATCGGCCCCGGCGTGGCCAGCGAATGCATCGAGACCAAGGACGGCCCGGTGATCTGGGAAGACCATTTCTATCCGGAGATCATCGACCCGGTTACGGGCGAGGTACTGGAAGACGGACAGGAAGGCGAACTGGTGTTCACCTCGCTGACCAAGGAAGCCTTTCCGGTGATCCGCTTCCGCACGCGCGACCTGACGTGCCTGCTGCCGCCGACTGCGCGCTCGTTCCGGCGCCTCGGCAAAATCACCGGACGCTCGGACGACATGCTGATCATCCGTGGCGTGAACCTGTTCCCGACCCAGATCGAGGAACTGATCCTGCGCGATGCGCGGCTGGCCGGCACCTACCAGCTGGTGGTCTCGCGCGACGGCCACCTCGATGCGCTCGAAGTACGCTGCGAACTGCAGCCCGAGGCCGCACGGCTGGGCAGCGACGAGCGTGCCGCCGCCGCCGGCGAGCTGGCCCAGCGAATCAAGACGCAGGTCGGCGTATCGGTGCAAGTCACACTGATGGACGCCAACAGCATTCCGCGCACCCTGGTCGGCAAGGCAAAGCGCGTGATCGACGAGCGATCCAGGAACCACTGAACCAACCACACAGCCCATAGCTTCCGCACAGACAGGAGGACTGCATGTACACACAATCATTCACCGTTGGCGACGGCAACCAGGCGCCGCAGAAGCCGATTCCCTTCACCAGCCAGCAGGATGCCGAGCGCCTTGCCGCCTTTGATGCATGTATCGCCGACGACGGCCGCATCGAGGCGCAGGACTGGATGCCGGACGCCTACCGGAAGACGCTGGTGCGCCAGATCAGCCAGCATGCGCACAGCGAAATCGTCGGCATGCTCCCCGAGGGCAACTGGATCTCGCGCGCGCCCAGCCTGAAGCGCAAGGCGATCCTGATCGCCAAGGTGCAGGACGAAGGCGGCCACGGCCTCTATCTGTATGCAGCCGCCGAGACGCTCGGTACCTCGCGCGACCAGATGCTGAACGACCTGCACACCGGCCGCGCGAAATATTCGTCGATCTTCAACTATCCGACGCTGACCTGGGCCGACGTCGGCGTGATCGGCTGGCTGGTGGACGGCGCCGCGATCATGAACCAGATCCCGCTGTGCCGCTGCTCGTACGGCCCGTATGCGCGTGCCATGGTGCGGGTCTGCAAGGAAGAGTCCTTCCACCAGCGCCAGGGCTATGAATCGCTGCTGGTGATGATGCAGGGCACCGACGGACAGCGCGCGATGGTGCAGGACGCAGTCAACCGCTGGTGGTGGAAGTGCCTCGCGATGTTCGGCCCGCCGGACGCCGACAGCCCGAACAGTGCACTCGGCATGCGCTGGGGCATCAAGCGCTTCTCGAATGACGAGCTGCGCCAGAAATTCGTCGACGCCATCGTGCCGCAGGCCAAAGTGCTGGGCGTCACCCTGCCCGACCCGGACTTGAAATGGAACGCCGAGCGCGGCCATTACGACTATGGCGCGATCGACTGGGATGAGTTCTGGGCCACGGTGAACGGCAACGGCCCGTGCAACAGGGAGCGGCTGGCCACGCGCGTGAAAGCGCATGAAGACGGCCAGTGGGTGCGCGATGCGGCGCTGGCGCATGCGCGCAAGCAGGCGGCGCGCCGGCAGCAGGAGGCGGCATGAGCACCGAACTGAACGAATGGCCGCTGTGGGAGGTGTTCATCCGCTCCAAGCAGGGCCTCGAACACAAGCACTGCGGCAGCCTGCATGCGACCGACGCCACGCAGGCGCTGCAGATGGCGCGCGACGTCTACACCCGCCGGCAGGAAGGCGTCAGCATCTGGGTAGTGCGCTCGGCCGACATCGTCGCCAGCAGCCCGGATGACAAGGGCGAGCTGTTCGACCCGGCCGGCGACAAGATCTACCGCCATCCGACCTTCTACCAGATACCCGACGACGTGGGGCACATGTGATGAACGCACGCCTCGCCTACTTGCTGCACCTGGCCGACAATGCGCTGGTGCTGGGCCAGCGCAATGCGGAGTGGACGGGCCACGGGCCCATCCTCGAGGAGGACATCGCGATGTCCAATATCACGCTCGACCTGATCGGCCAGGCCCGGCTGCTGTACCAGCTCGCCGCGAAAATCGCCGGCGGCAATGCGACCGAGGACAGCCTCGCGTATTTCCGCGATGCGCACGACTTCCGCAACTACACCCTGCTCGAACTGCCGCATCACGCACCGCTGGTCGGCTATGCGCAGTCGGGGCTGGATTTCGCCACTACCATCGTGCGCAACTTCCTGTACGGCACCCTGATGGTGCTGGCATGGGACGCATTGAAAGCGTCGGCCGAGCCCGAGCTGGCGGCGATTGCGGAGAAGTCGGTGAAGGAAGCGCGCTACCACCTGCAGCACAGCCGCGACTGGCTGGTGAAACTGGGCGACGGCACGGATGATTCCCGCCAGCGCACGCAGGCCGCGCTGGACCACCTGTATCCGTACACCCGCGAATTCTGGGCCGGCAGCGCGCTGGAGGAAGCGGCGCTGGCCGACGGCATCGGCATCGACATGGCGACATTGCAGCCGCACTGGGAGGCGATCGTCGATGCCGCACTGGCGGAAGCGACCCTGCACAAGCCGGAGGCGCGCGGCTATGTCAGCGAAGGCAAGCTCGGCATCCATTCCGAGCACCTCGGCTACCTGCTGGCCGAGATGCAGAGCCTCGCGCGCGCGATGCCGGATGCCCGCTGGTGACACCATGAACGCCCGCACCCAGGCCGTCTGGCAGGCGCTGGACTCGCTGCACGACCCGGAAATACCGGTGCTGACGCTGCGCGACCTCGGCATCCTGCGCGACGTGCGCGAAGCCGACGACGGCGCGCTGGAAGTCGTGATCACGCCCACCTACAGCGGCTGCCCGGCGATCAGCCAGATCGAGGACGACGTGCGCGCAACGCTCCACACCGAAGGCATTGCGGCGCGCGTGGTCACCCAGCTGTCGCCGGCCTGGACCACCGACTGGATGACGGCCGAAGGCCGCGACAAGTTGCGCCGCTACGGCATTGCGCCGCCGCAGCGGCACGCGGCCCGGCAGGACGTCGTGCATTTTTTTACCCGGCCTCCGGTGCAGGACGTGGTGCCCTGCCCGCAGTGCGGCTCGACGCACACTGTCGAGAGCGCCCGCTTCGGCTCGACCGCCTGCAAGGCGCTGTACCGCTGCCTCGACTGCCGCGAGCCATTCGACTATTTCAAGCCCTACTGAACCGACAACAACGATGGCTGCTTCCCGCTTCTATCCCCTCAGCATCAAGCGCGTGACCCCGGAAGCCGACGGCGCGGTCGCGATCACCTTCCGCATCCCCGACGAACAGCGGGACACGTTCGCCTTCGAGCCGGGCCAGTTCCTGACCCTGCGCGCACTGCTGGACGGCAGTGATGTACGCCGCAGCTATTCGATCAGCTGCGCGCGCAGCCGGCTGCAGCAGGCGGGCGAGCTGGAGATCGGCATCCGCCCGGTCGACGGCGGCCTGTTCTCGAACTGGGCCGCACGCCAGCTGAAAGCTGGCGACACGCTGGAGGTCATGCCGCCGGACGGCCGCTTCACCGTGCGCCAGCCGAGGGCGCTGCACCGGGTCGGCTTTGCCGCCGGCTCGGGCATCACGCCCATCCTGTCGATCGTCGCCAGCACGCTCGAGGAACAGGCGAACAGCCGCTTCACCCTCGTCTACGGCAACCGCCGCATGTCGAGCGTGATGTTCAACGAGACGCTGCAGGACCTGAAGGACCGCTATCCCGACCGTCTGACCCTGATCCACATCCTGTCGCGGCAGGCGCAGGAGGTCGAGCTGCTGCAGGGCCGCATCGATGCCGGCAAGGTACGGGCACTAACCTCGACCCTGCTGCCGGTGGCCAGCATGGATGAAGTGTTCATCTGCGGGCCGGAGGCGATGATCGAGGCAACCGAGGCCGCGCTGCGCGAGGCCGGCGTCGCAGCCGAGCGCATCCATTCGGAGCGCTTTTTGTCCGGGACACCGGTGGCCAGACGGCCGGCGGCACCCGCCCGATCCGAACGGCCGCCGGTGCGCAGGGAGCAGGCGATCGCCCTCACCGTCGTCCTCGACGGCAAGCAGCATGAACTGGAAGTCGGCCCGGAAGATCACCTGCTGGACGCGGCACTCGAGGCCGGGCTCGACCTGCCGTTCTCATGCAAGGCCGGCGTCTGCTGCACCTGCCGCGCGAAAGTGCTCAGTGGCGAAACGGCGATGGACAAGAATTTCACCCTGGAGCCGGACGAGGTCGCGCGCGGCTTCGTGCTGTCCTGCCAGGCACGGGCGCTCACACCCTCGGTCACGATCAGCTTCGACGATCGCTGACGCGAACAGGCACCCGGCTCAGGTCACGAGCATGTCGTGATCGGGGAAACGCTGCGGCAGCGCGGTATCGAAAGGCGGCAGGCTGCCGTCGGCCAGCCGCAGGAAGCGCTCAAGATGGCGGTTCGATGCCGGCTCGAGCCGCTGGTACAACTCCTTGCACAGCAGCCGGGCCTGGTGCCCGGGCCAGTCGGCCGGCAGCAGGACTTCCGGCAGCTCCGGGTCGCGCAGCAGCGAGCGCCGGTAATCATGGACCAGCAGGATGCGCAGCAGGAAGGCAAGCTCGTCGGCCTGCTCGGGCAGCGCTGCGGCACGCAGCTGCGCCAGCAGGGGTTCGTAGCTGTCGATGAAGCCCGCATAGTCGCTGGCCAGCGCATCGAGATCCCACGCGCGCCGCACCAGTTCGGCATCCGACGCGGCGAGCGCCGAATGAAAGTCGGCTGCCACCAGCGGCATCAGCGCCGGCAGCGCCGCCCCGAGGCCATCGGCCATCAGCATGTCGAGCGCATCGGCGAGCTGCGCGCCCGGATGGATGAAGCAATTGCCGCCGACCAGCCCGAATCCCTTCCAGGCCAGCGCGCGCCGCAGCGCCTCTTTCAGTTTCGCGTCGAGGTCTCCCACCAGCAGGATCATCCGCCAGCGCCGGTCCCACAATGGCGCGCGCGATGAATAAATCTGCAGCGACGCGTCCTCGAAGCGGCGGCGCCCTGCCGGCGTGAGCGCATAGTTGGAGCGGCGGCCGACGGTCTCGGCCGCCAGCCAGCCCTCCTTCACCAGCCGGAACACCGAAGTGCGCACCAGCCGCTCGCTCAGGTCCAGCGGCTCCAGCAGGCGAATCAGGCTGCCGAGCCAGATCCGCCCGCCGCGCGGCAGCACCGCATCGCCGAAGACCGTGATGATCAGCGACGTCGCCTGCACGCGCCGTTGCGCGCGGAAGGTGTCGATGCGGTGGTGGAGAAGGTCCGTCACTCGGGCAGAACTCGCAATGAAGATCCAGCATTCTACTCCAGCGACTTTCGGTCAAGCGCGGCACACGGAGTACAATCCGGCCTTTTTCCGGCACCGGCGCACCGCCCTCCCCACCCTGTCATGGCACTCAAATCCATCATCTACAAAGCCCAGCTGCAAGTCGCCGACATGGACCGTCACTACTACGCGGATCATGCACTGAACCTTGCCTGCCCTCCGTCGGAAACCATCGAGCGGATGATGGTGCGGGTGCTGGTGTTCGGCCTGAATGCAGACGAGCGGCTGGAATTCGGCAAGGGCATCTCGGACACCGACGAGCCCGACCTCTGGCGCAAGGACCTGACCGGCGCAATCGAACAGTGGATCGAGGTCGGCCAGCCCGACGAGCGGCGCATCCTGAAAGCCTGCGGCCGCTCCGGGCAAGTGCAGGTCTATGCCTATGGCAGCACGTCGGACATCTGGTGGAAGCAGAACGCCGGCAAGCTGGCGCGCGCACGGAACCTCGCGGTCTGGCAGATCGCGCCCGAGGTGCCGGAACAGCTGGCCGCGCTATGCGAACGGACGATGCAGCTGCAGCTGACGATACAGGATGGCGAGATCTGGATTCGGTCGGCGCAGGGCGAGGTGCCGGTGACCGTGGCCAAACTGTCGGCCGGCTAGCAGCAGGCCGGGAAAGCCTTTCGGCCGGCACTGGCCGGGCCGTTGCCTGAAGTCAGCGCGCTTTCTCAGCCGCCATTGCGGCGCAGGCTGCAGCGCACGCCCACCCAGCCCACATAGCCGAGGCATGCCCACGCGACGCCATCGCCCGCCCCGTCCGACACCAGCGCCGCCACCAGCCCGGCAGCGCTGACCGCGAACAGCAGCAGCGGCTTGCGCAATACCTGCAGCGTGGTCTTCACGAGACTGCCCCGGCGACCGCGTCGCGCTGCCCTGCCGCCCGGCGGCGGCGCGCAATCCACAGGTAGAGCCCGCTGCCGAGCACCACGATCGTCATCAGGTCGAGCAGCGCCCACAGCAGTTTCAGCGGCATCCGGCCGTAGTCGCCGAAGTGCAGCGGCTGCGACAGCTGGAACAGCGTCACATACCAGGGTCGCTCGCCGGCACGCAGCACATCGCCGGTCTGCGGATCGACCAGCAATGCGTCGCGCAAGCGGGAAGTGAGCGGCGAGTCGCCGCGCAGGATCACCGCGAAATGCGATGTCGTGCTCATCAGCGTGCCGGGCCAGGCCATCATTTCCAGCTGCATGTGCGGCGCGGCCGCCAGTGCCTGCCGCAGCGCGAACTCGCTGCTGCCGGCGGCCAGCCCGCTCTCGCGCCCGCCGTCGCCCTGCAGCACCCGCGTCGCCTGTCCGGCGGCGAGGCGCGCCGTCTGCTCCTGCTGCCAGGATTTCAGTATCAGGTCGGCCCAGGTATTCACCACGCCGGTGGCCCCGACCACCAGCGCCCAGCAGAGCGTGACCATGCCGAGCAGGTTGTGCAGGTCCAGCCAGCGGATGCGGCCACCGCGCGCGTGGCGCACCGTGCCGAATTCCAGCTTGCGCATGTAGGGCGGATAGAGCACCACGCCGGAAACGATCGCGATCACCAGCAGCACGCCCATCAGCCCGAGGAAGAGCTTTCCGGGCAGGCCGGCGAACAGGTCGACATGCAGCCGGTAGACAACGGCCATGACGCCCTCGTCGAACGCCGGCAGGCCGAGCACGCTGGCGTCGCGTGCGTCGATGGCCACCAGCACCGCATTGCGTTCGTCGGTATCGACCCGGGCATCAAGCTTCACATACCAGAGGTCCGGCTCGTCCTCTTCGGCGAACAGGTAGAGCGGCACCTTGCCCGGCACATGCGACAGCGCCGCGGCGGCCACCGCATCGGTGGTCGCGCGCGGCGTGCCGGCCGGCATCTCCGCCTGTGCGAAGTGGCGGCCGGTCAGTCCGGCGATCTCGTCGCTGAAAATCAGCGGCAGGCCGGTCACGCACACCACCAGCATGAAGGCGGTGCAGATCAGGCTGGACCAGGTATGGGTCCAGTCCCAGAAGCGCCGGCCCGGCGTCATCAGAAG
>JAIXTG010000323.1 GCA_027484285.1 Oxalobacteraceae bacterium | reverse complement strand
GCGCGTGCGCTGATGGGAAGGCCGCGCCTGCTGCTGCTGGACGAGCCGTCCATGGGGCTGGCTCCGATCATGGTCGAGCGCATCTTCGAGGTCGTGCGCACGGTGGCTGCCCAGGGAGTGACCATCCTGCTGGTGGAACAGAATGTGCGTCTGGCACTGGCGGTCGCGGACCGTGGCTATGTAATGGAAAGCGGCCGCATCGTCCTGCACGACAGTGCCGCCGGTTTGCTGCAGGACCCGCGGGTGATGGAAGCCTATCTGGGCGGGTGAGCGGCGCGGCCGGCGCACAATTTCTGCTCAGCGGCGCACGCAGGCCTCGTAGTGTCCGGCGCCATCAATGATGGCTGCCGTGCGCGGTCCGTCACCCAGCGTCCGGACTGCCGGATTGCCGTCCAGGTCGGCGGTAAAGAACTGGAAGCGGAGGTAAGCGTCTTTCTGGTCATTGAAGTAATCGCGGTTGATCTGCTCGACCAGCTTTTTTCCGAGTGCATCGTCGGAAAACAGTGCCGAGCTGCTTTTCTCCTGCCCGTTGCTCCACTGACTGACCAGCGCCTTGTAGTGTCGCGCGCGTTCGGTGTGATTGCTTTCGTAGTTGTCTGTGACATGTTGCAGCATCGAGATGATCAGGCAGTTATTGCTATCGCCATTGTTTTTCTTGATGACAAAGCCCTGTTCCGCCAGCACCTGCCTGAGCTTGTCGAGCACGGCGCGCTGGAGGAGGAATTCTTCATCAGGCACCGAGGTCCGGGCGGACTTGGGAGCGTCATTGGCCGGATCGAGGCTGGCCTGTAGGGCAAGCGCGAGTGCTTCATCATTGGCTTCTTCAATGAGATCCGCGTTGCCCGTTTCCCGCGCGAATTTTTGTGCCGCAGTCAGTCCGTCATCGTGCTGTCGGCTGGCCTTGATCGCCGCCTGCAATGCCAGATCGTTGGCTCGCTCGACATCCTTTTCGGACGCGGCCCGCGTCAGGAGGCGCTGTTCCTCGCTAAGGTAGCGGTTGATATCCGGATGTCTGGTTCCGATACCGGTAGGCATGAGTCTCTCCGATAAGTTTGCTCATCGGTAAGTGTTTCATGCATACCAGAAGTTCCATCACCGGTTATTCACGCCCGCTTTCTCTTTTGCTTCGCGCAGCACATCTGCTGGAAGCAGCTTGAGCATCAGGGGCAGGATGATGGCCGCCAGCGCGAAGTCGTCCAGCCAGCCGAGCAGCGGCAGGGTGTCGGGCACGATATCTATCGGGCTCACCAGATACAGTGCCATCAGCGCCAGTACCAATTTCCCTGGCCAGCGCAATGCCGGGTTGCGCCATGCATACCAGCCAATTCGCAAGTGGCCCGCGGCAGCCCGAAGGCGTCGAGTCAGTCGGAGCATCGTCTTTCCTTTCATGCAGAGTCGCGTTGGACAACAGGCAAGGGCATCAGTGCCCGGCTGGCATAATGCCTGACCCTATTCGGATTCTCTGAAATCGACGATGAAACTGTACAGCTACTTCCGTAGTTCCGCGTCTTACCGCGTGCGCATTGCGCTGAACCTGAAAGGCTTGCCCTGCGAAATCGTGCCAGTCCACCTGCTCAGGCAAGGCGGCGAGCAGTTCAGCGAGGCTTACCGGAAGCTGAACCCGGATGCGCTGGTGCCCGCGTTGCAGCTGGAAGATGAGTCGGTGCTTACACAGTCGCTTGCAATCATTGAATATCTCGAGGAGGTCCATCCGTCGCCGGCGCTGCTGCCGGCTTCGGCGATTGACCGCGCGTGGGTGCGCAGTCTCTCGCTGGCGATCGCCTGCGACATTCACCCGGTCAATAACTTGCGCGTACTGCGCTTCCTGGTCAACGAGCTCGGTGTGTCCGAGGACGACAAGAATCGCTGGTACCGGCACTGGGTAGAGCAAGGGTTGGCCAGCGTCGAAGCGCTGCTCTCGCGCGATGCGCGCACCGGCCGCTTCTGCTCCGGCGATACGCCCGGCCTCGCCGACTGTTTCCTGGTGCCCCAGGTGGCGAATGCCCAGCGCATGCATTGTGACCTGACGTCCATGCCGACGATACGGCGCATCAATGATGCCTGCCTCGCACTCGAGGCATTTGCCGCTGCATCGCCGGCACGCCAGCCGGACGCCGAATAGACCGGCGCCGGCAAGGCATCTTCAGGCGCGGCGGTAGCGGACGACTTGCTGCCGTTGCTCGCCCAGGCCGTCAATACCGAGATGCATCTCGTCGCCGGCGGCTAGGAAGCGCTGCGGTTTCATGCCCATCCCGACACCGGGTGGTGTGCCGGTGGCGATGATATCGCCGGGCATCAGGGTCATGAAGCGGCTGACGTAGCTAACGATTTTTGCGACCGAAAAGATCATCGTTTTCGTATTCCCGGTCTGGCAGCGCTCGCCATTTACGTCGAGCCACAGGCCCAGCCGCTGCGGGTTGGGCACGTCGTCACGTGTCACCAGCCACGGACCCACCGGTGCAAAGGTGTCGCAGCCCTTGCCCTTGTCCCACGTGCCGCCGCGCTCGGTCTGGAATGCACGTTCCGAGACGTCGTTGACGATGCAGTAGCCGGCGACATGGGCCAGTGCCTGGCGCTCGCTCACATACTGGGCTTGCGTACCGATCACGACGCCAAGCTCGACCTCCCAGTCGACCTTGGTCGCGTCCTTCGGCATCATTACGTCGTCATTCGGCCCGTTCAGGCTGGTGATCGCCTTCATGAACACGATAGGCTCTTTCGGGATCGGCATATTCGATTCGGCCGCGTGATCCGCATAGTTCAGGCCGATCGCCACCAGTTTGCCGACTCCGGTCAGCGGGACGCCCAGACGGGGCTTGCCGCGTACCAGCGGCAGCGTCGCCGGCTTGACCCGCGCCAGCCTGGCCAGTGCCTTGTCCGACAATTGCCCCGGCCCGATATCATCAATGATTGCCGACAGGTCGCGCAGCTTGCCGTCCGCATCGATCATGCCCGGCTTCTCCCGCCCCGGGCGTCCGTAACGTACCAGCTTCATGGTTCCTCCTCGTTGTTGTTATTGACCGGATTATGCACTGCTTCGCAAGAGCAAAAGGCAAGACGATGTCCGGCCCGGTTATGCATGTGCTATGTTCATCCGGTGTTTTTTTCTGTCCCATGGATTCTGGTAGGGAGAACGAATAATGTTCCTGCGCTCTCGCACGCTGTTGGCCGCAATCGGCCTTGTATCGGTGCTCGTCATGTCCCCGAGCTTTTCAGCGCCAAGCGAAAAAGATTTTCTGCTGATCCCGCCGGAGAAGGTGGAGTGGAAGGACGCCGGCGGCGGGGCAAAGCTGGCCGTGATTTATGGCGATCCGGGCAAGCCGGGCCTGTACGTGATTCGTGCCTATTTCCCGCCGGGCGTGATGAGCGCCCCGCATTTCCATGGCGAGGATCGCCATGTGGTCGTGGTACAGGGAACCTGGAATGCCGGTACCGACGACAGCTGGGATCCGCAGTCGACCACGGCGCTGAAACAGGGAAGCTACATGTTCCATCCGGCTGGCGCCGTACATTACGACGGCTCGGCCGGCGCTGAGGGAGCGGT
>JAIXTG010000346.1 GCA_027484285.1 Oxalobacteraceae bacterium | reverse complement strand
CATGTGGTCGCGATCGACCTGTCGAGCACGCTGGTGCAGCTGGCGCGCGAGCGCGTGCCGGCCGATCTCGATGGCGGCAGCCTCGAGTTTGTATCCGGCGACATGCTGTCGACCGCGTATGGCCGCTTCGACCATGTGGTCGCGATGGACTCGATGATCCATTACGAGAAGCACGACATGGTGGCGGGCCTCGCAGGCCTGGCGCAGCGGACCGGCGGATCGCTGCTGTTCACCTTCGCGCCCAGCAATCCGATCCTTGCCACGATGATCCGTGTCGGCCGCATCTTCCCGCGCGCAGACCGAGCGCCCTTCATCGAGCCGGTGTCCGAGGGCTCGCTGCGCACGGCCATCGCCGACCACCCCGGCCTCGCCGGCTGGCATGTCGGCCGCAGCGAGAAGATTTCCAGCGGTTTCTACACGTCGCAGGCAATGGAGCTGTACCCATGAGCCACCTGGTCGAGATCACTCTGGTGCTGTTCTGGATCGGCTATGCCGGCCTGCACGGCTGGCTGCTGCGCACGCCAGCCGGCGACGCCGGCGAGCCGCTGACTTCATCTCATCATC
Organism: Oxalobacteraceae bacterium; assembly: GCA_027484285.1. Lineage (GTDB taxonomy): Bacteria > Pseudomonadota > Gammaproteobacteria > Burkholderiales > Burkholderiaceae_D > Pernthalerella. Next base: position 14,638 of record JAIXTG010000346.1, on the reverse strand, counting down.
CTTTGCAGGGGGAATCCTGATGCATGCCACTGCCCATGAAATCAAATCGGTCGAGGACGCAGCCCGCCTGGCCGTCACCGACAACCTGTTCGCGCCGCGCTTCTACACCACCGACTTTGCGGCAATGGACCGCATCAATATCGAGCCGGTGCGTGCCGAGTGGGATGCGATGATGGCCGAGTACGAAGGCGACAACAACCACGACCACTTCCAGCGCGATGCGGGTTTTGCCGACGAGGCGCGCGAACTGTTCACGAAACTGCCGCACGAGCTGCAGCAGGAGTTCCTCGATTTCCTCGTCAGTTCGCTCACGTCCGAGTTCTCCGGCTGCGTGCTGTACAACGAGATCAAGCGCAACATCTCGAACCCGGACATCAAGAAGCTGATGGAATACATGGCCCGCGACGAATCGCGCCATGCGGGCTTCATCAATTCCTCGCTGAAGGATTACGGGCTCGGCATCGACCTCGGCAACCTCAAGCGCAGCAAGCATTACACCTACTTCAAGCCCAAATACATTTTCTACGCGACCTACCTGTCGGAGAAGATCGGCTATGCGCGCTACATCCGCATCTTCCGCCAGTTCGAGCAGCATCCGGACAAGCGCTTCCATCCGATCTTTCGCTGGTTCCAGCGCTGGTGCAATGACGAGTTCCGGCACGGGGAGTCGTTTGCGCTGATCATGCGCGCGCATCCGCACCTGCTGCGCGGGCCCAATGTGCTGTGGATCCGCTTCTTCCTGCTGGCGGTGTACGCCACGATGTACGTGCGCGACCACACCCGGCCGGCGCTGAAGCAGGCGATGGGACTGGAGCCGACCGAATACGACTTCGAGGTCTTCCGCATCTGCAACGAGATCACCAAGCAGGTGTTCCCGGTCCTGCTCGACATCGACCATCCGGCCTTCCATGCCAACCTGCAGCGGCTGTTCGCCTGCTCGCAGAAAGCGGAAGCGGGCAAGCAGGCCGGCGGCCTGTTCGGCGGCCTGCGGCGAGCGCTCTGGAGCGTCGCCGGTGCGGCGGTATTCGCTCGCATGTATTTCATCCCGGTGAAATCGAATGCGCTGCCGGAGACCACGCGCCTGCAGCCGGCCTGGTAACCCGGCGCGATTGCCATGCCGCTTTCCCAGCTGCTGCTGGCTGTGCTGTTCACGGTCATCGTCTGGTGGTCATTCACCGGCGTGATCCTGTGGCTGGGCCGGCTGCCGCCGCGCAGTTTCCGCTGGACCCTGCTGGGCGCGACCCTGGTGCTGGCGTTCGCGCTGGTCGGGCTGGCGATTTCGGCATCGCGCACCACCGTCGCTTCCGCCTACTGCGCGTTTACCTGCGCCGTGCTGGTCTGGGGCTGGCAGGAGATCGCTTTCCTGCTCGGCTATGTGACCGGCGCGCGCCGCAGCGCCTGCCCGCCCGACAGCCGCGGCTGGCGCCGCGCATGGCATGCGACCGAGGCGATACTGCATCATGAACTGGCACTGGTGGTGCTGGCGCTGCTGGTGTTCGCCGCCAGCTGGAACCAGCCCAACCAGACCGGCTGGTGGGCCTATCTGGTGCTGTGGGCCATGCGGCTGTCAGCCAAGCTCAACCTCTTCCTCGGCGTGCGCAACCTGTCGGAAGACTTCCTGCCGGCGCACCTCGCCTACCTGAGCAGTTATTTCACGCGCCGCGCCTGCAACTGGCTGATGCCGGTATCGCTGCTGGCCGCCGGCGCAGTGGCGGTGCCGCTCTGGCAGGCGGTGGCCGCGCGGCCGGACGATGCCTTCGCCGCCACCAGCCTGTGCCTGGTCGCCGTTCTGCTGACCCTTGCCGTGATCGAGCACCTGTTCATGGTGCTGCCGGTGCCGACCGCCTGGCTGTGGAAGTGGGGAATGCGGGTGAAGGCCTGAGGCTTCCACCCGGCAGGCTCAGCGTGCCAGCTCGTCGTCGATGTAGGCCTGCACCACCGAGTCGAAGTCGGCATCGCCGACGAAGCCCAGCCGTTCCGCGCGCGGCGTGACGAAGCGCCCCGGCCAGCTGCCGACCAGGCGCGTGATCGCCTCATCCTTTTGCCACTGAACGCGCTGCGCGACTTCCGGCCCGGCCACGCGCGCCAGTGCCGCCACCATGTCGCCGGCAGTCGTCGCCAGTCCGGGCAGGTTGATTGCGCCGCCGGTGCCGAGCGCGTCGCGCGTGACTTCATGCGCCTGTACCAGGTTCTTCACTGCGCTGCGCGGCGACATCGCCCATACGCGCGTCTCCGGCGGTACCGGACAGACCGCCACCACGCCGTTCAGCGGCTCGCGGATGATGCCGCTGGCGAAGCTGGACGCTGCCTTGTTGGCCTTGCCCGGACGCACGGTGATCGTCGGCAGCCGGACCGAGCGGCCATCCACGAAGCCCTTGCGGCTGTAATCGGCCACCATCAGTTCACCCATCACCTTCTGCGCGCCATACGAACCCTGCGGCGTCGGCGCCGTGGAATCGAGTACCGGATCCGGCAGCTCGCCGCCGAACACGGCCACCGAGCTGGTGAACACGATGCGCGGTGCATTGCCGTTCCGGCGTGCCTGCTCGAGCAGCAGGCGGGTCGCATCGAGGTTGATGCGCATGCCGAGGTCGAAGTCGGCCTCGGCCTCGCCGCTGACCACGGCCGCCAGATGGAATACCGAGCTGACCGCCGGCGTCAGGTGGGCCGCAATCACGGCCGGATCCGACACGTCGCCCTCGGCGGTCGCAATGCGTGCGTCGTCGAAGCCGGTCGCGGCACTGCGGTCGAGCAGCGTGATGCGGGTGATTGCCTGCTGCCTGCCGCCGGCATCGGCCAGCGTGCCTTTCTGCAGCAGGGCATGCGCGAGTTTTGCTCCAAGGAAGCCGGCGCCGCCGGTGATCAGAACCTGCATGGGGTCTCCGCTGGGAAATGAATGACGAGCCAGCATAAGGGCAGCACTCCTGCTCGTGCAAGACGTTTGCCGACGGCAAAGGCGGCCATAAAAAAACCGCCCGGGTCACGGGCGGTTCGGGGGGAGGCCGGCGGCACTCAGAACGGGATGCTCGGCTCGGCTTCGCGCTGGACCAGGTTGCGGTCCGGCACCGGGTCTTCATGCATGGTCAGGTGCGTCTTGTGGTCGGACGGCCGGTGCAGCATGCGCAGCTCATCGCCGACAATCTCGGTGGTGTGGCGCTCGACGCCATCCTTGCCGGTCCACTTGCGTGTCTGGAGGTGGCCTTCGATATACACCAGCGTGCCTTTCTTGAGGTGCTGGGCTGCAATCTCGGCCAGCCGCTTGTACAGCACGACCCGGTGCCATTCGGTCGCTTCGCGCCGGGCGCCGGTCGATTTGTTTTTCCATGCCTCGCTGGTCGCAACCGACAGGTGCGCGACCGGCTCGCCGCTGTTCATCGTGCGTACATCCGGGTCATGGCCGAGGTGGCCGATCAGCAATGCCTTGTTCAGGGTTCCAGTCATGATGATGTCCTTGGTTTTCAGTCGGGGTCATATCGCCGCGTCGTCGTGGCGCCGCTCGCCGCCTTGATCATGCATGCGCCGGCTGTTCGCCCTCATGTTGCGCCTCAAGGACAGCCTTCCGGTCATCCTTGGCATGCGTGAACTCGTCAAGCGCGGCCAGGTCCTGCAGTGCATTTGCAGCGCGGTAGGCATGGGCAAAGGCCTTGTACAGGTCATCGATGCCGGGCGCCTGCTCGATCGCCTGCCGCAGGCTGGCGCGCTGGGCTTCGGGCAAGCCGGTACGTACCGGTTCCTGCGCGCCGCTGTCGAGCCACGCCAGCAGTTCGCGCCCGGTCTGGATCTCCGGCCGGATGATCTGGCCGTCGAACAGCCGCGTGCGGTCCTTGCCGACATGCGCGAGATGCTGGCTGTCGAGTTCCATGAAGATCGTGAACTCGTATTCGATGCCGTCCCGCATCACGGGCGCCAGCCCGATCTTGCGCACGATCTGGCGGCCGGTGCGCTCGTCTTTTTCCTGCACGTATTCCGTCTTCGCGCGCATGGTCGCAATCACATGGCAGGGGCTCTGCAGAATGGCTTCGACCAGCGCATTGTGTTCCGGCGTCACCTGGCGCCATGCCTGCCAGCTGTTGCCGGAGCGGTCGGCGATCTTGCCGTGCCGGTCGAGCGAGCCGCCTTCGCCATTCCACGCATGCGACAGGCTGTCGATGATGATGGTCTGCGCGCCGGCCGCCTCCAGCGCATGGATGGCCTCGATATAGCGGCCCGGCGTGAACGGCGGCTCCAGCCGCAGCACGTCATAGCCATCCGGCAGCAGGTCGGCGTACAGGTCGCCGCTGCCATGCTCGGTATCGATCATCCCGATCCGCCCGCCGAGTCCCTCGGCGATCAGCAGGGCAGAGTAGGTTTTGCCGCTGCCGGCCGCTCCGGACATGCCGAGCCGAAGCTTGGCGCGACACTTGGTTGCGCGATGGATTTCAAAGGGTTTCATGGAAAAAGCTTCCTTATTCGAAAGATTGTTTTCAAACGATTCGCGTGCGCCGGCTTCGGCGAACCACTGCAGTCCGCCATCGTCAGCCCACGGATTTCCGGGATCAGCTTCCACTGCAACAAGGATCCATTTCTCAAAGCCAGAGAGTTCTTTGACAGGCAACAGCTGCAAATGCTCACTCGGCGCGCTGTTTTTTTGCCAGCAGCGGTGGAGGCAGCAGCTGGTGCGGGGCAGCAAGAAATGTCTATGTGAATTGACAGTTATAGGTGTAAATTAATCAAGTCTGCGACTGCGTACGGGCTTGCCGGAAGAGCAAGGCGCGCGCCGTAGGCTGTCCTCTGGGGGAATTCCATGCTGCCTGTACTTGCCGGCACACAGCTGATCGACATCGTGATCGCCGCAACCCTGTGCGAGTGGGCGGTGCTGGCGCTGCTCTGGGGGCGCCGGCAGCGCGGCCTGCCGCAGTGGGCGCTGGCAGCAATGCTGGTGCCGGGGCTGTGCCTGATGCTGGCGGCGCGCAGTGCGCTGCTGGGCATGCCGTGGTACTGGATGGCCATGCTGCTGTCGGCAGCCGGCATGGCCCACCTTGCCGACTTGCGCCGGCGCTGGACCCGGGGACCGGGAGACAACACAGGAGAATGAAGATGGCAGCCTTTCCCTTTTCCGCAATCGTCGGGCAGGACGAGATGAAACTCGCCATCCTGGTCGCTGCGGTCGATCCGGCGGTCGGCGGCGTGCTGGTGTTCGGCGACCGCGGCACCGGCAAGTCGACCGCAGTGCGCGCGCTGGCGGCGCTGCTGCCTAAAATCCGGGCCGTCGACGGTTGCGTGTATGGCTGCGACCCGACGCCGGGCACGCCGTCCTGCGACTGCTGCGCGCCGCTGAAGGCGGCCGGCCAGCCGAAGAGCGTGCAGCGCCCGGTGCCGGTGGTCGACCTGCCGCTGGGCGCGACCGAGGACCGCGTGGTCGGCGCGCTCGACCTGGAGCGCGCACTGGCGCAGGGCGTGAAAGCATTCGAGCCCGGGCTGCTGGCGCGCGCCAACCGCGGCTTCCTGTACATCGACGAAGTGAACCTGCTGGAGGACCACCTGGTGGACCTCCTGATCGACGTCGCCGCTTCCGGCCAGAACATGGTCGAGCGCGACGGGCTGTCGGTCCGCCATCCGGCGCGTTTCGTACTGGTCGGCAGCGGCAATCCGGAAGAGGGCGAACTGCGCCCCCAGCTGCTGGACCGGTTCGGCCTCGCGGTCGAGGTCAGCACGCCGACCGAACTGGCGCTGCGGGTCGAAGTGGTGAAGCGGCGCGATGCGTTCGAGCGCGACGTCGACGCTTTCCTCGCAAAGTGGCGCGCCGAAGATGAGCGCATCCGCCGCCGGATCGTCGCCGCACGCAAGCGATTGCCCGCGGTCGAGGTGCCGGACGCGATGCTGGCACGCGCCGCGCAGCTCTGCATGGCGCTCGGCACCGACGGCCTGCGCGGCGAACTGGCGCTGGTGCGTGCGGCGCGCGCGCTGGCTGCCTACGACGGCCATTCGGCTGTCAATGAATCCCATTTGCGCCGCATGGCCGCTCCTGCGCTGCGCCACCGGCTGCGCCGCAATCCGCTCGACGAGGCCGGTTCCGGCACGCGCGTGGCGCGCGCGGTCGACGAGCTGTTCGCCCAGGCCGCCTGATGCTGGCGCCGGTCGACCGCGAGCCCGATCCGTCCGAGCGTGCGTGGCAACTGGCGGTGCAGGTGGCCGTCCTGTTCGCGATCGATCCGGCCGGGCTGGGCGGCGTGCGGCTGCGCGCGCCGGCCGGCCCGGTGCGCGATGCCTGGCTGGCGCTGCTGCAGTCCCTGATCGCGGGGCGCCCCTGCAAGCGCATGCCGGCCGCCATCGCGGATGAACGCCTGCTCGGCGGGCTGGACCTGCCGGCCACGCTGGCCGCCGGTCGGCCGGTGCTGCAGCCCGGCCTGCTGGCCGAGGCCGACGGTGGCGTGCTGCTGCTGGCGATGGCTGAGCGCCTGCCGGCCGCCACGGCAGCACGCATTGCACAGGCGATGGACACCGGCTCGGTCGCGCCGGAACGCGACGGGGTGCGCGAGCGCCGGCCGGCGCGCTTCGGCGTCGTCGCGCTGGACGAAGGCATGGCGGACGACGAGGCGCTGCCGGCGGCACTGTGCGACCGCTTCGCGTTCGAGCTCGACCTGCGTGCGGTGTCACCGCGCGTGACGCTGGACGACAACCTGCAGCAGCTGGCCAGTACCAGCAGCGGCGACCTCGATGCCGCGCGCGAGCTGCTGGCCGGCATCGAACTGCCGGAACCCCTGGTCGGGGCCCTGTGCGGAACGGCGCTCGCGCTCGGCGTGGATTCGCTGCGCGCCTCACTGCTTGCGCTGGGCGTGGCACGTGCCAGCGCGGCACTCGACGGCAACCACGAGGCCAGCGATGACGATGCGCGGATCGCCGCCGCACTGGTGCTGGCGCCGCGCGCCACCCGCCTGCCGCCGCTGCCCGAGGCAGAGCAGCAGGCGCCGGAGCAGGAGCCGGAGCAGGAGCTGGAAAACCTTGCCGCTGCCGATGCGGCATCCACGGATACCGACCGCCCGCCGTCATCCGGGCCGGATGCACTGCAGGAGCGCGTGCTGGACGCCGCCAGGGCGGCGCTGCCGGCCGGGCTGCTGGCCCGGCTGCTGGGTACGCCCGGCAGCCGGCAGAAGGCAGCGACGGCCGGCAAGTCGGGTGCAACGCTGCGCGCCGGCGCGCGCGGCCGTCCGGCCGGTTCGCGCCGCGGCCGGCCGTCGCACGGCAGCCGGCTGCACCTGATCGATACCCTGCGCGCGGCGGCGCCCTGGCAGCCGGTGCGCCGCGCACTGCAGCCGCCGTCCGCCGCTGGCGCCCGCCTGCTTGTGCGTGCCGATGATTTCCATGTGGCGCGCTTGCGCCAGAAGACCGCGACGACCACCGTCTTCGTGGTCGATGCATCCGGCTCGTCGGCCATGCACCGGCTGGCCGAAGCCAAGGGCGCGGTCGAGCTGTTGCTGGCCGACTGTTACGTGCGGCGCGACCAGGTCGCGCTGATCGCTTTCCGCGGCCGCGCTGCCGAACTGCTGCTGCCGCCGACCCGCTCGCTGACGCGTGCCAAGCGCAGCCTGTCCGGCCTGCCGGGCGGCGGCGGCACCCCGCTGGCGGCTGCGCTGGACGCTGCCGCCACGCTGGTGAACGACCTGCAGCGGCGCGGGCAGGCGCCGCTGGTCGTGCTGCTCACCGACGGACGCGCGAATGTCGCGCGCGACGGCGCCGGCGGGCGTGAGCGCGCGCAGGCCGATGCGCTCGATGCCGGCCGCCGGCTGGCGCTGCTGCAGGCGCCGCTCCTGATGATCGATACCTCGCCGCGCCCGCAGCGCGAGGCGGCCGAGCTGGCCGCCGCGCTGTGCGGTCGTTACCTGCCGCTGCCGCATGCCGGCGCAGCCGAAGTGTCGCAGCAGGTGCGGCTGGCGGCCCAGGCCCGCGCGCACTGAACCGAAGGACCGGCGTTGGCGTACAGGCTGCACTGGGACACTGATGGACGCGACTGGCCGAACCGCTGCGCCAGCCGCTTCGTCGACGCCGGCGGCTTGCGCTGGCATGTGCAGCAGTTCGGGCCGCCGGCGACCAGCGCGAAAACCGTCTTGCTGCTGCACGGGACGGGCTCTTCCACGCATTCCTGGCGCGATGTCGCGCCGCAGCTCGGCCTGCGCTTTAGCGTGCTGGCGCTCGACCTGCCCGGCCATGCCTTCAGCAGTGCACCGGCCTCGGCCGCCGGCCATTCGCTGCCCGGCATGGCGCGCCAGATCAGCGCGTTGCTGGCGAAGCTGGAACTGCAGCCCTCGCTCATCGTCGGCCATTCCGCCGGTGCGGCCGTCGCGGTGCGCATGGCGCTCGACGGCAGCGTGCGCCCGTCCGCACTGGTGAGCCTGAACGGCGCCTTTATCGGTTTTGGCGGGCTGGCCGGTGCGCTGTTTTCGCCGCTGGCACGCCTGCTGTCCTCCGGATCGGCGGCCGCCCGCCTGTTCGCATGGCAGGCGCGCGATCCGGCGGTGGTGCAGAAGCTCTTGCGTGGTACCGGCTCGGTAATCGATCCGCTGGGTGCCCGGCTCTATGCGCGCCTGCTGCAGAGCCCGGCCCACGTCGGCGCGGCGCTGGCGATGATGGCGCACTGGGATCTCGCCTCGCTCGAGCGCGAACTGCCGCGCGTGCAGCTGCCGGTGCAGCTGGTGGCGGCCGAGAACGACCTGACGGTGCCGCCGGAGCAGGCATCGCTGGTGGCGGCCCGGCTGCCGCAGTCGGAACTCGTGCTGTGGCCGATGCTGGGCCACCTCGCGCATGAAGAAAGCCCCGTGCAGTGCGTGCGCCTGATCGCGGGGCTGTTGCAGGACCTGTAAGCGCGGGCCACCCGCGGCCCGCGCGGATTACGTCCCGCCCGTCACGCGCTTGGCAATGAAACCGCCGGCGCCGAAGATGGCGTCCACGATCGGGCTGGCGCTGCTGCCGCGCACCGAGAAGGTGCCGGCGATCTCTGCCGGCGCGCCGCCGCTCACCGGCCCGAAGAAGCGGGCCCCGGCCACGCCGGTCGCCACGCCGCTCCCGCTGCCATGCGTGACCGGGCCAATCAGCGTGTTCGCCTGGGTACCGAACGGCAGCACATTGGTGCTTTCGGCGGCCAGTTGCGGCGTCGGTTGCTGCGCCTCGTCCACCCGCAGGTTGAACAGCCGCACGCTGGCATTGCGCGCCGCGAAATCGACGGTGATCTCGACGCTGGCGACGATCGGGGACGCCTCGGCACGGCCATCCGGGCTGTACCAGCCCCGCGCCAGGCCGGCATAGCGCGCGGTACCGGTGGCGGGTACGGCGGCCGGCGGCGTGGTCGCGCCGAATGCCACCACGCCGCGCCGGGCCTTGTTGTGCTCGTCATTGCCGCTGCGGGGAGGCGGCACCCATTCGACGATATTCACCGTGTCCTGCGTGATCCAGCCGGCCAGTTGCGCATACTGGTAATTCCAGGTCCAAATATCGCGGTAGCCCTTGAAGCCGGCGAAGGGAATCTCGTCCGGCGCCATGTCGGCGCCATCTTCGTGCAGCCGGGAGGCGCTCGACTCGTCGGGCCGCACACCGCCGGTGCGCCAGTCGCCACGTACCAGCCGCAGTCCGTTTTGCGCAGCGGTCAGGCAGGCTGTGTCGCCGGCCGTGCACTGGGCGGTCGATGGCGACCGCGCGAAATACAGGTTATTCGCGTAATTGGCCTGCGTGCCGCCGCCGGTTGCCCCGTCGTTGTTCCAGAACGCAGTCTCGGTGGCTGCCGGCAGCGGCACGATGCTGGCCATGCCGGTTGCCCCCAGCTGTATGCGCCCGCGCGGCAGGCCGAAATTTTCGACGATCGGCGGACGTTCACTGGTCCCGTCCCAGCTCAGGCCGAGGCCGGACAGCAGCAGGTTCACTGCCGTCACCGGGCCGCCCGCCTCGCGCGAGACGCGCACCTCGGCCAGGCCGTTGGTGAGCGGCGCCAGCCCGAAGGCCGTGGTTGCACCCGGGCCGCGGGCGCCGGGCGTGGCCAGCAGGTCATTGGTCGACGCCGTGATGGTCTGCACGCCGTAGGCAGTCAGCTTGATTGCGCCGGAGCGGCTGGTCTCGCTGCTGCCGCTGCAGACACTGACGCCAGCCGGGCAGCTCATCAGCGTGCCGCTGCCGGCACCCGAGTTCGAGCCGCCGCCGGCAATCACGTCGTCGCCTCCTCCGCCGCCGCAGCCGGCCAGCAGGCCGGCCAGCAGCACGGCCCCGGTGCTGCCTCTCATGGAAGTTTTCATTACTGCCCCCTGTGGTTGAAATGGTTGAACCGCGTGCCGGTCTGCACCGGCTCGGGGCAGACCTTAGGGCAGGGGGGCGGCGTCGCACTTGAGCGCTCACAAGCCATCGCCCGTGGAGGTGGGGAGGAAACAACTGACTTTGGCGGCGCGCAAGCAAGCCGCTAGTATGTAATGTTCGCTTGACATGATCTAATGACAGGCATAACTTACACACAAGGCCGGAGCTGCTGGCCGCCACGGAGGCGAAATGGACAACACCCGGATCATCGAGCAGGCACTGGAAACGGCCTTGCTCGCGCAGCAGGGCGCCGAAGGTCCGCCGCGGCTGGCACAGGCAATGCATGACGCAGTGTTCCCCGGCGGGGCGCGCATTCGTCCCCACCTGACACTGGCCGTAGCGCAGGCCTGCGGCGCCGATGACCTCGAGCTCGCGGCGGCGGCCGGCGCGGCGATCGAGCTGATGCACTGTGCATCGCTGGTACACGACGACCTGCCGTGTTTCGACAATGCGCTGACCCGGCGCGGGCGTCCTTCCGTATTCGCGGCCCACGGCGAGCGGCTGGCCGTGCTGTCCGGCGATGCGCTGATCGTGGCTGCATTCCAGTCGCTGGCAACTGCCGGCCGCCACGCGCCCGAGCGCCTGGCGCTGCTGCTGCAGACCGTGGCCTCGGCCGTCGGTGCGCCGTCCGGCATCATCGCCGGCCAGGCCTGGGAATGCGAGCCGCGCGTCGCGCTCGCCGCCTACCAGCGCGCCAAGACCGGCGCACTGTTCGTGGCGGCCACCACGGCCGGCGCGCAGTCGGCCGGCACCGCATGCGCTCCCTGGCGCGCGCTCGGCGAATGGCTGGGCGAGGCCTACCAGGTCGCCGACGACATCCGCGACGTCGCATCCGATCCCGCAACCCTCGGCAAGCCGACCGGGCAGGATGCCGCCCACGGCCGGCCGAGCTCGGCCGCCGAGCTCGGGCTGTGCGGTGCGATCCAGCATTTCGACCAGCTGATCGCAGCCGCCAGCGCCGCCATCCCTAGCTGCCGCGGCTCCGCGCAATTGCGCACCCTGGTACGGCTCGAGGCCAAACGGCTGGTGCCGGTCGAGCTCACGCGCCGCCTCGCACCCAGCATCGCGCGCATTCCTGCCTGACCCGATGAGCGCAGCCACCGCCTCTTTTTCCGATCGCCTGCTCGGCTGGCGCGACCGGCTGCTGGCCAGCCCGGCCTTCCAGCGCGCGGCCGCCAGCTTCCCGCTCACGCGCCCGGTCGCCCAGCGCCGCGCCCGCGAACTGTTCGACCTGGTGGCCGGCTTCGTCTACTCGCAGGTGCTGTCGGCCTGCGTCAAGCTCGACCTGTTCCGCCGGCTGGCGGACGGACCGCTGGTGCTGGAGCAGCTCGCGCGCCATTGCCGGATGAGCGAACCGGCGACCGAGCGGCTGCTGGCCGCCGCGGTGTCACTCAAGCTGCTGGAGCGGCGCGGACGCGATGCACGCGGCCAGTTGCGCTACGGGCTGGGCGTGCTGGGCGCGCCGCTAGTAGACAACGAAGCGGTGCTCGCCATGGTCAGGCATCACGACACGCTCTACACCGACCTCACCGATCCGGTGGCGCTGCTGCGCGGCAGCGGGCCGGCGCCTGCGCTGTCAGGCTTTTATCCGTATACCGCTGACGATGCCGGCACGCACGCCGCCCAACTCGCGCCAGAGCGCGTGGGCAGCTATTCGCAGCTGATGGCCGCGTCGCAGCCGCTGGTGGCGGCCGAAATCCTCGATGCCTACCGCATCGACCGCCACCGCCGCCTGCTCGACGTCGGCGGCGGCGAAGGCCGCTTCCTGTGCAGCGTGGCGGAACGCGCTCCCGAACTGCAGCTGACCCTGTTCGACCTGCCGGCGGTCGCCGAGCGCGCGCGCGGACGCTTCCAGGCAGCCGGCATTGCCGGGCGTGCCGAGGCGGTCGGCGGCAATTTCCTGTCCGATCCGCTGCCGAACGGCGCCGACATCGTCTCCCTCGTGCGCGTGATCCACGACCACGATGACGAGCGCGCGCTGACCATCCTGCGCGCAGTCCGGCAGGCGCTGCCCGCGGGCGGCACCCTGCTGCTGGCCGAGCCGATGGCCGGCACGCCGGGCGCCGAGGCGATGGGCGATGCGTATTTCGGCTTCTACCTGCTGGCGATGGGCCGCGGGCAGGCGCGCACCGTGCAGCAGCTGGCCGACCTGCTGGCCCGGGCCGGCTTCGGCCGCGTGCAGCTGCTGCCCACCCGGATCCCGCTGCAAGTGCGGGTGCTGGTGGCAGAGGCCATCGGCTAGGCCAGTGTGTCAGACCGGCCAGACAGCCGCGTGACTCGGTTGGCGTAAATATTACTTGACAGTATCCCATGTAAGCTTAGAATGACATAACCCCAGACTGGCCAGGTTGACACCATGATCCACCTGCAACAACAGACGACTGAGCAGTGCCGATACCGGAGCAGCGCGCCATGAACGCGCAGGCCGTCGTCGTCGAGCAGCCGCAGCGGCTCCAGCTCCGGGAGCTGCAGCTGCCTGAGCCTGGCGAAAACGATCTGGTGGTCGACATCTGCTGGTCCGGCATATCGACCGGCACTGAAAAGCTGCTGTGGTCGGGCCGCATGCCTTCCTTCCCCGGCATGGGCTATCCGCTGGTGCCCGGCTATGAATCGGTCGGCCGCGTGGCGCAGGCCGGCGGCAGCACCAATTTCACCGAGGGCGAGCTGGTCTTCGTACCCGGCGCCGCCTGCTTTGGCGAAGTGCGCGGCCTGTTCGGCGGTGCCGCGTCGCGCGTGGTCGTGCCCGCATTGCGCGCGCTGCGCATTCCGGAAACCTTCGGCGAGCGCGGCACGCTGCTGGCACTGGCAGCGACTGCCTACCATGCCTATTCGGTGCCCGGCGTCGCCAGCCCTGAACTGATCGTCGGCCACGGCGTGCTCGGCCGCATGATCGCGCGCCTCGTGGTACTGGCCGGCGGCCGTCCGGTGGTCTGGGAGACCAATCCCGAGCGCCGCACCGGCGCCGACGGCTACGAGGTCATCGACCCGCGCGACGATACCCGCAGCAATTACCGCAGCATCTGCGACGTCAGCGGCGACGCGGCCGTGCTCGACCAGCTGATCGCGCGCACTGCGCCGACTGGCGAGATCGTGCTGGCCGGTTTCTACGGCGATCCGCTGCGCTTCGACTTTGCACCGGCCTTCATGCGCGAAGTCCGCATCCGGGTCGCAGCCCAGTGGCGGCCGACCGAACTGCTCGCCGTGCGCGACCTGGCCGACAGCGGCCGCCTGTCGCTCGACGGACTGATTACCCACCGCAGCACCCCCGGGGAAGCGGAGGCGGCCTACCGGATCGCTTTCAGCGATTCCACCTGCCTGAAAATGATTCTCGACTGGAGGCGCTCCCCATGAGCCAGCAACAGACACCGGCGGCAGCGCCAGTCCACTTCATGCAAAAAGAGCGGCTGCGCGCAGAAGCGGCAGTCGAGCCGGATGCGCCGCACACCGGCGAAGTGAAGAAGGAAACCCAGATCATCGCGATCTACGGCAAGGGCGGCATCGGCAAGAGTTTCACGCTGGCCAACCTGTCGTACATGATGGCGCAGCAGGGCAAGAAGGTATTGCTGATCGGCTGCGACCCGAAGAGCGACACCACCTCGCTGCTGTTCGGCGGCCGTGCCTGCCCGACCATCATCGAAACCTCGTCGAAGAAAAAACTGGCCGGCGAGCCGGTCGCTATCGGCGACGTCTGCTTCAAGCGCGACGGCGTGTATGCAATGGAACTCGGGGGTCCCGAGGTCGGCCGCGGCTGCGGCGGGCGCGGCATCATCCACGGCTTCGAACTGCTCGAAAAACTCGGCTTCCATGACTGGGGCTTCGACTACGTGCTGCTCGATTTCCTCGGCGACGTGGTGTGCGGCGGTTTCGGGCTGCCGATTGCGCGCGACATGTGCCAGAAGGTGATCGTGGTCGCCAGCAATGACCTGCAGTCGCTGTATGTCGCCAACAATGTCTGCTCGGCGGTCGAATATTTCCGCAAGCTCGGCGGCAATGTCGGCGTGGCCGGCATGGTGATCAACAAGGATGACGGTACCGGCGAAGCGCAGGCTTTCGCCAGCGCGGCCGGCATTCCGGTGCTGTCGGCCATCCCGGCCAACGAAGACATCCGCCGCAAGAGCGCCAGCTACGAAATTATCGGCCGCCCCGAAGGCCAGTGGGGCCCGCTGTTCGAGACACTCGCGCAGAACGTTGCCGATGCGCCGCCGGTGCGGCCGATCCCGATGTCGCAGGAAGCGCTGCTGGGCCTGTTCGCCGCCGATACCGTCGGTCGCGATGTGGTGCTGCAGCCGGCGACCGACGCCGACATGATGGGCCGCGAAATCAT
>JAIXTG010000404.1 GCA_027484285.1 Oxalobacteraceae bacterium | reverse complement strand
CCCAGCAGCACGCCCATGATCACCTGATGCACATCGGTTGTCTGTAACACCTCATGCGTGTGCCACAGCTTGGCCGGATCGATCGTCCATTGCAATGGGCCGCCTCCTGCTCCCGCCAAGGGCAAGTTCGCCGCCTCGACCCCCAAGCGCTGCAAGACCTCGACGGCGGCCAAACACAGCGCCGTCTTTAGCGGCGGGTCGCCCTTCTCCAACCGCACCAGGGTCGAGCGGGTGACCCCGATCATCGTCGCCAGCGTCGCCTGGCTCAACCCGAGCGCATTGCGCGCCGCGCGCACGTAGGCGGCATACGCGAGGCACTGCTGGCGGTCGAGCAGCAGTTTCTCGGTCACGGGTAGCACTTGAGGGATAGCCATGCTGGCAATTATCGCAGGCAACTTTACCCGCGTCCAGATAGCCAACAAAAAGTCGGTTGCGTAGCCGCCCAAATGTCGTCTACTATCGCATCAACGATCTTTTTGTCTGCTAAAGCCATGAAACACGGTACCTTGCAGTCCCAATCCGATGTCAACACGTTCCTGACCACCGGGGCCAAGCGCCAGAGCCGGTCCGACCTCCAAGTGCACGGGCTGCAGCTCGAGCGGCTGGGTAAACGACGCGGACGCTGGCGCCTGCGCTACACCCCGAAGGACCGTGCCGGGCGGCGGAGTATGACCTTGGGGGATGCGCCGGCATTAACACTGGCCGATGCCCGCATGTTGGCTCAGGAAGCCCTGCGCAAGGCAGCCATGGGCACCGACCCGTATGACGAACGGCAGGCGGCCAAGCAAGTACCGACCTTTGCCGCCTTCGTCGACGAGCAGTATCTGCCGTATGTGAAAACCTACAAGAAGACTTGGGACACCGACGTCAGCCTGCTGAAAAACCACCTACTACCGCGCTTTGGTCATCGCTTGATGGACGCAATCCACCGCCCCGACATCGTCAAAATGCATCATGAACGACGTGCTGCGGGCGCGGCGCCGGGATCGGCCAATCGGTTGTTGATCCTGATGCGCTATATCTTCAATCTTGCGCTGCGCTGGGAGACCCCCGGGATCAAAACCAACCCATGTCATCAGGTACCGCTCATGCCCGAAAACAATAAACGCGAGCGCTATTTGTCCGACGCAGAAGCGCAACGATTGGCACAGGCCGTCTGTGCGAGCAGCAGCCCGATGCTGCGTTACATCATCCCGATGCTGCTGTTGACCGGCGCACGCAAGCGTGAAGTGCTCGACGCCCGCTGGCAGGATTTCGACCTGGCTCGGCGGCTATGGCGCATTCCGACCCCGAAGTCGGGCAAGGCCCGGCATGTGCCGCTGTCGGATGGCGCGATGGCCTTGTTGGCCTGCATACCGCAGGTCGCCGGCTGCCCCTACCCGTTTGCCAACCCGGCGACCGGCAAGCCGTATGTGGCGATCTTCTACCCTTGGGACACCGCGCGGCGGCGGGCAGGGTTGGCGGACGTGCGTCTGCACGATTTGCGGCACAGCTTTGCCAGCCTGCTGATCAACCAGGGACGCACGTTGTACGAAGTGCAGCACCTGCTAGGCCACACCCAGGCACGCACCACGCAGCGCTATGCACACTTGAGCCACGATACGCTGTTGGAAGCGGCTAATGTCGCCACGCAACGGATCGGGCATCTAGTGTTGCCGGCGCTGCCTCAGTGACACAGGAGAGAGTGCGATTGCTGCCGCACGGACGCCGCTCGCAGTCGCGCGAAGGTTTTTCAATCACGGGTGGGGTACCCCCCACCTACCGTACCCCCCGGGGGGACCCCAGTTGACGCCGATGGGACCCGCAGGTACCCCAACTCAAATGAAGACGAACGACGATCGGCTTTTTGCGGCCTGCGCTTGAAAAAATTTTTTCAAAAAAATACCGAGCCTTGTCAGTGTGAAGCGGGCTATACGTACCGTTTGCCCTTGGGTATCTCCCGCAATTGCCGCCCTCTGACAGGCGAGGTCAATCCACAGCCAGCAGTTCATCGCCTACGTGTCCGATACCTGCCAATCCACCAACCGTCAGCGGCTTTCCCAACGGATCACCTGAGGTGTCATTTTTGCCGCGATAACCAGCGCGTGGGCCATCGCCCAAGAATCCTTTGCAGGCAGCCCAGAGAAATCTTCCTCAAGCGCAAACCCAATGACCCGGTCAGGAATCTCGATACCCTGCACGGCCAGTTCGAGTAACGCCCGTACGACCGCGATATTTGTCAGCGACGGCATGCCCGGCTCCAATGCGTTGCGGTGGACTCGATCAGAGCCGGAAGGTCCTGTAATCGCACGTCGGTGGCGTCCAGCAACCGTACTAGCAGGTTCGGCCCCACCGGCAACAGGCCGTGCCGGATCTTCGATAATGACGGCTGGGGCATGGCCAACACGTACGCCAACGCACGGTCCGTATGAAGCCCTAGACGCCAGCGCGCCCAATCGAGTAGATCTGCCGCACGCACAGGGGAGTGGTTCGCCATCAGAAGACCTCCGTAACGTCTATCAGAGATATCCGCACGCTAGCAGGGGGGACCGATAACCGCGATGGTGGCGATGTGTTGCTCTGATACTAGCTGGCCGCAAGCACAGAGGGCGGCAGAGGGAGAGGCGCAGTTCGGGCTATACGCGCGCTGGACGCTCTACGGCTTGGAGGCGCCTTTGGGTTTGCGGCCCCGGATACGCGCAGCCGTCGTCATTCCCAGTCGATGCAATTCGTCTTCCAACCGTCGGCATTCGAGCAGTTCTTGGCTACGAGCTGACTTCTGCTGTTGCGTTTCCTCTCCGTGCTGGTAATTCGGGTGATCGGCCCCGCGTTTCACGGTAGACGCACGGCGTGCGCCATGCATACGGCACACAGGCATACCATGGGCGGCGACATTCCAACATTGCTGGCGAGAGTGTTTGGCCATCGCGCGACAACGGCGAGCCCGGCCGGTGGTGATGGTTACGAGGGGCATACTGGGCCTCCTATCTTCGGTGAGACAAAGTGCCCAACGAACGCAGGGCGCCATACCGCGCTGACCTCATGCATGAGACCGTTGGGATACAACCGGCAAGGCAAGCCCTCCCCGACATGACCTTCGGCCCAAGCCCGCCACACCGACATGAACAATCGAAGTGATTTGTCCGTCATTGCGGGAACGGGATAACCCGTCCCGCAGGGACGGTGGTCGATAAAAACCCACATAAGTTGTTGATTTTATTGAGTAAAATGCGGGGTTTCGACCTGCTCTGTGAACCCCGAGCAGAAATTTACGTAAATCATTGTTTTTATTGGGAAAAGTGTGGGTCGGCCGCATTACACCCCAGACCACCCCGCACCGGAAGCCACCCCACAGGCCGGCAGGTCGAGCACTACCTTGGTTTGCCCCGGCAAGCGGAGCCGCTTGCGCTCCTCGCACGTTGGCTCCCGGGATATCAGCTCGCCAGTGGCCAACAGTCGCTCGAGCGCCTTGCGCACCTCACCTTCCGAGGCAGCCAATTCGTTATTCTTGCCTGCATAGCGATCGCGCAACGATCTCGACGACAGTTGTCCTGGATAACGTTTGATGATCTGGATAATGCGCCGCCCGACTGCGCACACCGCTTGTGTCTGACCCTTCGGCAGCAATAGTGCTGGCGTCAGTCGGATCACCTGCCAGCCGGGGATCGCTTCCTTTTCGAACCACCATTGCGTCCCGGAGGGGCCGTAATTACTTTTCACGACGGTCAGCGACACATACTTCCTGCCCTCGTCAGGGGACAATCCGAAGTGCTTGCGCTCGCTTTCCCGCATCGTGTGCAATACGAATGCGGCGCGGGTATGGTCAACGAATGCCCCCGACCCGAATACTTCACTTGCATCGGCCTCTGTATCCTTGCTGAGCGTCGATTTCGGGCTGTGTGCCAGAAGCAAGACCGCCGTGTTGGTTGTAACCGCAATCCGGTTCAGCGCCCGCAGCAGCGCCGTCACATGATCTGCCGCCAACGGGTCGCCCGCCATCACCAAGCGTGCGTGGTCTAAGACGATTAATCCGACGCGGGTACCACATGCCTGTTGGTGCTCTTGGGTAGCAGCAATCACCCGGTCCACTAGCGCCGTTTCGAACAGGTTACCGGCGGCAATCGTTGTCATCCGGAGGTCTTCACCGGCATTGGCTTCGCAATAAACTCGCTGCTCTACGAGACTGCGCTCACTCGCGGACAATGTGGTGCAGAGCGCCCCGAGCCGCCGGTCTCGCTCGGCTGTCGTTTCTTCAGCCAAGAACAGCACGGATGCAAAATCTCCGATCTGAATCGCTCCGAGTTGCCGGCCCAGTGCCCCATGCACCACCAGTTGCAGCGCCAGCGTGGTCTTTGCAGTGCCGCCCACGCCAGCCATGACTGCGACGGTCCCCGGCACCAGCACCTGACCTACCAGATAGTCCCTTGGCGGCGGCGGCTTGAGAGGTAACGCCAACTTGCCCGACGAGCGCAGTGCGGTACTGGGCGCCGGTACGACTGAGGGTGACATTTGCAGTGCCGCTTGCGCACGCTCGAAAAGTTTCTCTATCGTGGTGCCGCCCGTGGCCTTTGCGTGCCGCCAGACACTGGCAAATGCTGCTGCCTGATACCGTTTCGGCGCCGTCATGCTCCAAACCCGAGCCAGCGTTTCGGCGCACTGCCAGCGGGTGGAGTGCAATGCAAAGAGGATCTCAATCCATTGTTCATACCTGCAATCAGCCGACACTTGAGCCAGCGCCGCCTGAACCCGAGCGATATTGACAGGGTTCTCAGCTAGAGGAATTGCATGTAACGGCGCCGCCGTTGCTCGTGCCGCGATCACATGCGCCGGCGGTACACCGAGACCAGGAACCGCATGTGGCGTGAGCGGCACTGTCGCGGCTGATGGGCTGGGGCTGGTCGACGAACAGTCGGGCAAGAAGCTTTCGACATCCAATGGGGCGTTCCGGAATCGATGGGTAGTGGCCCCCCTCAGTGGGACGTACACAGGCTGCACACCCCGATAGACGCTGGCATCAAGCTGGATGTTGGCTGGGCCGAGTTCCGCCTCAAGCAAGCGCTGTACGGCAGTACCGAGGCGGATACCCTCATCGTAGTCGACCTCGCGGCTCAACTCGATGATGGCCCGTGCCCGAGGTTTATCGGCCGTGTGGCTGGCGGTGGTGTAGACCAAGGCATTCCACTGGGCGATGTGTTGCTGGAATTCTTCGAAGTGCTCGGGTGCTGCGAAGCCATCCACATCCAGTGCCAGGAAGCGGCGGGGCAAGACCAGTTCGCGGATGCGCCAATGTGCCTTCCAGCGGTACCTTGCTGGGTCGTTGTGTGAGCCCTCTGCGAGGGGCGCGCAGAGGTATTTCTGCCCTTTTTTCGTGCTGTCGGTACTACTGATCTGCGCGACGAAATCGTCGAAGTCCGCCGCACTGCATTGCTTGGGTTCGTTGTCGTAGGTGTCAGCGCCCAAGGAGAAAGT
>JAIXTG010000056.1 GCA_027484285.1 Oxalobacteraceae bacterium | reverse complement strand
GTCTGGTCGGTGAACACCAGCGTGACGATCGACAGGCCGCTGCGGTTCAGCGAGCGCATGTCGGTCAGTCCCGGCAGGCCGGTCATCGCGATTTCCAGCGGCACGGTGACGAAGCGCTCGACCTCTTCGGGCGAGCGACCGGGCGCTTCGGTCGCGACCTGCACCTGCACGTTGGTCACGTCGGGGAATGCATCAACTGACAGCTTGGTCGTGGCGCGCAGGCCGAATCCGACCAGCGCCAGCGCGATCACCACCATGATGAGGCGCTGCTCGAGCGCCGCCTTGATAAGGCCTGTCATCGTTTACTCCAGCTCTGCGCGCTTGCGCTGGCTATTCAGGTGGAAGCTGCCGTCGACAACAACCGGCGTGCCCTCGTCGAGGCCCTTGCGCACCGGACGCAGTTCGCCTGCGGCCGGCTCCAGCGACACCTCGGTCAGCCGGAAACGGTGGTCGTCGAGGCGGACAAACACATAGTCCTTGTCGTTTTCGCGCACGACGGCCGATGCCGGCACGGCCAGTTGCTTGATGTATTTGCCGTTGAGTTTCAGCGACGCGAGCATTTGCGGCTTGAGCTCGTATTTCGGGTTCTGCACCTCGGTGCGGATCGGCACGGTGCGCGTGTCCTGCTGGACCGTGTCGCTGACGAACACGATGCGGCCGGTCATTTTTTCGCCGCTCAGGGCAGGTACGTCGACTTCGACGCGCTGGTTGACTTGCACCGAGTTGGCATCCTGCTCGGGCAACGCGCCGACCACCCAGACGTTCGACAGATCGGCGACAGTGAACAGCGGGTCACCCGGCTGCGCCACCTGGCCCTGGCTGACCTTACGTTCGATCACCACGCCATTGCGGGTGGCGCGGATGTTTACTTCGCTGGCAATCGCGCCGCTGTCGCGCAGGCGTTCAATAGTGTCATCGCGTAGTCCGATCAGCCGCAGCTGGTCGGTCGCGGCGCGCAGCTCGGCGCGCGCCACCGACAGCTCGACTTCACGGCGCTGCAATTCTGCAAAGCCGATGACGTCGGCAGCCACCAGTGCCTGCGCACGTTCGACGGTCCGCTCCGCCAGCTTGGTCGAGGACAGCGCCCGCAGGTAGGAAAGCTGTGCGTTGGTCAGCTCGGGGCTGGCGAGTTTTGCCAGCGTCTGGCCGGCCTTGACCCGGTCACCCACTTCGGCCATCACCTGGACGACACGGCCCGTGATTGACGAGCCAATCCGGGTTGTCAGCCGCTCGTTGGCCTCGATGCGTCCTGCGACGCGCTGGGTGATCGCGATGTCAGCCATCGTGGCCGACTCGACACGGAACTGCTTTGCCATTTCCGGCGTCAGCATGACTTCCATCGGGTCTCTGACAGGCGCACTGGCTTCGGTCGCAGCGGGCTTCTTCGCCGCGTTGGCTTCTTCCTTGCCGCAGCCGGTGGTCAGAAGGGCGACGCCCAGCAGACTGATGAACAGGGGAGTGGTGAGGTATTTCATCGATGTGCGTCGTTCGAATGAGTAGGTCGGGATAGGCGATTCAGCGCTCTGAGGCATAGCGGCCGGCCAGAGTGTCGAGTTCGATCAGCGAGGCTTGCAGCTGGAAGCGGGCAAGCAGCAGGTCCTGGCGCACGGCACGCAGCACCCGCTGCGCGTCCAGTACTTCAAGAATGCCGCGTTCGCCGAACCGGTATGCCGCCTCGGCTACGCGGAGTGCGGCTTCCGAAGCTTTCACGGCGCCCTCGGACAGCGCCTGTACTCGCACGCGTGCGATTTCGACCGAGCGCCACGCCAGCTCGAGTTGCTGTACCAGTTCGGCACGACGGCCTTCGAGCCGCGTCAGCGTGCGTTCGCGATCGGCGATTGCCTCGGCGCGCGGGCCGCGGCGCTGGTCAAAAATCGGCACTTGTACCGACAAGCCGACGATGTCCTGCCGCACGTCCGGTTCGCGCACCTGCGACATCCGCAGGTCGATGCCCGGAAGGAGGCTGGCACGCGCCTCTTCGATTCGCGAGCGTGCGCGTTCGAGTTCCGACTCCAGCACGCGGATTTCCGGGTTCAGGCGGGCTGCCTCCTGTTTCAGGACATCCAGCGAAGGCAGCGGTGCAGTATCGTTCAGTTCGGCGTCGAGCTCCCATTTGGGCGGCAGGTTGCCGGCCGCGAGACGGTTCAGCGCAATCGCTGCCTGTGCGATCTGGAGCCGCGCGGATTCTTCGCGCTGGCGTGCATTGACGATCTCGGCGTCGGCCCGGATCAGGTCGAACTTGCCGGCCTCGCCGGTCTCCACACGCACCTTGATGCGCTCGCGTGTCTGTTCGAGCAAGGCCAGTGCTTCGGCAGCCGCCTGTGCTTCGGCTTTCCGCAGCAGATACTCATAGGCACGCAGTTTGACCTGCGAAACCAGCTCATTGCGTACCTGGGACAGCGCCTGGCGGCTGCTCTGTTCCGCGAAGAGGGATGAATTGATGCGGGCACTGCGCAGCGCCGGGTTCTCGATGAATTGGGCAACGCCGACCGAGTTCACATTGCCGGCCTGGCCTGATATCGGCGACGGCGTCGCGTTGCGGCCGCCGCTAACCTCAAGCCTCGGGTTGGGATAAGCGCCGGCCGTCGTGACGGAAGCCGTGGCCACGTCAATCGTGAACCGCGCGGCTTTCAGGCCAGGGTTGCTTTGCAGCACTATTTCAACCAGATCATTGATGCCCAGCACGCGCGTGTTGTCGGTGATGGCTGTCTGTTGCGCCGCGGCAGGCCGGGCCGCAAATAGGGTCGGGAGAGCCAGCGCAGCCGCCAGCAGCAACGGCAGGCCGATCTGGGGAAGCCGGTGCGGGGCGGGGTTCGGTTGGACAGCTGGATAGGGTCCGTCATTGCGGCGGTGCGGCATACGCTCCTTCTTCGGTTCGGAAAAACTAGACGGTGAGTCTACAGAATGACCGTCAAGTTTTTGTCAGCTTGGGCGAGAAATTATGTCAGGAAATCCGAAGGATTTCACTTCCGGCTCCTGATTTTGCCGAACAAAGAAAAACCCGGCAATCACCAGACGCCGGGTTTTTCGGGATTGCCGGGCCGGTAAATCGGCCGGCTCATGTTCAGTAATTGTGCTGATAGTGAACGCGCCAGCCGTTGCGGTCTTCTTCCGGCTTGTCGCTCGACGTGCTGGTGTTGTATCGCAGGCCGACGACATTCGACGGATCGATTTCGTACAGGCCCATCACGTGATAGCGGGTGCTCTGGTACTTGTTGGTTGT